>CALWNP010000004.1 GCA_944382835.1 uncultured Gemmiger sp.
ACAACAAAAAAATGAGATAGGCAAACCCTTTCGGGAATGTCTATCTCATTTTTTTAGGCTATTTTGCAACAGCCCCTGTCTCAACAATTTCCTGTGTACACATGCCGCAGCCGTTCCCGGGCCAGATCCGCCAGGCGATAGACGGTGGACACCGGTGTGGGCGGGCGGTCCTGCATCCGATGCCGCGGGAAAAAGCGGGAAACGTGCAAGGGAATGTTGGGGCTGACCGACGCCAGCCAGGTGGATAGTGCCCGCATTTCCTCCTCACTGTCGTTTTCTCCGGGGACTACCAGGTTGGTCACTTCCAGATGGCAGGTCTGGGCCGCCAGGAGGATGGAGCGTTTGACCGTTTCCAGGTCGCCGCCCAAATGCCGGTACCAGGTTTCGGTAAAGCCTTTGAGGTCGATGTTCACCGCATCCAGCAGCGGCAGCAGCTGCCGCCAGGGGGCTTCCTCGATGGTGCCGTTGGTCACCAGCACATTGACCATCCCGGCCCGGCGGACCAGTGCGGCACAGTCCCGTACATACTCATACTCCACCAGCGGCTCATTGTAGGTGTAGGCTACCCCGATGTTGCCCCGTTCCCGCAACCGCAGCGCTTCTTGTACCAGCTGTTCGGGGCTGCAGTCCCGGGTAAGAGTCTCTGCCCCAACGGCCGCAATCCCGGCGTTCTGGCAGAAGGGACAACGCAGATTGCAGCCAAAACTGCCCACCGACAGAATCCGGCTGCCGGGGTAAAACCGCCGCAGCGGCTTTTTCTCGATGGGGTCCAGGGCCAGGGCAGTGATCCGACCATAGCTCAGCGACTGGATGGCGCCGCCCCGGTTGGCCCGAGCCCGGCAGATCCCGGTCTGGCCCTCGTCCAGTAGACAGTGGTGGAAACACAGTTCACATGCCGTCTTCATGAATGTCGCACCACCTGGAATCGCTGGAGGGTGTAGGGGTCGTCTGCCCGGATGCCGCCCTTGCGCCGGGCAATCTCCAGTTGCTGTTCCACCGTGTCCACCCCATCCAGGTCGGGCAGCAGCAACCCGCGTTTGCGCCCGTAGCTGACAATGACGCCGTAGTGCTTGGGGTCCAGCTGGGCAGGGGAGGCCACCGGCTCGGGCTGGCCCAGCACATCCACGCTGTATTCCAGCTCCTCCAGCTCGCTGGCTCGCACCGGCGGAAAACGGGGATCCCGGGTGCCGGCCGAGATGGCATTCAGTACAATCTCCCGGGCCAGATTCTCCTCGGTGGGGGCAATGGTTCCGATGCACCCCCGCAGCTGTCCGTTTTTGTGCAGCGAGACAAAGGCCCCGGCGGCCTGTTCAGTGAGTTCGGCGGGAAGATCCGGCGGCAAGGCTTGCAGCATATGCCCCTCCCGGAGATAGGTTTCCAGCGAAAGGCGGGCCAGTCGCACCCAGGGGTCCTCCCTGGCACGGCGGGCAGCCAAGCGCTCCTTCTGGAACTGCGCACAGGCGGCAGCATACCGGCGGTTGTCATCCTGGCCGGTGACCGGGAAAACTGCCACACCGTAGCCCACCCCAAAGGTGCCCTCGTGGCTGAGGAGATTGGGCCGGACCGCCAGGCCATCCAGCGCCCCGGCCATGATCTGGAAGGAACGCAGCCCGCATTCCGCCGCCCTCTCACAGAGGGAGGTGTCCATCGTGAGGAACCGGAGAAAATCGCCTGAGGCCATAGCCTTGGTGACAGCGTCGTCAAAGACCGGGCCCTCCGGGGCAAAGCCATAGGGACCGTCGGCCTTGAGCTTGTGGGAGAGGTCTCCACTGGCCACAAAGACGACGCGGCGCCCCAGGGCTTCCACCGCCTGGGCCACACATTGTCCCAGCCGGTAGTGGTCCAGCGCCGAAAAGCCGGACAGCCCCATCCGCACAATGGGGCAGGTGACCCCGGCCCTGCACAGAAAATACAGCGGAATCAGCACCCCGTGGTCAAGACTGGGGTCCCGCTGGCCCATGGTACCGGCCTGCAGGCCGGCCTGTTCGGCCCGGCGGATGATCTCCTCCCGCAGCCGGGCATCGTACTGTACCTCGATGCGTACCTGGGGCGCCCCGAAGGCCGCCATGGTGCCCGATGCACCGCTTCCCGGTGCAATGTGGAAATAATCCCCATACAGAATGGTGTGGGGCGAGGAGATGATCAGCACCTCGGGATTCCAGCGGGCCACCTCCCGGGCGGCTTCTTCCATGGTATGGCCTGTGGCGGAAATGGCCCGCTCCCGGCCGCCGCCCACCTCGGGCAGCAGCACCGGCGGGTGAGGGGTTATGATGGCACCCAGCATCGGCATGTTCGGTCACTCCTTTCCGGCGATGCAACAGAAATCAGATTTCGGATTCAGTCCAGCTCCACGATGTCCACCGTGGTGCCGTGCTCCCGCAGCAGAGCAACCAGGTCTTCGGCCTTCAGCCAGACGGTGGCGGTGTTGTCGTTGGGATGGATTCCGATCAGGCCGGATCCCTGCCAGAAATCCCGGTCGATATAAAAATGAACCTTGCACTCAGTGTCATGGAACAGGCCCAAGGGGGTCACGGCGCCGGGGATCAGGCCGAGAATCTCCTGCAGTTCCTCCGGCGAGGCAAAGGTCAGCGGTTTGGTGCCCTGCTTGCGGCGAAAATCCTTCAGGTTCACCCGTTTGTCCCCCCACACCGTGATGAGGTAGTAGTTGCGCCGCTTGTCATCCCGCACAAAGAGGTTCTTGGCGTCCCGGTCGGGGTAGGGAAGTTCCACCTGGGCCAGCTCCTCCATGTTGTAGACGGCGGGGTGTTCGGTGATCTCGTGCCAGATCTTTTTGGCATCCAGAAAATCATAGACTTGCTGTTTGGTCATGGCATCTCCTCCTGGTCATCCCCGCTGCCAGAGCAGCCGGTTGTCGCAAAACTGTGCGGTGAGCTTGCCGCTGTCCTTGAGCCAGGACAGATAGGATTTCACCGTGCTGCCCACCAGCACATACTGCTCAAAGGTCATGGTCAGGCCGTAGTGGGTGAACAACTTCTGGAGCAGCTCCTCAAAGCCCAGGGGCTCCCTGCATAGCTCCAGAATGGTTCCGGCTATCTCCTGCACCTTGTCGATGTTGTACTGGGCCAGTGGGGCAATGTCTTCGGTGGGGGCGGCGTGGGCCGGGACAAAAATCCGGGCCTGCATGGTTTTGACCTTCTCCAGGGTCTCCAGATAGGCCCCCACGTCGTAAATGAAGCCGATCTGGTATTTGTCCAGCGTTTCCTTGCTGGACAGACAATCCGCCAGATAGACCACATCGTCGGGGGTGCGAAAGCCCACCATTGAGAAGAAATGCCCCGGCAGGGGAAGCAGGGTAAAGCCGGCGGGCAGCACCTCGGGAGTCAGCGGCAGGGCGTCGCTCTCCTGGGCCATGAGAAACTTGTGGCGCAGGTCCTTGCAGGGGTAGCCGCCGTAGAGAAAGGCGGGTTCCAGCACCGGATGACGGGTGAAATCGCACTCGATGCCCGGGGCGTAGATCTTGCAGCCGATCTGGGTTTGCAGATACCGGTTGCCGCCGATGTGGTCGGCGTTGGAATGGGTGTTGTAGATGGCGGTCAGCTTCCAGCCGTTGGTATCCAGCAGCTGGCGGACCTTGCGCCCGGCGTCCTTGTCGTTGCCGCTGTCAATCAGGCAGACCTCAGTTTCGCTGAGCCGGTACAACCCGATTTTGGCCGGGCTCTGGATGTAGTAGCTGTTGGGGGCAACTTGCCTCAGTTCATACATGACGATTCCTTCTCTCTGTGGGAATATGTCTTTATTGTAGCGCATCCCGGAACGCCTCACAAGCAAAACAACGAAAAAACACCCCGCTGCAATAGGAGGGGCGTTTGTCCTTTTTGCGGCCTTCAGGGTCATTCCAGACCAGAACCGGTTCCCTTTGGGCCAGGGCGGGGTTGCAGAGAAAATATTCGATGTAGAAGGATTTTTGCTCTCCGGTGCGAACATTTTCGGCAGTGAAGGAATGCCACCACCAGTCATACCCTTTTTTGGCAAGCGGACCGTGCAGCATGCAGTAGTCCCGTGTGATATCGCTCTTGTTCATGGGACAAGACATCCTTTCTCAGATCGGTGTTTCGCGCTGCGGCAGTCCACCGCAAATTCAAACAGCCCTTCGACCATTTTTGTCGAAAGGCTGTTTTGTGTTTTGACCGTTATTTCAGGGCCGCGCCATCCCGGAAGGCGTTGCCCACCTTTTCGCCCAGCTTGCGGTAAGTGTTGTGGATGGGGTCAAAGGTGATAGGTTCCAGCTTGCCGGGGTCGATCTTGCCCTCGGCATCCAACACCGATTCATCGGCGCTGACGTTGACAATCTCGCCCACCAGGCGGCAGCTCTCGGGATCGTAGCTGACCAGCCGGCATTCCAGTGCCATGGGCAGCTCGTCAATGAGAGGCGCATCCACAAAGGTGGAAGGGGTGGTGTGCAGCCCGGCCTTTTCCATCTTGTCGGCCACCGTATTGCCCGAGGCAATGCCCAGGTAATCGCAGGCCACCACCTGGTCTGCTGTGGCCATGCTGACGGTGAAGGCCTTGCGGGCCAGAATGTTGGCGGTGGTTTTGTGCCCGGCACTGATGCAGAGGGAAAGCTGGATGTCATCGCTGATGCCGCCCCAGGCAGCGTTCATGGCGTTGGCAACCCCGTTTTCATCGTAAGCAGCCAGGATGAACACCGGCTGGGGATAGGTCCAGGGTTTGGCTCCAAAATTTTTACGCATCAAAAAACCTCCCTTGAAAAGTTGTATTCAGCTGCGGGAGCCGCCGGTTTGGCAGTTCCCTGGTTATTCCTACCAATCATTGTACCACAGTTTGGAGAAAATGGGAGCGTAAGGAGAAAAGTCGGCTTAAAAATAGAGCAGACTGGCCAGTCCAAACTCATTGTAGAGGAAGAACCGGCCGAAGAAGGACGCCGCCAGGCCCAGGAAGAAGCTGCTTGTGGGCAGTCCCCGCAGCTGCCATCGCCCGCCGGTACAGCGGTTCCAGAGCTTGTACAGCCCAAAACCCGCCAGACCGCCCAGGGTGTTGAGGATCAGGTCGTCCACATCGGTGCTGCGGTTGTTCAGCAGCTGGCTCAGCTCAATCAGCAGGGAAAACCCGAAACTGACCCCCAGCAAAGGCAGCAAGCGGCGCAGCCGGTCCCAGAGCAGTGGTGCCAGGATGCCCAGCGGCAAAAACAGCACCACATTGAGCAGATAAGCGGTTTGGTCGATGGTGTGGGAGAAGGGAATGAGATTGATCTGGGAGGCGCGGATGTCCAGGGAGTACAATAGCAGATCATAGAGGGTGCCGGCTCCCGTGAAATAGAACACCCCGCTCAGATAGATGCCAAAAAACAGCAGAGGAATCCCTGCCCCGGCAAACCGTTTGGGATGCCGTCGGGCCGCAGGGAGCAGGACCAGCAGAAAAGGCAGAAGGGATACCAAACCTTCATAGCCGAGAAACAGCAGAGAATCCACAGCATCACATCCTTTTTGTGGAAAATATTTCGGTCGGGAGCTTTGTCCGGGTTCAACCCGGAGGATTGACGCGGAGCAGGGGAGGGAGTATCTTATACTATAATAAAAGATCAAAGGCCGCCTTTGCAACCCCATAGGCAAAGGCGGGAGAAGGGGAGAACGCTGTATGCTGTATCTGGGTGTGGATCTGGGCGGCACCAACATCAAAGCCGCGCTGGTACAGGAAAACGGAGAAATTTTGCGGGAGGGTAGCCGCCCCACCAAGTTGCCCCGTCCGGCCGAGGCGGTTTGTGACGACATTGCGGCGCTCTGTCTTACGCTGATGGAGGAGGCCGGCTGCGGCAGGGAAGAGGTCGGCGGCATTGGAGTGGGCTGTCCCGGCACGGTGGATGATGCCACCGGCATGGTGCGGTACTCCAACAACCTGGCCTGGAAAAACTTCCCCATGGGGCAGTATCTGCAAGACAGGACCGGCCTGCGGGTGCGGCTGGGCAACGATGCCAATGTGGCGGCGCTGGGGGAAGCGGTGGCCGGCTGTGCCAAGGGGGCCGACAGCGCTGTGGTGGTGACGCTGGGCACCGGGGTTGGCGGCGGTGTGGTGCTGGACGGCAAGATGCTGGTGGGCCACAGCGGGGCCGCCTCCGAGCTGGGACATATGGTACTCAACGCGGCTGCGAATGCGCCGCTGTGCACCTGTGGCCGGCGGGGCTGTTTTGAGGTTTATTCCAGCGCCACCGCCCTGATCCGGATGACCCGGGAGGCGATGGAAGCTCACCCCGAAAGCCTGATGCACCAGCTGGCTGCCCGGGACGGGGTCAACGGCAAAACCGCCTTTGACGCCAAAGCGGCAGGGGATGCCGCCGGCACCGCAGTGGTGGAGGAGTACGTCCACTGGCTGGCAGTGGGGGTTGCCAACATCATCAACATCTTCTTCCCCCAGGTCATCGGCCTGTCGGGCGGGGTGGCCAACCAGGGAGAAAACCTGCTGGTACCGCTGCGCAAAGCGGTGGAGCCGATGGTCTTCGGCCACGATTTTGCCGACCCCGAAAAAAAGACCCGCATCGTCTGCTGCACCCTGGGCTACCGCGCCGGGGTGATCGGCGCGGCACTGCTGGCCAAGGATTGATCCATTTTTGTAGAAAACGACCCGGCGAGGGATTTCCCTCGCCGGGTTTTCTCTTCCCGGCCAGCAAAGCGCATACCGTCGGCACAATCACATATGCTATCTCGAAGGAGGATTGATGCTGATGAACAAACCAACCTGGAAAACTTATGCCCTGGGCATCCTGCTGACCGAGGCGGTGGGCGGGCTGGCCGGATGGCTGATCCGGGACGGCACCGAGCTGTACCAGAACACCATCCAGACCCCGCCCCTCTCGCCGCCGGCCATTGTCTTTCCCATTGCCTGGACCATCCTCTATGCCCTGATGGGGATTGGCGCGGCGCGGGTGTATGCCACCGCCGCCTCCCATCGCCGCACCGTGGCGCTGGAGGTGTATCTGCTGCAGCTGGGCTTCAACTTTTTCTGGAGCATTCTCTTTTTCAATTTCCAGACCTTTGGCTTTGCGCTGCTCTGGCTGCTGGTGCTCTGGGGACTGATCCTGGCCATGATCCGGGTCTTCTATCCGCTGGACCGTCTGGCGGCGCTGATGCAGATTCCCTATCTGCTCTGGGTGACCTTTGCGGCCTACCTGAACCTCGGCGTCTGGCTGCTGAACTGAGTGCGGGGTAAGAAAGGGCTTGACCCGGCGCGGCCCGGCGGGTATGCTGGATAGCAGAACACCAAAGGGAGGAAAGACCATGGAACAGCAGCTACTGCACACCCCGTTGTTTGCGGGGATGACTGCCCCGGAGGCCGAAACCCTGCTGGAATGCCTGGGTCCACGCCGGGCCCGGTATGAGCGGGAGGCGCGGATTCTGCATGTGGGGCAGAAGGCATCGGAACTGGGGATCGTTCTGGAAGGCAGGGCACTGATCCAGAACGACGATGCCTGGGGCAACACCACGGTGCTGGACAGTGTGGGGCCAGGACAGATCTTTGCCGAGACCTACGCCTGTGCCGGAACCCCCATGCTGGTGGATGTGGTGGCCGCCGAACCCACCGAGGTGCTGTTTCTCCAGGTGGGGCGGGTGTTGGGTGGCTGTGCCCGGAGCTGCGAGTGCCATGCCCGGCTGATGGCCAATCTGCTCCAGCTCTGCTCCCAGAAAAACCTCACCCTCTCCCGCAAGATTTTCCACACCTCGGCCAAGTCCATCCGGGGCCGGCTGGTCTCCTACCTCTCAGACTGCGCGGCCCGGGCGGGCAGCCAGCGCTTTACCATCCCCTTCAACCGGCAGCAGCTGGCGGACTACCTCAATGTGGACCGCAGCGCCATGTCCCACGAGCTGGGCAAGATGCAGCAGGAGGGGATGCTGACAACCAATCGCAACCAGTTTGAGCTGCAGAATACCTCCCAGGAATGGAACACCTGAACCAAAACAGCCCCTGAAGCATTGCGCTTCGGGGGCTGTTTGTCTCTCAGAGAGATAATCAGGCGTTGGCGGGCTCCTCGGCAAAGTTGCCGGTGTAGAGCCGGTAATAGGTGCCTTTCTTGGCGATCAGTTCGTCGTGGGTGCCGCGCTCGATGATGCGGCCCTGCTCCATGACCATGATGCAGTCGGAGTTGCGCACGGTGGACAGGCGGTGGGCGATGACAAAGGTGGTACGCCCGGTCATCAGGGCATCCATGCCGTCCTGCACCAGTTTCTCGGTGCGGGTATCGATGGAGGAGGTAGCCTCATCTAGGATCAGCACCGGCGGGTCAGCCACGGCGGCCCGGGCGATGGCCAGCAGCTGCCGCTGGCCCTGGCTCAGGTTGGCACCGTCGCCGGTCAGCATGGTGTTGTAGCCATCGGGCAGGCGGCGGATAAAGCCGTCGGCGTTGGCCAGCCGTGCTGCGGCCACACATTCCTCATCGGTGGCATCCAGCCGGCCATACCGGATGTTTTCCAGGATGGTGCCGGTAAAGAGGTGGGTGTCCTGCAGCACGATGCCCAGGCTGCGGCGCAGGTCCTGTTTCTTGATCTTGTTGATGTTGATGCCGTCGTAGCGGATCTTGCCGTCGGCAATGTCGTAGAAGCGGTTGATCAGGTTGGTGATGGTGGTCTTGCCGGCACCGGTGGCGCCCACGAAGGCGATCTTCTGGCCCGGTTTGGCCCACAGGCTGATGTCATGCAGCACCATCTTGCGGCCGTCGTAGCTGAAATCCACATGGTCCAGCACCACGGCGCCTTCCAGCTTGACGTAGCTCACGCTGCCGTCTGCCTGGTGGGGATGCTTCCAGGCCCAGGTGTTGGTCCGCTCGGGCATCTCGGTGATGCTGCCGTCGGCTTCCTCCCGGGCGTTGACCAGGGTGACATAGCCTTCATCGGCCTCGGGCACCTCGTCCATCAGGTCAAAGACACGCTGGGCACCGGCGGCTGCGGTGACCACGAAGTTGATCTGCATGCTGACCTGGGTGATGGGCTGGGTGAAGCTCTTGTTCAGACCCACAAAGGTGATGACGGTGCCCAGGGTGACACCGGCCAGGCCGTTGATGCCCAGCACAGCGCCCACAATGGCCACAAAGGCGTAGCTCAGCCAGCCGATGTTGGCGTTGATGGGCATGAGCAGGTTGGCGTAGCGGTTGGCGATGTCGGCGCTGTCCCGCAGCTCTTCGTTGACCTTGTGGAAGTCGGCCTTGGCGGCTTCCTCGTGGCAGAAGACCTTGACAACCTTCTGGCCGTCCAGCATCTCCTCAATGAAGCCGTCCACAATGCCCAGATCCCGCTGCTGGCGGACGTAGTACTTGCCCGACATCCGGGAGAAGTTGGCGGTGACGAGCAGCATGACGATGGCGGTGAGGATGGAGATGATGGTAAGAGCGGGGTTGAGAACGATCATGGTGATCAGGGTTGCAATCATGGTGATGCTGGAGTTGATCACCTGGGGGATGCTCTGGCTCAGCAGCTGGCGCAAGGTATCCACGTCGTTGGTGTAGACCGACATGATGTCGCCGTGGGCGTGGGTATCAAAGTATTTGATGGGCAGCGCCTCCATGCGGCGGAACAGGGAGTTGCGCAGATGGAGCATGGTGCCTTGGCTGATGGTGACCATAATCCGGTTGTAGGCAAAGCCGCAGACGATGCCCACCGCCATCAGGCAGGCCAGCTGGACAATGGCAGCGGCCAGGCCGCTATAATCAGGGTTGGCCTGGGAAAGCATGGGGACGATGTACTGGTCCACCAGCTTCTGGGGGAAGGTGGCGGCCACGACGGTGGCGGCGGCCGAGAGCAAAATGCAGCCGATCACCAGCAGAAAACGTCCTTTGTAATAATGCAGCATGTAGCGCATGACCCGGTTGAGCACCTGAAGGGATGCGCCGGCTGATTGTTTCTGTTTCATCTGATCACATCTCCTTTCAGGCGGGTTGGTCAAAGTCGCCGCCGCCCTTGACCTGGGATTCGTAGATCTCCCGGTAGATGGCATTGGTCTTGAGCAGGTTCTCGTGGGTATCAAAGCCGTTGATCCGGCCGTTGTCCAGCACCAGGATCCGGTCGGCCTGCTGGACGCTGGAAATCCGCTGGGCAATGATGATCTTGGTGGTGCCGGGGATCTCCCGGGCGAAGGCGGCCCGGATCTTGGCATCGGTGGCGGTGTCCACCGCGCTGGTGGAGTCGTCCAGAATCAGGATCTTGGGCTTTTTCAGCAGGGCACGGGCGATGCACAGACGCTGCTTCTGGCCGCCTGAGACGTTGTTGCCGCCCCGCTCGATCCGGGTCTCGTACCCGTCGGGCAGCCGGTCGATGAACTCATCGGCACAGGCGGCCTGGCAGGCGGCAATGCACTCTTCCTTGGTGGCGTTGGGGTTGCCCCAGCGCAGATTGTCCAGGATGCTGCCGGAGAACAGGGTGTTTTTCTGCAGCACCACCGAAACCTGGTTGCGCAGCACTTCCATGTCATACCGGCGCACATCCACGCCGCCCACCTTGACGGCGCCCTGGTCCACATCGTAGAGCCGGCAGATCAGGTTGACCAGACTGCTCTTGCCCGAGCCGGTGCCGCCGATGACACCGATGGTCTCGCCGGAACGGATGTGCAGATCAATGTCGGACAGGGCGTTCTTGCCGCTGCCGTGCTTGTAGGAGAAGTTCACATGGTCAAAGTCGATGCTGCCGTCGGTTAGCTCGGTGACCGGCTGCTCGGGGTCTTTCAGATCGGGGGTCTCCAGCAGCACTTCCTGGATACGGCGGACGCTGGCCATGGACATGCTGATCATGACCACCACCATCGAGAGCATCATCAGGCTCATCAGCAGCGACATGACATAGCTGAACAGACTGGTCAGATCACCGGCGGACATGCTGCCGCCCACGATGAAGTGGGCACCCAGCCAGGAGATCATGATAATGCAGAAATACACTGCCACCATCATGGCCGGGTTGTTGAAGGCCAGCAGACCTTCGGCATGGACGAACATCTTGTACAGACCGCGAGAGGCGTTGGAGAACTTTTCGTTTTCGTAGTCCTCCCGGACAAAGGCCTTAACCACCCGGATGGCTGAGATGTTTTCCTGCACGCTGGCGTTCAGGTCATCGTACTTGCGGAACACCTGGTTGAAGATCTTCATAGTCACCACCATGATGGCGCCAATCACCACCAGCAGAAAGACCACCGCGATGAGGAAGGTCAGGCTCAGCTTGGGGCTGATGATCAGGCACATGGCGTAGCTGAAGATCAGGGTCAGGGGAGAGCGCACCGCCACACGAATCACCATCATGAAAGCGTTCTGCACGTTGGTGATGTCGGTGGTCATCCGGGTGACCAGGCCGGGCACGCTGAACTTGTCGATGTTGGAGAAGGAGAAGGTCTGGATGTTGTTGTAAATCGCTTCCCGCAGGTTGGCGGCCAGGCCGGAAGAGGCGCTGGCGGCGAATTTGCCGGCCAGTGCGCCAAAGGTCAGGCTCAAGGCAGCCATGACCACCATGACGATACCGTAACGGTAGACGACGGGCAGGTTGGCGGCCTCCAGGCCGTCATCGATGATGATGGCGGTGATGAAGGGCAGCAGAATTTCCATGACCACTTCCATCGCCGTCAGCCCGATGCAGAGAAGGGTTTGCCGCCGATAGCGGCCAAGCTGTTGCAGTACGGTTCTCACGATTTTGATGCCTCCTTACGATTTGGTTGCGTGAGATGGGAGAGGTTTTGCAGCATTTTTTTCTGTAATTGATCCAAAGTCTCCAGTTCCTCGGCGGAGTAGCAGCTGTAAAACCGGGCCTCCAGGTCGCGCAGCAGCGCGGCCAGCGGCTGTTGCAGGGCAGCGGCCTTTTCGGTGGCAAACAACAGCTTGCGACGGTCGTCCTCGGTACAGCGGCAAACCTGTACATAGCCGTTTTCCTGCAGACGTTTCAGGATACAGGACAGCGCCCCTTTGGAACATCCGAATTCCCGATGGATGGTGGTGAGGCAGACCCCCTGGTCTGAGTGCCGCAGAATGTACAGCAGAATGTGGGCCTGTGCAGCGGTCAGCTCTTTTTGTGCCAGGACCATGTTGGCGCACTGCTCCATCCGGATGCAGATGCTCCGCGTTTCCCGCACAATCCGGGCCAGTTCCATTTCCTGCACGGGCTCTCTTCCTTTCTGGATTTTTGGATTTGGTTTGATGCAAAACAATTCGCTCGATATGTTTATAACACGCCGACCCATTGTATGTGAAATTCAAATATGCTATATTCTATAAAAAACCTTTATTGTTGTTTCCCATAACAAGACAGACCGGGGAGGTGGAAGATTATGAATACAACCCAGCTGGAATGTTTTCTGGCCGTGTCCAATTTTCTCAACTTTTCCAAGGCCGCACAGGTGCTTCGGATCACCCAGCCGGCGGTGAGCCATCAGATCAACACCCTGGAGGATGAACTGGGGGTCCGGCTGTTTCAGCGCACCAGCAAAAGTGTACGCCTGACCCGGGAAGGTTATCTCTTTTCCCATTACGCCGGGGAAATCCTCAAGCTGACGGATCTGTCCAAGTCAAGACTGCGGGCCAGCCTGGAAGAGCGGCCCATGCGGCTGGGCATCGGCTGCCGCAACCTGGTGGAGATGCGGCTGCTGTGCCCGGCGCTGGAGCGGATGCGGCAGGAAAATCCCCAGGTGCTGCCCCTGCTGCGGCTGATTCCCTTTGATTCGCTGGAAAACCTCCTCACAGAGGGGGACATCCAGCTGATGTTCGCCACCCGGGGGTCAGCCCCCAAGCGGGCCAAGTACCGGGAACTGCTGCACTGTCCGGTGGTCTGCATCTGTGGGGAATCCCATCCGCTGGCACAGCGGGAAAGCCTGACCGCCGAAGAGCTGCGGCAGCAATACGGTCGGATTGCGGTGGGGCGCCCGCCCATCTGCCCGCCGGATCTGTTTGCGGTGCAGAGCCGGGTGGTGGCCGGCCGGGATGAAACAAAGACGTTCTTCTGTGACAATCAGGAGGTGATCTACACCCTGGTGCGGACGGGCTATGCCTTTGCCATCATGGCGGATTTCCCCACCGTGCCGATGCCGGGGATCCGTTCCATCCCGCTGCCGGAGTTTGACTCTCTCTCCTTCGGGGCGGTTTACCTGCCGGAGGAGCGCAGCCCGGCGCTGCGCCAGATGCTGCACTATCTGGAGGAGAGTGTGAAACCGGCAAATCCGGCATAAAACCGGGCAACCAAAATACATATTCAACAGGAAAGATTGTTTGCCGGTTCTCCGCGCCCCAGAAACACCTCAAAAACCCTAAAATCACCGCTTTTTGAAAAAAATTGGGGGGAAGACTGGTATTTGCAGTCAATCTGTGCGATAATAACACTGGTAACTTGCGAAATAAAGTTTGAAGATTACTTTGGGAGACCAAGGAAAGGAACCGACGTATGGGAAAATATTTTGGTACCGACGGCTTCCGTGGCGAGGCCAACGAAGGGTTGACCGCTGACCATGCTTACAAGATTGGCCGATTCCTCGGCTGGTACTATACCGAAAAACGCCGCCGCGCTGCGCAGGAGGGGCTGGCCACCCAGGAAGGCCCTGCCCGTATCGTCATCGGCAAGGACACCCGGCGGTCCAGCTATATGTTTGAATACTCCCTCGTGGGCGGCCTGGTGGCTTCGGGCGCCGACGCCTATCTGCTGCATGTGACCACCACTCCCTCGGTGGCCTACGTGGCCCGGGTGGACGGCTTTGACTGCGGCATCATGATCTCGGCCAGCCACAACCCCTACTATGACAACGGCATCAAGCTGATCAACGGCGAAGGGGAGAAGATGGACGAGGAGACCATCCGTCTGGTGGAGGATTACCTGGACGGCAAGCTGGAAGCCTTTGGCCAGAGCTGGACCGAGCTGCCCTTTGCCAAACGGGACAAAATCGGCTGCACGGTGGACTATGTGGCCGGCCGCAACCGCTACATCGGCTATCTGATCTCGCTGGGCATCTACTCCTTCCGCGGGGTCAAGGTGGGCCTGGACTGCGCCAACGGCAGCTCCTGGAACATTGCCAAATCGGTCTTTGACGCCCTGGGCGCCACCACCTATGTGATCAACGCCGAGCCCAATGGCCTGAACATCAACAAGAATGCCGGGTCTACCCACATCGAGGGTCTGCAGAAGTTTGTGGTGGAAAAGGGCCTGGATGTGGGCTTTGCCTACGATGGGGATGCCGACCGCTGCCTGTGTGTGGATGAAAAGGGCAATGTGATCACCGGCGACCACATCCTGTATATCTATGGCTGCTATATGAAGGAGCGGGGCAAGCTCATCACCAACACGGTGGTCACCACTGTCATGTCCAACTTTGGCTTGTACAAGGCCTTTGATGAGAAGGGCATCGACTATGCCAAGACCGCTGTGGGCGACAAATACGTCTACGAGTATATGCAGCAGAACGGCTGCCGCATCGGCGGTGAGCAGAGCGGACACATCATCTTCTCCAAATACGCCTCCACCGGCGATGGTATCCTGACCAGCCTCAAGATGATGGAGGTCATGCTGGCCCGCAAAAAGCCCATGAGCGAGCTGGCTGCTCCCCTCAAGATCTACCCCCAGGTGCTGGAGAATGTCAAGGTGACCGACAAGACCGCGGCCCAGGCGGATGCCGATGTCCAGAAGGCGGTCTCGGCGGTGGCCGAGGCGCTGGGGGATACCGGCCGGATTCTGGTCCGGGAATCCGGCACCGAACCGCTGGTCCGGGTGATGGTGGAAGCCGCCGACGAGGAGACCTGCCGCCGCTATGTGGATTCGGTGGTCAAGGTCATCCGGGACAAGGGCTACGCCGTGGACTGAGCCCCTGCCACGCAAAATAGAACAAAATAGAAAAAGAGCGGCCGTCCTGTGCAGTGCAGACACAGGGCGGCCGTTTTTATCGGTTGAGAAGGGGTCAACAATCCTGAACCCGGACAGGGCCGACTTCGGGAATCCACAGAACCCGTACCCCCAGATCAATGCCCTGGCGGTAGAGCAGGGCGTCGGGGGCGGTGACGGTCAGCTCCCCGGCATCGCTGCGGAGCAACAGTTTGGCCTGGGATTCCCGGTCCTCGGGGCAGCCCTCACAGCCAAATTCCGGTTCCAGCAGATCGGCCACGGTGTAGACGGTCAGGCCCACCGGGTGGCAGGACTCGGGGATGCCGATGTCCGCCACCTCCACCTGCCCGCAGAATCCAAGGCCGGTGACGGCGCAGTGGGCCGGCTTGGCCGAGTCAAAGGCGACGGTCAGGGCGGCGTGTACCGCTCCTTCGGCGGCAAGGCCGGTATCCGCCTGCAGCCCGCTGGGAAGGTCCAGGGCGAAAATCGGGGCGCCGCTCTGTTCCATCCGCTGGCAGGCGGACAGCCCATTGGGGCGCAGGGCACCCCGGAACCCGGTGCCGTACAGCCCGTCCACCACCACATCGGCTTGGGAGGCGGAGGCACTGTCCAGGGCAAAGCATTCCACCGGCAGCGAGGCAAGCAGACTGAAATTGTACCGGGCATCCACCGTGACGGGGTTGCCCTCGGCCAGGATGACGGTGACCTGGCATCCGGCCAGGGCGGCATGGCGGGCCAGCACAAAGCCGTCGCCGCCGTTGTTGCCTTTTCCGGCCACAATCTCCAGCCGGCGGGCGTCCGGCCAGCGTCGGTGCAGCATTTGCCAGGCGGTGGCTCCGGCGTTTTCCATCATCTGCCGGTAGGACACACCGGCTGCATCCCCGGCGGCTTCAATTTGTTTCATCTGGGCGGCGGTGACAATCCGCATGACAGCATCCTCCTTTGGGGCGCCGCGGGGCAGAGCGGCGCAGTCTTTGTCTGGATTATAGCACAAAAAGCCCTCAGGCAAAAGCATCCCTTGCACAGGGTGTGGATGATGCGCTATAATGATAAAAATCATGCCGAAAGGAGGGGGCTTCTGTGCTGCAGGTTGCCATTGTGGAAGACGAGGTGGAAAGCGCCGAAAAACTGCGGGACTTTGCTGCTTTAACGCAAAAAATTGTGGGCATGCCCGAAAAAATGACACTTTTTTTGTTTAAAGTGTTGACAAATGGAGCAGATGGGGGTAAAGTATCAAATAACGACATCCAAATGCAACGATCAGGACAGGATCCGGACCCAACCACTTTTCAGAGAGCCGTCGGTTGATGCGAGGCGGTAAGCGGCCTTTCGGACCATCCCCTGAGAGCAGCCTGTGCGAAAGGCTTTGCCCGGTAGCCCAGGACGGAATCCCACCGTTAGCGGGGAGCGCGGTATCTGTTTGCGGACAGCCGCCGCGGCTGAGGGGCCGCCCCGTTTGGGCGGCAAGCGAAGTGGTAACGCGGAGGACAACAGCCTTCGTCTTCGATTTCCTGGCGTCATGTGCAGGCGGCAGGGAAGGAAAGGCGAAGGTTTTTTCATTGCCCGGATCTTTGCATTTGGATGTGGTGAATTTTGTTTGAAGAGGGATTGTTATGAACACACTTGTCATTGTTCTCATTGCGGCAGTCTGCCTTGCGGTGGCCTACCTGCTCTATGGGCGCTGGCTGGCCAAGACCTGGGGCATCGACCCCAAGGCCAAGACCCCGGCCTACACCCATGAGGACGGCCGGGACTATGTTCCCACCGACGGCTGGACGGTTTTCAGCCATCAGTTCTCCTCCATTGCCGGTGCAGGCCCTGTCACCGGTGCCATCCAGGCCGCGGCCTTCGGCTGGCTGCCGGTTCTGCTGTGGGTGCTGCTGGGCGGCATCTTCTTCGGAGCTGTCACCGACTTCGGCGCCCTGTACGCCAGCGTCAAGAATGACGGCAAATCCATGGGCCTGCTGATCGAGAAGTACATCGGTAAACTGGGCCGCAAGCTCTTCCTGCTGTTCTGCTGGCTCTTCACCCTGCTGGTCATCGCGGCTTTTGCCGATATGGTTGCCGGCACCTTTGATGCCTACACCACGGTGGACGGTGTCAAGTCCCTGTCCGAGGCGGCCAAGACCAACGGCGCCGCCGGCACCATCTCGCTGCTCTTCATTGTCTTCGCCATCATCTTTGGCCTGCTGCAGAAGAAGTTCCACTTCTCCGGCTGGAAGGAAACGGTGGTCGGCCTGGTCTGCACTGTGGCTGCGCTGGCCCTGGGCATGCTGATGCCCCTGACCGCCGGCAAGGAAGCCTGGACCTACATCACCTTCGTCTATATCTTCTTCGCCGCCGTTCTTCCCATGTGGCTGCTCAAACAGCCCCGTGACGCCATGACCACCTACATGTTCATCGGCATGATCGTCGGCGCTGCCCTGGGTCTGCTGGTGGCTCATCCTTCCATGAACCTGCCGGTCTTCACCGGGTTCCACAACGATTCTCTGGGCGATCTGTTCCCGATCCTGTTTGTCACCGTGGCCTGCGGCGCTGTTTCCGGCTTCCACAGCCTGGTTTCCTCCGGTACCTCCTCCAAGACCGTCCGCAACGAAAAAGATATGCTCAAGGTTGGCTACGGCGCCATGGTGCTGGAAAGCCTGCTGGCTGTCCTGGCTCTCTGCGTGGCCGGTGCCTCTGCGGCCGCTGATGGTACTCCCGCTGCCGGCACTCCCTTCCAGATCTTCTCCCGCGGCGTTGCCGGTTTCTTTGAGATGTTCGGTGTTCCGGTCTATGTGGCCCAGTGCTTCATGACCATGTGCGTTTCCGCCCTGGCCCTGACCAGTCTGGACGCCGTGGCCCGGATCGGCCGTATGAGCTTCCAGGAACTCTTCAGCGTGGATGAGATGGACAAGGCCGAGCCTTGGCGCAAGCTGCTCTGCAACACCTATTTCTCTACCATCGTCACCCTGCTCTGCGCCTTTGTGCTGACCCGCATCGGCTACTCCAACATCTGGCCGCTCTTCGGCTCTGCCAACCAGCTGCTCAGCGCCCTGGTTCTGGTGACCCTCTGCGTCTTCATGAAGGTCACCGGCCGCAGCAACAAGATGCTGTTCCCGCCGCTGATCATCATGCTCTGCGTCACCGGCACCGCGCTGGTGGAGCGGACCATGGCTCTGGTGGCCGCCTTCTCTGCCGGCTCTGCCACCTTCCTGGTGGAAGGCCTGCAGCTGATCATCGCCATCCTGCTGATGGTGCTGGGCCTGATCATCGTGGTCAACTCGCTGCGCGCCTACTTTGCCTCCAAGAAGAACTCCGAGGCGGTGGCCAAGGCCTGATTCCTTTCAAAATCGGCTCATTTTCTGCGTGATTGTACAATGCCCATCTTTCCTTCGGGGAAGATGGGCATTGTCTTTGATCTGCACAAAAAACGGTTTACAGGCCAAGGGACCGCTGATATATTATATAAGGAATATGACAGAGGGGGTGTTCCGCGGATGGCGGAGCTGAAATCAAAACAAATGTCGGACGCGTTACCCACGGTGGCGTGTCTGACCCTTTCGGGCGGGCTGCAGGACGCATACACCTACTGCGTGCGGGGCAAGGTGTTCGCCAACGCCCAGACCGGCAACATCGTGCTCATGAGTCAGCACTTTTTCAGTGCGGACTGGCTGGGCGGGGCCCGGTATCTGATCCCGCTGGTGGCCTTTGCCTGCGGCGTATTGGCTGCCGAGCAGATCCGCGCCCGGTATCAGAAACTGCAGGCCGTCCACTGGCGGCAGCTGATTGTGTTGGGGGAGATGATCCTGCTCTTTGCGGTGGGATTTCTGCCCGCCCGGCTGGATTTTTTGGCCAATGCGCTGGTCTCCTTCTCCTGCGCCATGCAGGTGCAGGCTTTCCGCAAGGTGGACGGCTACGCCTATGCCAGCACCATGTGCATCGGCAACATGCGCAGCGGCATGGAGGCCCTCAGCGCCTATCTGCGCATCCGCAACCCGGAACTGCTGCACAAGGCCAAGCGGTATTTCGGGGTCATCCTGCTCTTTGCCATCGGGGCCGGCATCGGCGGTGTGCTGGCGCCGATGGGACGACATACCATCTGGGCTTCCTGCCTGCTGCTGACGGTGGGATTCCTGCTGATGTTCCGGCCCGAGATGCCCAGCCGAAAAAAGGTCTGAAAGAAGAAAACGGCACCCTTTGCCGGGGCAAACCCCTGGCAAAGGGTGTCGTTTTGCGGTAGGTGTGCTATAATGGGCCTGCAACAGACAGATGCGGAGGTTGTGAGGATGAAAGAATATCTGGAAGGGTTGGCCCAGCATGTCTGGACCTATACGGCGGCGCTGGCCAAATGGCTGGTGCTGGCCCTGATCACCGGGACAGTATGCGGATTGTTGGGCACCGCCTTTCATGTGGCGGTGGAGCTGGCCACCGGCTGGCGGCAGGGGCATCCCTGGATGCTGTGGCTGCTGCCTTTGGCCGGTGTGGCCATTGTGGGAATCTATAAGCTGACCCACAGCGAGGGGCAGAACACCAATGCGGTCATTGAGGAGGTTAAGAGCGGCACCCCGCTGCATATGCGGCTGCTGCCGGCCATCTTTCTAGGGTCGGTGCTTACCCACCTGTGCGGCGGCAGCGCCGGACGGGAGGGGGCTGCCCTCCAGATGGGCGGCGACATCGGGTATCACGCCGGGCGCTGGCTGGGCCTGAACGATCACGACTGCCGCACCGCCACCCTCTGCGGCATGGCGGCCTTTTTCTCAGCGCTCTTCGGCACCCCGCTGGCAGCCTCTCTCTTCGCCATGATGATGATTCGCATTGGGGTAGTCTTTTATGCGGCCTTTACCCCTTGCTTTGTGGCTTCTCTGGTGGCCTATGCGGTCTCGCTGCTGCTGGGGGTGGCACCCACCCGCTTTGCCGTCACCGCCCCCGAGGAAAGCGTGAGCATGATGATCCGGGTGGCCATCCTCGGGGCGGCCTGTGCCCTGGTGACCATCCTCTTTTGCTGGGCCCTGCATGGGGCCGAGGTCCAGCTGCGCCGGTTTTTCCCCAATGCCTGGATCAAGGCGCCGGCGGGCGGGGCCATCATCGTGGTTCTGACCCTGCTGTTGGGGGCCCAGCGCTACAACGGCGCCGGTATGGATGTGATCACCGCCGCCATCGAACAGGGGAACGCCCAGCCTTTGGACTGGGTCTGGAAAATCCTCTTTACCGCCATCACCCTGGGCGCCGGCTATAAGGGCGGCGAGGTGGTGCCCAGCTTCTTCATCGGGGCCACCTTTGGCTGTGTGATGGGGCCGCTGCTGGGCATTCCTGCCGGTTTTGCGGCGGCGGTGGGGCTGATCGCCGTCTTCTGCGGGGCATCCAACTGCCTGATCTCCTCCATCTTCCTGGCCATTGAGCTGTTCGGCTCGGGCGGGGTGCTCTACTATGCGGTGGCCTGCGGCTTGAGCTATGTGCTGTCGGGATACTCCGGCCTGTACAGCAGCCAGGAGATCCTGACCTCCAAGCTGGCGTCGGAGTATCACACCCAGCCGGTAAAATAGGCGGGATTGCATTTTGTACCCAGCTTCGCTATAATGTAATCTGAATGATTATGTGTAACCGAAAGGCGGACAGGTGCAATGAATCAGGATCTTTTGGTCGGCGCGACTGGCTTTGTGGGCGGCAACCTTGCCGCTTCCCATCCCTTTGCCCGGACCTGCCACTCCACCGACGTGGCAGCCCAGTACGGCAGCAACCCTTCCCTCTGTGTCTACGCGGGGGTGCCGGCGGCGATGTTCCTCGCCAATGCCGACCCCGAGGCGGACCTGGCGGTGATGCGGGCGGCCCGGGAAAACCTGCGCCGGATTGCCCCCAAACAGGTGGTGCTGATCTCCTCCATTGCGGTCTACGCCGACAGCCGCGGCAAGGACGAGGACAGCCCCATGGACGAAACCTCGCTGCCTGCCTACGGGCGCAACCGCCTGCAGCTGGAGCGCTGGGTGCGGGAAGACTTTGAGAATGCCCTCATCGTCCGTCTGCCGGCGCTGTACGGCAAAGGTCTCAAGAAAAACTTCCTCTTTGACCTGCACACCATCACCCCTTCCATGCTGCGGCCGGAAAAATATGAGGAGCTGGCGCCCCGGAGTGAGGCGGTGCGGACTGGCTATGCACCGGCCGACAATGGCTTTTACCGCCAGCGCCCCGAGGCGGACCGCCGGGCACTGCGGGACTTTTTTGAAGAGAATGATTTCAACGCCCTCTGCTTCACCGACAGCCGCAGTCGGTACCAGTTCTATAACCTGGGCCGGCTGTGGTCGGACATCGAGAAGGGGAGAGCGGCCGGGCTGAAACTCCTCAACCTGACCACCCCGCCGGTGAGCGCCGCCCGGGTCTACACCGCGGTGACCGGCCGGTCCGGCTGGACAAACATCCTGGACAAGCCGCCCTTTGACTATGACCTGCGCAGCCGCCATGCAGCACTGCTGGGAGGCAGCGACGGGTATCTCTGCGATGAAGCGGCGGAGCTGGCCGACATCTGCGCCTTTATGAAGCGCTGGGACGAGGAGGAAAACCATGGCTGACAAGATCAAGCTGGCGATGAGCAACATCGCCTGGGACAAGGCGGACGACGAGACGGTCTATGCCGCCATGAGGGCGGCGGGCTTTACCGGCCTGGAGCTGGCGCCTACCCGGATTTTCCCCGAGGAACCCTACGAGAATCTGACCAGCGCCGCCCTTTTCGGCGGATATCTGCTCAACCGCTGGGGCTTTGTGGTGCCCAGCATCCAGAGCATCTGGTACGGCCAGAAGGGCAACATCTTCCACCCCGAGGATGTGGAGGAGCTTCTGGATTACACCGCCGGGGCCTATCGCTTTGCCCATGCCCTCAACTGCCCCAGTCTGGTCTTTGGTTGCCCCAAGAATCGGATGCTGCCCGAAGGCCATAGCCCGGCCGAGGCCGATGCCTTCTTCTCCCGGGCCGGGACCCTGGCCGCCCGCCATGGGGTGCGACTTGCCATCGAGGCCAACCCGCCGGTGTACACCAACTTCCTCAACGGCACCCGGGACGCCTTTGATCTGGTCAAACGGCTGGACAATCCCGGCCTTTCGGTCAATCTGGACCTGTCCACCATGCTGACCAACGGGGAACAGCTGCGGGACTTTGTGGATGACCTGCGCTATGTGGGGCACATCCACATCAGCGAGCCGGGTCTGGCCCCCATCGTCAAGCGGCCGGAACACGCCGAACTGGCCATGCTGCTCAAGGCGGTGGGCTATCAGGGCTTTGTCTCGGTGGAGATGCGCCGCCCTGAGGAAGGGCTGGGCCCGGTTCTGCAGGCCATCGAAACCATTGCGGAGGTGTTTGCATGACAGAGATTGCCATTCACAAGGTTAAGGGGGTGCCGGATTATACCGGCTGCCTGTTTGCGGGCAAGAACAGCGATTACTGCCTGCTGATCCCGGTCATCAACGAGGGGGCCCGCATCCTCACCGAGCTGGGCCGCGCCCAGAAGGCCGGCATCCAATGGCTGTGTGACATCATCCTCTGTGATGGCGGTTCCACCGACGGCAGCATGCGCCCCGAAACGCTGGAGCTGTACGGCGTCAACACCCTGCTGACCAAGACCGGCCCCGGCAAACAGGGGGCCCAGCTGCGGATGGGTATTCACTTTGCCCTGGAGCGGGGCTACAAAGGGGTGCTGACCATCGACGGCAACAACAAAGACTCCATCGAGGATGTGCCCCGCTTTGTGGAAAAACTCAAGGAGGGGTATGATCTGGTGCAGGGCAGCCGGTTTGTCCGGGGCGGCCATGCCATCCATACCCCGCCTTCCCGCTACCTGGCGGTGCGGCTGATCCATGCCCCCGTCATCAGCCTGGCAGCCCACCAGTGGTTTACCGATACCACCAACGCCTATCGGGCTTACAGCCGGGAATACCTGACCCATCCCGAGGTGCGCCCCCTGCGGGACATCTTTATGGGGTATGAGCTGCTGGCCTATCTCAGCGTCCGGGCTACCCAGCTGGGGCTTTCGGCCTGCGAGGTGCCGGTCACCCGGGCTTATCCCGCCACCGGAACCACCCCTACCAAGATCAGCGGCTTCAAGGGCAACAGCGACCTGCTCAAGATTCTGTTCGCCACCCTGGCGGGGCGCTACAACCCGTGAGAATTTTTTGCAATTTTTGACAGGACAGGGGATCACACATCATGCCCTATGACAAAATCATCCTCGGCGCCGGGCTCTACGGGCTGTATGCGGCGCAGAAATGCGGTGCGGCCGGCCAGCGGGTGCTGGTGCTGGAACGGGACCCCGGCCCCTTTATGCGGGCCACCTACATCAACCAGGCCCGGGTCCACATGGGGTATCACTACCCCCGCAGCTACTCCACCGCCATCAAGAGCGCCCATTACTTCCAGCGCTTTTGCCGGGATTACGGTTTCTGCCTCCACACCCAGTTTGACCAGATCTACGCCACCAGCGCCCATTTCTCCTGGACCAATGCCGCCGAATTCCGGCATTTCTGCCGGGCGGCGGGCATCCGGTGCGACGATGTCTCGCCTTCGCGGTATTTCAATCCCGGCATGTGTGACGGGGCGTTTTTGACCACCGAGTATACCTACGATGCCCAGGTCCTGAAAAACTGGTTCCTCACCGAGCTGACCAAGCTGCCCGGGGTGGAGATCCTGTACAGCCACCGGCCTGACAAAATTGAGGCGGTGGGGGATGTGTGGCGGGTAACGGCAGGGGAGATCACCGCCGAAGCGCCCTTCCTGCTCAACGCCACCTATGCCGGCGTCAACGACATCCACGCCATGCTGGGACTGCCCTCCTTCCAGATCAAGTACGAAAAGTGCGAGATGATCCTCTGTGAGGTGGATGAGCGGCTGAAAAATGTGGGCATCACCGTCATGGACGGGCCATTCTTCAGCCTGATGCCCTTTGGCCAGACCGGGCTGCACAGCCTGACCAGCGTGACCTTTACCCCCCACGAAACCAGCTATGACCCGGTGGCCACCTTTCCCTGCCAGCAGCAGAGCGAGGGCCGCTGTGCGCCGGGCAACCTCTTCAACTGCAACGAATGCCCGGCCAAGCCGGCCAGCGCCTGGCCCTACATGAGCCAGCTGGCCCGCAAGTATCTCAAGGAAGAGTACCGGTTCCGCTACAAGCGGAGCATGTTCAGCATGAAACCCATCCTCAAGGCCAGCGAGATTGATGATTCCCGCCCCACCGTGGTGCGGGTGATGCATAGAAATCCGACCCTGGTCAGCGTTTTGTCGGGGAAAATCAATACGGTCTATGACCTGGACGAGGTGTTGCAACAATGATAACCAACAAGGAAAAGAACTTCGTCTCGGCGGTGGTCTACCTGCACAACGATGGCGGCCGGGCGGTGGAGTTCTTCCGCCGGGTCACCGCGGTGCTGGACCAGCATTTTGACCAGTACGAACTGGTGGCAGTGGACGATGCCTGCACCGACAACACGGTGGACTCCCTGCGCAGCTGGGCCGCCGGCCAGGCCAAACCCCTGACAGTGCTGCACATGAGCCTGTACCAGGGACTGGAACCCTGCATGAATGCCGGGCTGGATGCCGCCATCGGGGACTATGTCTACGAGTTTGATTCCACCGCCATGCCCTATCAGCCCGAGCTGATCTTTGAGGCCTACCAGACCGCGCTGCGGGGCAATGACATTATCTCGGTCTGCCCCACCCATACCTCGGGCAGCAGCCGGCTGTTCTACCGGGTCTTCAACGCCAACTCCCATTCGGCCTATCAGCTGCGCACCGATGCCTTTCGGCTGGTCACCCGGCGGGCCATCAACCGGGTGCACGCTTCCAGCGAAAACCTGCCCTACCGCAAAGCCGCCTATGCGGCCAGCGGCCTCAAGATGGCCGACCTGGAATTTGAGGGCCGGATGGGGGATAAGGGCACCGGCCGTCTGGCGCTGGCTGCCGACAGCCTGGCGCTGTACACCGATGCCGGGTACAAGGTCAGTGCGGGGGTCGCCATTGTCATGATGGTGCTGGCCCTCATCGAGCTGGCCTATACCCTGGTGATCTTCTGCGCTGGCCACCCCATCGAGGGCTGGACCACCATGATGTTTGTGCTGACCCTGGGCTTCGCCGGGGTATTCGCGGTGCTGACCATCGTGGTCAAATACCTTTCGCTGCTGGTGGACCTGACCTTCAAAAAGCAGAAATACCTGGTGGAGAGCATCGAGAAAATCCAGAAGTAAATTATAGACCGCAAAACACAGGGAGGGATGATATGGCAGCCAACGGGCAACACGGACGGACCCTGTCGGCCAAAGGATTCTGGCTGGCGGTGGCGGCCTTGGCAGTGGTGCGCTGCCTGCTGACCTCCTTCCAGATGGCCTACACCTGGGTGGGCGGCGCGCCGCTGGACGATGAACTGATGTTCCGGGCGGCCAACGCCATCTCCAGCGGCCAGTGGCTGGGGGACTATGACTATCTGACCCTCTCCAAGAGCATGTTTTTCCCGGTCTGGCTGGCCTTGCTCCACGCCCTGCATCTGCCCTATCTGATCAGCGGTACCCTTCTGTGGTGCTCCGCTGCCTTGCTGGCAGCCTTTGCCTTCCGCCCTCTGTGGCGGGGTAGGGGACTGACCCTGGCTTTCTTCGGGGCGCTGGCCTTCCTCCCTTCCTCCTGGGCGTCCTATACTTTGCGGGTTTACCGGGACAACATCTTCCCGGCACTTTGTCTTTTCTGTTTTGCCGGCTTTGCCGGCGCTGCGCTGCGTCTGGCGACCTGGAAAAAGGGAACGCCCCGTCCCCGGCTGTGGCCCTGGCTGGCGGCCGCCGGGGCAGGGCTTGCCTGCGGTTATCTGAACCGGGAGGATGCCGGCCTTTTTCTGTTGCCCTTTGCCCTGGCGGCCACCCTGGTGATGGTGGTGTTGGCGGTGGGGCGCAGACTCTGGCGCGCGCTGGTGTCCCAGGTGATCCCCTATGTCCTGTTGGCGGTGGGAGTGCTGACATTCTGCACCCTCAACCAGATCCATTACGGAATCTTTGCCCTCTCGGATTTCTCCACCGGTGCCTTTGCCGACGCCATGGGGGCGATGATGCGGGTGGACACCGAGAGCACCGAACCGCTGCTCAGCGTCCCCGCCGATGCCCGGCAAAAGCTTTACGAGGCGGTGCCGGCACTCCAGCCGTTGGAATACTGGCTGGAGGAGGATGCCCAGCTGCAGAATGATTTCCGGGACCCTCAGCTGGAGGATTATCGGGCCGGCAGCTTTTACTGGGCCATCCGCCGCGCCGCACAGTTTGAGGGCATCTATGACAACGCCCAGAAAGCGGAGGACTACTGGGCAGAGGTGGCGGATGCCATCAATGCCGCCTGTGAGGATGGCACCCTGCCCACCCGCACAGGCCAGCGGAGCAGCACCACCCAGCCCATCCGGGCCTCCTATGTGGCGCCGGTGCTGGCCGAAAGCCTGCGCAGCCTGGTGCATGTGCTGAACTTTGCCGACTGTGACCCCGCCGAAACCCTGCGCTCCATCGGCACCGAGGAGGACTTTGCCGCCTGGTCGGGCTACCTGCATTGCAGCTTCAACGGCGCGGCGGAAGCCGGCAAGGACACCCCCTATTACAGCCCGCTGCAAAAGCTGGTGTTTGCCGGGATGCGGCTGCTTCGCTATCCCTACGCGGCGTTTTGCTGGCTGGGGCTGATCCTGGCGGTGGTGCACCAGATCGCAACCCTGCCCGGGGTGCTGCGCCGCCGGAACGCCCAGGCTGTGGTGCCTTGGCTGCTGTTGTTGGGGCTGCTGGGGATGGCGGCTCTGCGCTGTGCCATGATTGCTTTTGTGGAGGTCTCCAGCTTTGGCATCGGCACTTCCACTATGTATCTATCCACCGTCCACCCGCTGCTGCTGCTCTTTATCCTGGGCAACGGCGCTTTGTGGCTGACCCAGAGGAGGAACCCTCATGTCCAAAATTGATCTGCTGGTGGTGGGCGGCGGCGCAGCCGGACTGATGGCTGCCGGCGCGGCCACGGCCCGGGGCGCTTTGGTCACGGTGCTGGAACATAACCCCAAAGGTCCGGGGCAGAAGCTGCTGATCACCGGCAAGGGGCGGTGTAATCTGACCAACGACTGCGATGTGCGGGAATTTCTGCCCTTTGTGCGGCACAACCCACGGTTTTTGTATTCCAGCCTCTATGCCTTCCCGCCGGCGGCTGCCATCTCCCTGTTTGAAGAGCTGGGGGTGCCGGTGAAGACCGAGCGGGGCCGGCGGGTCTTCCCCCAGAGCGACCGCGCCGCCGATGTATTGGCTGCCCTGCGCAGCTACGCGGCGGATGCGGCGTTTGCCCGGGGCAGTGCCCGGCGGTTGTTGCTCCAGGATGGCGCCTGTGTCGGGGTGGTGACCGACAATGGCCAGGAACTGCGGGCTGGGGCGGTGCTGCTGGCCACCGGCGGCGTCAGCTACCCGGTCACCGGTAGCGATGGCAGCGGGTACCGTCTGGCAAAACAGGCGGGGCACACCATCGTCAAACCCCAGCCCAGCCTGTGCAGCCTGGTTTCGCCGGACCCGGCCTGCCGCCGGATGATGGGGCTGTCGCTGCGCAATGTCCGGTTGACCTTGCTCTGTGATGACAAGCCCCTCTTCACCGAGCAGGGGGAGGCGCTGTTCACCCATTTCGGTCTGTCGGGGCCGCTGGTGCTGTCGGCCTCCACCTACATCGAGGATATTGGGGCGCACCACTATTGCTGTGAATTTGATCTCAAGCCGGCATTGGATGAGAAAAACCTCTATGACCGCCTGACCCGGGACTTCGCAGCCCTGGGCGGCCACAGCGCCCAGGGGGCACTGGAAAAACTACTGCCCCATTCCATGCGCCCGGTGGCGGTGGAAAAATGGGGAATTGACCCGGCCACCCGGGCGGCTCAGATCACCCGGGAGCAAAAACAGGCACTGGTGCAGCTTTGCAAGCACTGGCAGGTGCCGGTGACTGCTCTGGGCAACCTGGAACACGCGGTCATCACGGCCGGAGGTGTGGAAACCCGGGAGGTGGACCCAAAAACTATGGAGAGCCGGCTGTGTCCGGGGCTTTATTTCGCGGGGGAGATTCTGGATGTGGATGCCCGCACCGGCGGATACAACCTGCAGATTGCCTGGGCGACGGCACAGGCGGCCGCCCGTGCGGTGGCGGAAACGCTGTCATGAATTTGAAGCTGAAAAGAGGAACTGTATCATGATATCTGTTGCCATTGACGGCCCTTCCGGGGCCGGAAAATCCAGCATGGCCAAACGTTTGGCTGCGGACCTGGGTTATACCTATGTGGATACTGGGGCGATGTACCGCTCCATCGGCTTGTACACCCTGCGGCAGGGCAAAGACCCCGCCGATGCGGCGGCGGTGGAAGCACTGCTGCCTCAGATCCACCTGGACATCCGGGTGGAGGAGGGCACCCAGCACATCTATCTCAACGGGGAAGATGTCTCGGAGGCCATCCGCACCGAGGAGTGCGGCATGGCGGCCTCGGCGGTGGCGGCGCACCCGGCGGTGCGGGCCTTCCTGTTGGACACCCAGCGGGATCTGGCAGCCCGCCAGGACGTGCTGATGGATGGCCGGGACATCGGAACGGTGGTGCTGCCCCATGCCACCGTCAAGATCTTCCTGACCGCCACCCCCGAAGCCCGGGCCACCCGTCGTCTGGCCGAGCTGCGCCAGAAGGGCCAGCCGGCGGAATATGACAAGGTGCTGGCCGACATCCGGCAGCGGGATTATCAGGACAGCCACCGTGCGGTGGCACCGCTGCGCCAGGCCGAGGATGCCATCCTGGTGGACACCAGCGAGATCGGTATTGACGAGAGTTTCGCCCTGCTGAAAAAAACCGTTTTGGAAAATATCTGAACGGGTGCCCGCATAAAAGCTAGGGAATGTACAAAAATTAGAGAAATGGTGGGATTGCCCTTATGGTATTGTACTGGATTCTTTTGCCCATCGTCCGGGTACTGCTTCAGATTCTTTGGCGGATCCAGGTGATCGGGCGGGAAAACCTCGTCAAAGACCGGCCCTGCGTCATTGCCTCCAACCATCTGTCGGATCTGGACCCGGTTTTTATCCTGGGAATGGTCTTCAGCTGGAAACGCTACCGCATTCTGGCCAAACAGGAACTGTTCCGCAATCCGCTGATCGGATGGTTCCTTGGCTGCATGGGGGCGGTTGCCATCGACCGCGGCAAAGGAGATATGGATACCGTCAACCGGGTGATGGAAGACTGCAAAGCCGGGTCGGGGGTGCTAATCTTCCCCGAAGGAACACGCAGCAAGGATGGCAAGCTGGGCCAGATCAAGAGCGGTGCCTTTGTCATTGCGGGCCAGGCGGGGGCGGATATGGTGCCCTGCCGGATCATCTATGATACCCCCAACGGCCGGATGCGGCCCTTCTGCCGGATTCGCATCTGCTTTGGCCCTCACATTCCCGCCTCCGAAATGGCCATCACCGATCCCCGCCATCAGGTCCATGAACTGCGGATGCTGCGCAACCGCCTGCGGGATGCGCTGGAGGACCTGTACGCCGCCCACCACTTTTAAGGAGGAGCCCTGCCATGAGCTTTCATCTTTCCCGCAGCCAGATTACCCTGGCCAAAACCGCCGGCTTCTGCTTTGGCGTCAACCGTGCGGTCAAAATGACCTATGACCTGCTGGCCCAGGGCCGCAAGGTGGCCACCCTCGGCCCGCTGATCCACAACCCCCAGGTTGTGGCGGATCTGGAGGCCAAGGGAGCCATCACCTGTGACGATGTGGACAGCGTTCCGGACGGATACGAGGTGGTGATCCGCAGCCATGGGGTGCCCCGGGCTGTCTATGAAAAAATTACCACACGCGTCCTGGCGTATCATGATGCCACCTGCCCCTTTGTTGCAAAAATCCATAAAATTGCGGCAGAAGCGGGCAAAAATGGTGCGCTTTTGCTGGTTGCGGGGGACTGCGACCACCCCGAAGTACAGGGAATTGTGGGCCACGCAACGGGAGAAGTGCGGGTTTTTGCCGGCGAGGAGGAGCTGGCGGCTCTGCGCACAGAAATTGAGAAACAAAAGTCCATTTACGTTGTCGCACAGACCACCTTTCGGGTGGAAAGTTGGGAGCAATGCAAAGGTTTTCTAAAAAAATGGTGTACAAATCCCAAAATATTTGATACAATATGTAATGCAACGTGGGCGAGGCAACAGGAAGCGGAAGACCTCAGCCAAAAATGCGATCACATGGTCGTCATTGGTGGTCATCATTCTTCCAATACCCAAAAGCTGCTGCAGGTCGCTGCCAGGCATACCAAAGCCATCAACGTCGAGACTGCTGATGAACTCGACCCTGCATGGTTTGCTGGTGCCAAAGCAGTAGGGGTGACAGCCGGGGCTTCAACGCCTTCGTCTATAATTGAGGAGGTACTTAACTGTATGAGTGAAGAGATCCGTGACGACATGAGTTTTGCCGAGATGCTGGAGGCATCCGAAGCCAAGCCCCTGTTCGCAGGTAAAATCGTTAAAGCCAAGGTCATCAGCGTCAGCCCGACCGAGTGTGTGGTCGGTATTGATGGGTCCAAGCACACTGGCATTGTCAAGCTCAACGAAATGACCCATGACCCCGCTGCCCGCATGGAGGACCTTGTTAAGGTGGACGACGAACTGGATCTGGTGGTCATCAAGACCAACGACCAGGAAGGCGTCGATACCCTTTCCCGTGTTCGCTTTGAGGCCCAGAAGGGCATGAAGGACGTCTCCGAGGCTGCCGAAAACGGTACCGTGATGGAAGGCGACGTCATGGAGTCCAACAAGGGCGGCGTTGTCGTCAATGTCAAGGGCGTCCGTGTCTTTGTTCCCCGTTCTCAGGCCACCATGCGCCGTGACGAGGACTACACCAAGCTGGTTGGTCAGCATGTCCGCCTGGTTATCACCGAGTGCGCCGGCCGCAAGATCGTCGGCAGCATCAACAAGGTGACCGCCGAGGAGAACAAGGCCAAGCGCGAAGAGTTCTGGAAGAACGTGGAAGTCGGCAAGCACTACACCGGTGTTGTCAAGAGCCTGACCAGCTACGGTGCCTTTGTTGACATCGGCGGCGTGGATGGCCTGTGCCATATCAGCGAGCTGAGCTGGTCCAACATCAAGCATCCCTCTGAGGTTGTCAATGTTGGCGACACCATCGACGTTTATGTCAAGAGCTATGACCCCGAGAACCAGAAGGTCTCTCTGGGCTACAAGAAGGAAGAGGATAACCCCTGGGAGAAGCTCAAGACCGATTACCCCATCGGCAGTGAGTTTGTGGCTCCGGTGGTTTCCATCACCAAGTTTGGTGCCTTTGTCCGGATCCTGCCCGGTGTGGACGGCTTGGTCCACATCAGCGAGATCTCCAACGAGCGCGTCAACAAGGTCAGCGATGTGCTGAAGGTTGGCGACGAGGTCAAGGTCAAGCTGATCAACGTCGATTTCGATCGCAAGCGGATCAGCCTGTCCATGAAGGCTTGCCTGAACGAGGGCGAAGACGCCGAATAATCCCGCTTTTGCGCAAAACGGGGGCCTGCCTGGTCAAACAGGCAGGCCCCTTTCTGGTTTGCGCTGGCGGGGAGGAGCCAAGATGCAACAGATCAAATCACTTTTTCACAAGTACTACGAGCAGATCTCCTATCTGTTTTTCGGCGGCCTGGCGACCCTTTTGAACTTTGTCATCCTGAACGTCTTTCAGGCCATGTTCGGCATCGCCTTTGCTGCCGGGATCGGCAACGTCCTCAACAACGCCATCTGTATCCTGTTTGCCTACTGGACCAACCGGACATTCGTCTTCAAAAGCCGGAATGTGGGCCGTCAGGCACTGAGCGAGTTTGGCCAGTTTGTCAGCTGCCGGATTTTGACCGCGGTGGTGGACCAGCTGATCATGTGGCTGGGGGTCACCGTGCTGGGACCTTCTGTCACCTTTCTGCCGGCGGCGCTCTGGCCCTCGGTGGTCAAGCTGGTCTCCCAGATTGTTGTGATCCTGTCCAATTATGTTTTTTCCAAACTGTTCATCTTTAAAGAAAAAAAGTAAAGGAGGCAACTTCCTATGTACACCAACAACAAGATCCCTGGCAAAGGGTTCCGCCTGGTTGGCCTGATCCTGGGGATCATCGCCACCACCCTTGGAGTAACCTCGGTGATCTTTGCCGCTCTGGGGATGCACCAGGCCCATCTGTGCAAAAGCTGCCGTAAGGGGAGGGAATACCGGTGAGTCATTATACCAAAGAAGAAATTCTGTCCAAGGTGGATCACACCCTGCTGAAACCCGAGGCCACCTGGCCCCAGATCCAGGCGCTGTGTGATGAAGCCATCCGCTACCACACCGCCTCCATCTGCATCAACACCTGTTATGTCCGCCAGGCGGCGGAATACCTGGCAGGGCGGGTGCCGGTCTGCTGCGTGGTGGGTTTCCCGCTGGGGGCCATGGATACGGCTTCTAAGTGCTTCGAGGCCAAGACTGCGGTGGAAAACGGTGCCTCTGAGGTGGACATGGTCATCAACATCGGCCGGCTGAAAAACGGCGAGTACGATGCGGTCCGGGAGGACATTGCCGCCGTCAAGAAGGCGGTGGGGGACAAGGTCCTCAAGGTCATCATCGAGACCTGCCTGCTCACCGATGTAGAAAAGGAAAAGATGTGTGACATTGTGGTGGAAGCGGGTGCCGATTTCATCAAGACCAGCACCGGCTTTTCCACCGCCGGTGCCACCTTCCACGACATCGAGTTGTTTGCCCGCTGCGTGGCTGGCCGCTGCAAGATCAAGGCGGCAGGCGGCATCTCCACGGTGGAGGATATGGAAAAGTTCCTCGACCTGGGCGCTGACCGTCTGGGCACCTCCCGTGCCGTCAAACTGCTGACGGCACCGGGCACCGAGACAACCGGATATTGAGTTTTTCATAGGGCTGCTGCGCTTCGGCGCAGCGGTCTTTTCTGTTGCGGGGAAAGTCGAACATCTTTCGACCGGGTCGCTGCATATGGTTGCAGCGAGATCAAAGAATTTGGCAGCGGACAGACCACAGGGTGTGACGGTGCCATGACATCGAAGGAGGTTCGGATCATGATGGCTTCCCCCTTTCTTTTGACCACCCTGGCAGGACTGTCCACCGGCCTGGGCGGGCTCATTGCGGCGGCTTTTCGCCCCTCCCAGCGGCTGCTGGCGGCCTGCGCAGGCTTCGCCGGCGGGGTGATGCTCACCGTCAGCCTGGCGGACCTGGCCCCTGCGGCCATGGAATTTTATTCGGCCTATCTCTCTCCCTTGGGCTGCGGGATGGCGGTGGCCGGGATGCTGGCCGCCGGAATGGTCGCGGCGGTGCTGCTGTCCCGCCTGATTCCCGATGAGGCGGAGCTGGCAACCCGGTTTGGCGACGGGGCGGCCGCCATGCGGGCGGCGTTGGTCACCGGCATCGCCCTGCTGCTGCACAACCTGCCCGAAGGGGTGCTGACCCTGTTTGCCGGGGTGGCCGATCCCCAGCTGGGGCTGCGGACTGCCCTGGCCATCGCCCTGCACAACATCCCGGAAGGACTGGCGGTGGCGGTGCCCTTTGCCTACGCTACCCACAGCCGGGGCAAGGGGGCAGCGGCGGCCCTGGCCAGCGGCCTGGCCGAACCGGCGGGGGCACTGCTGGCCTATTTATTTTTCCATGACCTGTTCACCCCGGGCTTTCTCAACGGCACCGTCGTCCTGGTGGCGGGGATCATGCTGTGGGTGGCCGCGGCGCAGCTGCTGCCCTCGGCCTTTGCGGGGCGGCAGCGGATGGCCGGCAGTGTGGGCCTGGCGCTGGGATGCCTGACCATGCTGATCGGCATTGCGGCACTGCCGTGATTGTGGTATACTATACCCTGTATTGGTGTAAATCCGGGCAGGGAAGGGGGCGCGGCCATGAGAGGAAAAAAGACGGTTCGGTGTCGCCTTCCGGCCCTGCTTCTGGCGGTACTGCTCTCGGGCTGCAGCGCCACCATCGGCAATGATGTGGAATCCCTGCTGCGTGCTCCCCGCCTGTCGGGGGAAACCGGCGCGGTACAGAAGGCGCTGAACAGCTACCTGGGTGGCACCGCGACGATGAAATATCCGGCCAGCGGCGATTTCCTTTCCCCCTTTCTGTTTGGGGACTGGGACGGCGACGGTACCCAGGAAGCTGCCGCACTTTACACCGCGGATTCCACCGGGCAGAATACCTGCCTGGCCATTCTGGAACCTGTCGCTGACGGATGGCAGGTGACCCAGACCACCGAGGGACTTTCCAACGAGGTGGAAAGCGTGACCTATGCTCATCTCTGGGATACCGATTCCCTTCAGATCCTGGTGGGGTACGGCAGCGCCCAGGGGGACCACTATCTGGTGGTGTACCAGTACAGCGACGGCGCCCTGCGGGACATCATCCGGCAGAACTATACCGACATGATTCTGGCCGATATCACCGGCCGCAATGAGGACGGCATCCAGGACCTGATTCTGGCGCTGCCCACCGACGCCGAAAACGGCGGCGTCAATCTTCAGCTGCTCACCAACACCGGCGGCGAGTTCCACTCGGCCCAGACCCTGGCGGTGGGGGCGGGGGTCTTCAATGGCTGCGCTGCGCTCCATGCCGGCACCGACCAGGACGGCAGCCCCTACCTGGTGGTGGACGCCTGGAATGGCACCTCGGGCAACAGCCTGGCCTCGGCCATCATCCGGTATGATGAGGAAAGCGGATTCTTGCAGACCTATACCCCGCCCGGCATCTCGGACATCTATCGTGCCACCCTGCGGGATGCCTCGCTCTTCAGCACCGATTTGGACCACAATGGGACCATCGACATTCCCACCGAGATCAGCGACGGCGGCACCATCCAAAGCTCGTTGGACAAGCGGCTACAGTTTCTTCTCTGGAAGGACTTTGACAGCGCAACCGGGGGCACCACCCATTTTGGCATTTACGACAGCGAATACCGATTTTTCCTCGCCCTGCCCGAGTCGATGCACGGCAGCGTGATGCTGCGCAGCAACTGGGAAAACAATGGCTGGATGATCTGCAACGCCGAGGGCACTGTTGTCTACTGTGAACTGCGGGTGGTAGATCCTGCCGAGGAAAGCGAAAAATACCAGTGGATCGCCACCATCGGCAGCCAGCAGCTGCAGGTGCGGATCATTACCGACTATTACGGGTTGGGTCTGGAAGACATTCAAAACGGCACGACCCTGCTGGAATAATCATAGGCAAGACCGACGAGAGGAGCAACGACAATGAAACGTGTTCTGGTTGTGGAGGATGAGGACAGCATCCGGGAGATGGTGGCCCTCAACCTTAAGATGAACGGATGGGAGGTGCTGGAGGCACCCAGTGCCGAGCGCGCCCTGGAACTGTTGCAGAGCAACCCCTCCTGTGATGCCGCACTGCTGGACATCATGCTGCCCGGTATGGATGGCCTTTCCCTGTGTGAGACCATCCGGCGCAGCAACGCCGACATCGGCATCATCATGGTCTCGGCCAAAGGACAGGAGGCGGACAAGATCCGCGGCCTTTCCATCGGGGCCGATGACTATATCACCAAACCCTTCTCGGTTTCGGAGCTCATTGCCCGGCTGGAGGCTCTGGTACGCCGGGTCCGCCGCAGCAGTTCGGAAGGCCGGGAGAATGCCGAACCGGACCAGCTGGTCAGCGGCTCCTTTGTGCTGGATGAGAAAAGTCGGGTGCTGTACAAGGCCGGCAAGCCCATTGACCTGACCCAGGTGGAATTTCAGATCATGGAGCTCTTCTTCCGCAACCCCGGCACCGCCATGGTGCGGGAAAAGATCCTGGAAGGGGTCTGGGGCAAGGGCTATTTCGGTGATGTCAAGATCGTGGATGTCAACATCCGCCGCCTGCGGATGAAGATTGAGGACGAGCCCAGCAGCCCCCAGCACATCATGACGGTGTGGGGGTATGGCTACCGCTGGAATCCCTGATTTCTCCAAACAGACGGAAGGAGGTGGGCTGTCATGACAAGCATCACCCGGCGCTGGCTGCAGGGCAGCCTGCTGATCACCGTTCTGGTGGTGGTCCTGGCCGAGTCCCTGTTTCTTTATAACAGCTACCAGGGATTATACGGCGGGGTACAGCGGGCGATTCTGAATCGCTTCTCCACCATCGAGGGCCGGCTGCAGGCCACCGGCACCGCCGGCGACACCGGAGATACCCAGGCCAGCCGCAGCCAGGCACTGCGCCGCACGGTGGAGCAGTTTGAGGAGAAGGACAAGTTCGAGTTCATGCTGCTGGATTCCAGCGGCAGCGTGCTGGCGACGGCCAGCGGCACCATGAACCAGAACCTGGCCGAGGGCAAGGACTTTTATCAGGCCCAGACCAGTGCCTCAGGCACCGGAACGGCCATCTTCCGCACCCCGGACGGGGAGCGGGTGATGGCGGTGACCACCCTGGTGCCCTATGCGGCAGGAGGCATTGCCGCCATGCGGATGATCACCAGCCTGAGCCTTATCGACCAGCAATGGCAGCGCTATCTGCTCCTGTCGTTGGGGGTGGTGATTGCGGTGCTGGGCTTTACCCTGTGGAGCGGTTTGTTCTTCGTCCGTTCCATTGTCCTGCCCCTGGCCCAGGTGGAAGCCGCGGCCACCCGCATCGCCGAGGGCAACCTGGAAAACCGGCTGCCCGACACCCGCTACAATGACGAAATCGGCCGGCTCTGCCGCACCATCAACCAGATGGCCGAGGCGCTGGCCAAAACCGAAAAGATGAAGAATGAGTTCATCTCCTCGGTCAGCCATGAACTGCGCACCCCACTGACCAGCATCAAGGGATGGGTGGAGACCATCTCCAACATCCGGGACCCCGAGGATGAAAACTACCGCAAGGGCATTGCCATCATCAGCGCCGAGACCGACCGTCTCTACGCCATGGTGGAGGAGCTGCTGGATTTCTCCCGGCTGCAAAATGGGATCCAGCTCCACTGTGAGGTGCTGGATCTGGTGGCTGAGGTCACCGATGCCGCCCTGTTTGTGGAAGCCCGGATCAACAAGGAAGGGCTGCACCTGGCCTATGAGGAGCCTCCCGAGCCCTATCCGGTCTGGGCCGATCCGGCCCGGCTGCGGCAGGTCCTGGTCAACATTCTGGACAATGCCATCAAGTATTCGCCCCCCGGCGGCACCATCTTCATCACGATGGAACACCGGGATACCACCGTCAGCATCTCGATCCGGGACCAGGGACGGGGCATTTCGCCGGAGGACCTGGCCAACGTGAAACTCAAGTTTTTCAAAGCCAAAAATGCGGTGCGGGGGTCCGGCATCGGGCTGGCGGTGGTGGATGAAATTGTTCGCGCCCTGGGCGGCACGGTGGACATCACCTCCACCCTGGGGCAGGGAACCACCGTCTGCGTCATTCTGCCCACCTACCACCCGGGGCAGGAACATCTGCACCAACCCATCTGACCGCCGCCCGACGGTCCTGGAATGGTCATACAAAGGAGAACTATGCAACAGGAAAGACGTCCAACCGAAAAATTCCGGACCACCGTGGGTGGTCAGGCCTTGATGGAAGGCATTATGATGCGGGGCCCAAAACGGATCTGCTGTGCGGTCCGCCGCCCCGACGGCAGCATCGACCTCACCGAGGAGCCGGTGCACAGCCACTGGTATAACCGGGTCCCGCTGGTGCGCGGGGTCTGCAACATGGTGGAAAGCCTCTACAAAGGCTACCACTATCTGATGCACGCGGCGGATATCGCCCTGAGCGGGGAAGAGGAGGAAGAAGAGCCCTCCAAGCTGGACCGCTGGCTGGAGGAGCACACCGGCCCCCGGTTCCAGAGTTTCCTCATGGGCATTTCGGCCTTTGCCGGGGTACTGCTGGCCATCTTCCTCTTTGTGTTTCTGCCCACCTTCCTCACCGGGATGCTGGGCAATGTGGTGGAACTGGGGCGCTGGCCCCGGGTCATCATCGAAGCGGCCCTCAAGCTGGCCCTCTTCCTCTCCTACATGTACCTCTGCACCCGGACCAAGGAAATCCACCGGATGTTCCAGTACCATGGTGCCGAGCACAAGACCATCGCCTGTTATGAGGCAGGGGAGCCGCTGACGGTGGAAAACATCCGCCGACACAGCCGGTTCCATCCCCGGTGCGGCACCAGCTTTTTGATCCTGGTCATCCTGATCAGCATTTTTCTCTACGCGGTGCTGCCCTGGACCAGCACCGGGCTGCGGATTCTCTACAAACTGGCCATGCTGCCGCTGCTGGTGGGGATTTCCTACGAGGTCCTCAAATGGGCCGGGCGTTCCAATTCGCTCCTGTCCCGGATGATCTCCCAGCCGGGGCTCTGGCTGCAGCGTCTGACCACCTTTGAACCCACCGACGACATGATCGAGGTGGCCATTGCCGCGGTGACCCCGGTGCTGCCCGACAACCCCGAGGAGGGCAGATGGTAACCGCCGCTGCGCTCTGTGCGCTGCCGCCGCGCCAGGCAGTGCGGCTGGTGCAGGCAGAGCTGGAGGCGGCCGGCTGCCCCGATGCGGATTTTGATGCCCGGGAACTCTACCGGCTGGCCACCGGACGGGACAGCCGGCTGGACGACAGCCTTTCTGCCGAAGAAGGGCAGAAGCTGGCTGAGCTGACCGCCCGCCGTGCCGGGCGGGAGCCGCTGCAATACCTGGCGGGCAGTTGGGACTTTCTGGACTTTACCCTTCGGGTGGGGCCGGGGGTGCTCTGCCCCCGGGCTGACAGCGAGGTGGTCTGTGAGACCGCCATCGAACTGCTGCAGGGCAAGCCGGCGCCGGAGGTGCTGGACCTCTGCGCCGGTACCGGCTGCCTGGGGCTGGGCATCAAGCGATTTGTCCCCGGGGCCCGGGTCCGTTGTCTCGAGATGAGCGAAGAAGCCTGGCCTTACCTCACCGAGAACGCAGCCCATGCGCTGCCCAGCGGGACGGTGGAGCCGGTGCGGGGGGATGTGAAGACCTTCTGGCAGCAGATCCCCGAAGGTTCGCTGGATCTGATCATCTCCAACCCGCCCTATCTGACGGCGGAAGAGATGGCACACCGGATGCCCGAGACTGCCCGCGAGCCGGAGATGGCGCTGGACGGGGGAGAAGACGGGCTGGATTTCTACCGCTGCATCCTCCGGCATTACCGGCGGGCACTGGTACCCGGCGGGGCGCTGGTGCTGGAAATCGGCTGTGCCCAGGCCCGGGATGTGCTGGGGCTGGCAGCTGGTGAGGGGTGGCAGAACACCGCCTGCCGCAAGGATTACGGTGGAAATGACCGGGTCATTCTGGCCTATCGCGGAAAAGAAGAGTGAAAGTCCTTCTTATCGCCCTGCAAATGCACAACTTACGGTTGTAATTTGTATCAAAAACGGATATAATAAGGATATGCAATGAATCATAAACCGCAAATGCGTGAAGGAGAATATTTCTATGGCAGCAAAGAAAGAAACCACAAAAGCAACGCCCGCCCCGGCCGGTGACAAGAAAGCAGCACTGGAAACCGCTCTGGCGCAGATTGAAAAACAGTTCGGCAAAGGCGCTGTGATGAAGCTGGGGGCCAACGTCACCATGCAGGTGGACGCCATCTCCACCGGCAGCCTGGGGCTGGATCTGGCACTGGGCATCGGAGGTCTGCCCCGCGGACGGATCATCGAGGTCTACGGGCCGGAATCTTCGGGCAAAACCACCCTGGCACTGCATGTGCTGGCCGAGGCCCAGAAGGCCGGCGGCGAAGTCGCCTTCATCGACGTGGAACATGCGCTGGACCCGGCCTATGCCCGGGCACTGGGGGTGGACATCGACAGTCTGCTGGTTAGCCAGCCGGACACCGGCGAGCAGGCCATGGAAATCTGTGAGGCACTGGTCCGTTCCGGCGCCATCGACGCCATTGTGGTGGACTCGGTGGCCGCCATGGTGCCCAAGGCGGAAATCGAGGGCGAGATGGGGGACAGCCATGTGGGTCTGCAGGCCCGTCTGATGAGTCAGGCTCTGCGCAAACTCACCGGCATCATCGGCAAGACCAACACCGTCTGCATCTTCATCAACCAGCTGCGTGAAAAGGTGGGCATTGTCTACGGCAACCCCGAAGTGACCACCGGCGGCCGTGCCCTGAAATATTACTCCTCGGTGCGGATTGATGTGCGCCGCATCGAAGGGTTGAAGGACTCCAACGGTTCCTTCATCGGCAACCGGACCCGGGCCAAGATTGTCAAGAACAAGGTGGCCCCGCCCTTCCGGGAGGCCGAGTTTGACATCATGTTCGGTGAGGGCATTTCCAAGATCGGCGAGATTCTGGATCTCGGCGTCAAGCTGGGCATCGTCCAGAAGAGCGGCGCCTGGTTCAACTATGGGGATGTCCGGCTGGGACAGGGCCGCGACAACGCCAAGGTTTATCTGAAAGAACATCCCGAGGTGTCGGATGAGATCGAAAAGCTGGTCCGCGACAATGCAGACCGTCTGCTGGCGGCGGGCAAGAAGGGAACCGTCAAGCCGGTGGAAAAGCCGGCGGTGACCCCGGTGGAGGCCCCGGCCGCAGCTGCTGAGGCGCCGGCTGCCCCCAAGACCACCGGCAGCGAGCTGGACCTGGACATCATGGTGGATGAGTAATGCCGGAACTGACCCAATGCAAGGAGACCAAGCGGGGGCGCTTTGCGCTGTTTTTTGACGGCGAGTTTGCCTTTTCGCTGGATGAGGAGACCTTTGCCAGCAGCGACCTGCACACCGGGGATGTGCTGGAGGACTGGGAGATTGAACAGCTCCGCACACGGAGCGACACCCGCAAGGCGCTGGACAAGGCGCTGGACTACCTGGCGCTGCGGGACCACGCGGCGGGGGAACTCTACCAGAAACTCTGCCGCAAGTTTGACCCCCACAGCGCGGCGGCTGCGGTGGCCAAGGCGGAGGCGCTGGGACTGCTGGACGATGAAAACTTTGCCCGCCGCCGCGCGGCCGAACTGCTGGCCAAACGCAAAAGCCGGCGGGAGATTGACCGGGATCTCGCGGCCAAGGGCATCGACCGGGACCTGGTTTACCGGGTGCTGGAAGAGCTCTTTGCCGACGAGGAAGGGGAGGACCCTGAACTGGCCGCTGCCCGTGCCCTGGTACAGCGCCAGTATGCCTCCAAACTGGCTGCCGGAAAATGGCAGCAGGTGGCGGCCGCCCTGGCGCGCCGGGGCTTTCCCCACAGCGTGATCCGCGCCGTGCTGGACGAGGCCGGCGAAGACTGACCAACAACACATAGAATAGGAACATGACATCGCTATGAAAATTGCTATTGTTTCCCTCGGCTGCCCCAAAAATCAGGTGGATGCCGATGTATTTTGCCATGCACTGCTCAAGGCCGGACACGAAACGGTGTCAGATGCCGCCCAGGCGGATGTGATCATTGTCAACACCTGCGGGTTTATCCAGTCGGCCAAGGAGGAAGCCATCGAGAACATCCTCCTGGCCTGCAGCTACAAACAGCAGAACCCCGACCTCAAGGTGATCGTCACCGGCTGCCTGGCCGAGCGCTATAAACAGCAGATTGTCCAGGAAATCCCCGAAGTGGACGCGGTGGTGGGCATCGGCTCCAACGCCGCACTGCCTGCCATTGTGGAACGGGTCTGCGCTTCCGGCGCCGGCCAGGTGGAGAGCTATGGCCCCAAGAGCGATATGCCGTTGGGCGGGGCCCGGGTGATCTCCACCCCGCGGCACTATGCCTATCTCAAGATCGCCGAGGGCTGCAACAACCGCTGCCATTACTGTGCCATCCCGCTGATCCGGGGCCCGCTGCGCAGCCGTCCCCTGGAGGACTGCCTGGCCGAAGCCCGCTGGCTGGCAGGGGAGGGGGTCCGGGAGCTGATTGTGGTGGCCCAGGACCCCACTGCCTATGGCGAGGACTGGGGCAAACCGGGGGCCGTCTGCGAGCTGCTGGATGGCCTCAATGCCATCGAGGGGCTGCGGTGGATCCGGGTTCTCTATGCCTACCCCGAGCGGATCACCGATGATTTCATCGCGGCCATGGTCCGCAACAAAAAAGTGCTGCCCTACCTGGATCTGCCCATCCAGCACTGTGATGATGCGGTGCTGCGGGCGATGAACCGCCGCGGCGGCCGCCGGGAGATTGAGGATGCCATTGCCCGGTTGCGGGCCGCCATCCCCGACCTGACCCTGCGCACCACCCTGATTGCCGGCTTCCCCGGAGAAACCGAGGAGCAGTATGCCGAGCTGTGCGATTTCGTCAAGACGGTCCGGTTTGACCGTCTGGGCTGCTTTGCCTATTCGGCGGAGGAAAACACCGTGGCGGCCCGGATGGAGGGCCAGATTGACGAGGAGACCAAGCAGCGCCGCGCCGACCACATCATGGAACTGCAGGCGGAGATCAGCGCCGAAAAGCAGGCGGCCAAGGTGGGCCAGACGCTGGAGTGCATCTGTGACGGGGTGGACGAGGAGAGCGGAATGTACCTGCTGCGCGGCAAGGGGGATTGTCCCGAGATCGACGGCTGTATTTTGGCCCCGGCCGATACCCCGCTGGAGACCGGCGCCTTCTACCGGGTTACCATCACCGACAGCGATACCTATGATCTTTACGGCTATGCCGAGGAAAAATTGGAGGATGCACAATGAATCTGCCCAATAAACTGACCATGATGCGGGTGGTGCTGGTGCCCGTCTTTATGGTGTTCGCCGCCTTTGGCCAGATCGGCACCGCCGCCTACAACCCCTATGCCCATCTGGCTGCCGGCATTGTCTTTGCCATTGCCAGCTTCACCGATTTTCTGGACGGTTACCTGGCCCGGAAATATCATCTTGTCACCGATTTCGGCAAGTTTATGGACCCGCTGGCGGACAAGATGCTGACCACCGCCGCCTTTATTTACATGCTGGCAGACGGCGTCTGCTCCCCGGTGGTGCTGGCGCTGATCCTGTTCCGGGAATTTGCAGTGGCCGGGGTGCGGATGATCGCCGCCGGTTCCGGCACCGTCATCGCCGCCAACATCTGGGGCAAGGTCAAGACGGTGCTCCAGATGCTGACGGTCTTGGTCTATTACTTTGTGCCCTTCTTTATGGGGAGCAGCGATATGCTGGGATTCTCCCTCGTCACCCAGGTTCTGTGCTGGCTGGTGGCCGTTGTGACGGTGCTGTCGGGTGCAATCTATCTGTGGCAGAACCGCGTTTGTTTCATGCAGGCAAAATAAACCGCTTTGCGCCTTGCACCGGGGCGGCAGTCGGGCTATAATAAAACAGAAATCCCTGCCATAGAAGGCCGGAAAGGAAGTCCGTTATGCAGATCTTTAATACCCTGACCCGTCAGAAGGAAGAGTTTGTCCCGCAGGTTCCCGGAGAGTACCGCATCTATGTCTGCGGTCCCACCGTTTACAACTACATTCATGTGGGCAACGCCCGCCCCATGATCGTCTTTGACACCCTGCGCCGGTATCTGGAATACCGCGGCAACAAGGTGTACTATGTCTCCAACATCACCGACATCGACGATAAGCTCATCGCCAAAGGCCAGCAGGAGGGTGTCTCGATGCAGGAGGTGGCCCGCAAGTTTGAGGCGGAATACATCAAGGATTCCCAGGGCCTGAACGTGATGGAGCCCACCGTCCGCCCCCGTGCCACCGAGCACATCGGGGAGATCATCAAGATTGTCAAGGATCTGGTGGATTCCGGCCATGCCTATGTGGCCCGCAACGGGGATGTCTATTTCCGGGTCAAGTCTGATCCCGGCTACGGCAAGCTCAGCCACCTCAATCTGGACGACCTGGAAAGCGGCAACCGCGCCCTGCGCAGCCAGATGGACGATGACCTGAAAGAAGACCCCGCCGACTTTGCAGTCTGGAAGGCCGCCAAGCCGGGCGAACCCTACTGGGACAGCCCCTGGGGCAAGGGTCGGCCGGGTTGGCACATCGAGTGCAGTGCCATGGCCCGCGAACACCTGGGCAAGACCATCGACCTGCATGCCGGCGGCCAGGACTTGATCTTCCCCCATCATGAAAACGAGATCGCCCAGAGCGAATGCGCCAACGGCTGCACTTTCAGTCGCTACTGGATGCACAACGGATTTTTGAACATCAACAACCAGAAGATGTCCAAGAGCGCCGGCAATTTCTTCACTGTGCGGGAGATCGCCGAAAAGTACGGCTATGAGCCCATCCGCTATTTTATGCTCACCGCCGGCTACCGCATGCCGCTGAACTACACGGTGGAACTGATTGAAAGCTGCAAAAACTCGCTGGAGCGTCTGTACACCTGCCGGGACAACCTGGACTTTGCCATCGAGCATGCTCAGGGCACCGATACCTCGCTGGCCGAAAAGGCCCAGCAGGCCAAGGACAAATTCATCGCCGCCATGGACGATGACCTGAACACCCCCGATGCCTTGGCTGCTCTCTTTGACTTTGTCCGCGAGATCAACACCTTGTCCGGAAGCAGTGATCGTGCCACCCTGGAGCAGGCTGCCAAGACTTTTGACGAGCTGACCGGAGTGCTGGGGCTGCTGTACAACCGCAAGAAGGATACTGTGCCGCCCGAGGTCACCGCCCTGGTGGAGGAACGTGCCGCAGCCAAGAAAGCCAAGGACTACGCCCGTGCCGATGCCATCCGTGCCCAGCTGGCCGAGATGGGATGGTCGGTGATGGACACCGCCAAGGGACCGCAGATCAGCAAACTCTGAGCCAATCCGCAGGTTTCTCGCCTTGCCGGCTGTGACACGGCACAATGAGAAAATCAGGAGGAACCGTCAACCGGCATCGCCGCTGCGCTGCCAAGAAAGCGGTTCCTCCTTGTTTTATCCCCGTCTTATCACACGAAAAAGGATCTTTTCTATGCCGACACTCATCAAAAAGAACAACCGGGAAACCCTGTGGTGGATTCTGCTGGGCGCGCTGGTACTGCGGCTGCTGCTGGCCATCCTGACCGAGGGGTACTCCTATGACATGAGCTGCTTTGTGGCCTGGGGAGAAAAGCTGGCCGCGGAGGGCCCCCGGCAATTTTACAGCGAAGGGTACTTTGCCGACTATCCGCCGGGCTATATCCTGGTGCTGGGGGTCATCGGTGCGCTGCGGCAGCTGCTCTCCCTGGGGATGGAATCGCCGGGAACTCGGCTACTGTTGGCCCTTGTCCCCAGCCTGTGCGACTGTGCCGCCGCAGGGCTGCTCTGGTGGGTGGGGGAGAAGACCATCGGCCCGGGGTCTGCCCTGACCCGGCTGACTCTGTTCTATGCGTTTTGCCCGCTGTTTCTCTACGACACCGGCATCTGGAAGCAGATTGACGGGGCATTTTGTCTGCCGCTGTTGCTGTGCTTTTTGCTGTTGGAGGGCAAGCGCTATCTGCCGGCGGCTTTGCTCTACGGGGTGGCGCTGGCCATCAAGCCCCAGGCACTGCTGGCCGGGCCGGTGCTGGCTGTCTGCTTCCTTTTGGGGGTGGCGGATGGATTCGGTTCGGGGGACAACCGGGCCCTGCTGCGTGCGCTGGCCCGGATTCCGGCGGGCATCCTGGCTGCCCTGGCCCCGGTTCTGCTGGTGGGACTGCCCTTCTTTGGCCCGCAGGCGCTGCTTTCGTCGCTGTGGGACAAATACCTGGGTACGGCCTCCAGCTACCCTTATGCCACCATCAACGCCTTCAACTGGTTTGCTGCTTTGGGGGGCAATTGGCAGGGGCTGGACATCAAGGTCTTTGGCCTGATTCCCTGGTCCATGCTGGGCACCGTCAATCTGGTGCTGCTGACCCTGTGGATGTTTTTCCTCTCCGCCCGCAGCTGGCGCGCCAATCGTTTCTCGCCCCTGCTCATGGCGGGGCTTTATACCACCGGTGTCTTTACTGTGGGGCACTGCATGCATGAGCGGTATATCGTTCTGGGAACCATCCTGACCTTCTTTGCCGCCATCCGCTGGAATGACATCCGGCTCTACGGGGCGGGGTTCGGGCTGTCACTGTGCGGATTTCTCAACCTGGCCGCGGTTTACAGCCTGGTGGGAACCGACGACGAGTGGATGACCAGCGCCACCAGCGGTATGTTTGCCGGGGTGACCGGCTTTGCCGAAACCGTCTGTTTCTTGCTGTTGGCCTTTGCGGTCTATGATATTGCCGCCAAGGGGCGGACCTCGCCTCTCAAACAACCACTGGTCCATCTGCCGGGACGCCACATCAACCGTGACGCGGCCCTGATGCCCACCCCGGCCCCCCAGCCGCGCTGGACCGGGCGGGAGCGGCTGCTCCTGTTGGGGCTGACCGCAGCCACCGCGGTGCTGAGCTTTGCCTATCTGGGGGAAATGACAGCCCCTCAGACCCCGCTGGATGCCACCGGAACCACCCTCAGTGAAACGGTAACCCTGCAGGGGGAGGCGACGGAACTCTGGATTTATCCCGGCATCAGTTTTGGCGGCTCCATGACCATCACCAATGGCGCCGGAACTGTGGTCTACGAGGAGACGCTGGATTACCAGACCCCTTTCTGCTGGATCCGGGTGGCCTTCTCCGGCGCCAACGGCCAGCCCCTGACCGTGACCCTAAACAACGCACAGATGTTTGAACTGGCCTTCCGGGATGGGCAGGGGGCACTGGTGCCGGTGAGCGGCGGCGGAGCGCTGTTTGACGAACAGGCAGAGGTGCCTGACACCATCAGCCAGCTCAACAGCATGTATTTTGACGAAATCTACCACGGCCGGACCGGGTACGAGATGCTGCACAAAATGCCGGTATATGAGACCACCCATCCGCCTCTGGGCAAGGATTTCATCATGATGGGCATTGCCTTGTTCGGGATGACGGGCTTTGGCTGGCGCTTTTCCGGCACACTGTTCGGAGTGCTGCTGGTCCCGTTGGCCTGGTGCTTTGTCCGGCGGCTGACCCGTAAACCTTGGATTGCAGGGGTGGCGGCGGTGCTGCTGGCCCTGGACTTTATGCGCTATTCCCAAAGCCGGATTGCCACCATTGACATCTATGGCACCTTTTTTATTCTGCTGGGCGCCTACTTTATGCTGTGGTATTGCCAGAGCGTGCTGCAAAAAGGGGTCTGTGCCTCCCTGTGGCCCATGGCCTTGGGGGGCGTGGCCTTTGGCTTGGGCTGTGCCTCCAAATGGACCGGCATCTATGCGGGGGCAGGGCTGGCCATCCTCTACTTTGCAGTGCTCTATGCCCGCTGGCGGCAAAAGCCCCAGAATTTCTCCCGGGAGTTTGGAACTGCGGCGGTGGGGGGCGTTGCCTTCTATATTCTGGTGCCGCTGGGAATCTATCTGCTCTCCTACCTGCCCTATCGGTGGCGGGACCCCTCTTTCTCGCTGGCGGACTGGTGGAGCTGTCAGGTCAGCATGTACACCTACCACTCCGCCCTGGAGGCCACCCATCCCTTTGAGAGCCGGTGGTACACCTGGCTGCTGGATCTGCGCCCGGTGTGGTATTATTCCAACAGCGGCCTGCCCGAGGGCCTCAAGGGCAGCATTGCGGGGCTGGGTGGGCCTGTGATCTGGCTGGCTGGACTCTTCTGCATTTTGCTGCTGCTGTGGCGGCAGGTCTCGGGACGGGGCACCCCGGCTGCGGGATGCGTGCTGGTGCTGTACGGCGCCCAGCTGGTTCCCTGGATGATGGTCAGCCGCTGCACCTTCCTCTACCACTATTTCCCCAGCTCCATCTTCTGCCTGGCGGCCATTGCCCTGGTGCTGGCCCAGATGCGGGATGGCCGGCTGGCGCGCTGGTGGGGGATTGGGCTGTGCATTGCCGCAGCGGTGCTCTTTGTCTGGTTCTATCCGGTGCTCTCCGGGTTGCCGGTGGCGGATTTGTGGGCGGACAGCCTGAAGATCCTGCCCAGCTACGGCTTCTATCTCTGATTACAAAGCAAAACAGCCGCGCTTACCCTTGGCGGGAAAGGCGGCTGTTTTGTGTGAGGAAGAAGATGCACAAAAGGAAAGAGAATTACTCGGGAAGATAGATGTGGTGGGGGAGCCCTTCCACATAGATGGGGGTCAGCTCAGCCTGGATCAGCGGCAGGGCGTAGGCCAGAAACTCCGGCATCATATCGGTGTGATCGGCGTTAATCCATTCCAGCGGGACCTTCTTTTCCAGGTTGGCCACCTCCCGGATGGGGTGCAGCTCGGTGGTGCACTGGTAGGGGGCGTTGGAGATCCGTTTGAGGGCCACCATCTCGCCGGTGTGGCCCTCGAAGGCAGCCTTGGCGGCGGCGCCGCCCACCTGGTAGGCCTCGGTGATGTCGGTGCGGCTGGTCAGGTGTCCGGCGCAGCGCTGCAGGGTGGACAGCTCGATGCAGCGGGTCTTGGTGTTCAGCCGGCGGGCCACCGTGTTGGCCAGAAACCGCGCGGTGCCGGTGAGGGCCTTGTGACCGAAGGCGTCCACCGCATGGACATCGTCGGCCAGCTCACAGACATAGCGGCCGTCCTCCAGCTTGACGCCCTCCGAAACCGCGATGACAATGCTGGGCTTTCTGGCCTGCATCCGGGCCACCTTTTCCACAAAATGATCCACATTGAAGGGAATCTCGGGCAGGCAGATCATGTCAACCCCTTCACAGTCTTCGGCACGGGCCAGGGCTGCTGCGGCGGTCAGCCAACCGGCGTTGCGGCCCATGATCTCCACAATGGTCACATAGTTGGTGCCGTAGACGGTGGCATCCCGGATAATCTCCTTCATCACCACCCCGATGTACTTGGCGGCACTGCCGTAGCCGGGGGTGTGATCGGTGACCATCAGGTCGTTGTCGATGGTTTTGGGCACCCCCATAAAGCGGATCTCGCTGCCGATGTGAGCCCCGTAGTCGGCCAGCTTGCCGATGGTGTCCATGCTGTCGTTGCCGCCGATGTAAAAGAAATAGCCGATGTCCAACTCTTTCAGAATTTCAAAAAGATGCTGATACACCGCTTCTCCCTCATGGGTGTGCCAGTCCGGCAATTTGTAGCGGCAGCTGCCCAGGTAGCTGGACGGAGTGCGTTTGAGCAGTTCAATGTCCATTGCACACCGCAGCTTTTCATCCAGCAGACAATACCGGCGCTCCAACAAACCAGCCACGCCGTGCATCATGCCATATACCTTGGCGGCACCGCGCTTTTTGGCACTCTCGTAGACACCGGCCAGGCTGGCGTTGATGACCGAGGTGGGGCCGCCAAATTGGCCGACAATCGCATTCTTTGCCATAATGTACCCTCCTGTTTCGGCAGGGAAGAGGTCCGCAGGCAGGCCCTCCGCCGCACGAATTTTGACATCCTTAGTGTAGCATCGGAGGGGCACACTTGACCATTGTGGGAGTTGCGAAAACCAGATCGGCCCTTTTGAACCGAAAAATTCCACAAGGTGGAATTCCATTCCAAAAGAAATCCCACACAGAGGAATGCGATTCCATAATATGAAACATTCAAACGAATAAAGAAACACAAGAATCCTGAAAAAGGCATTGTAAAAGTTGCTGAAATCAAACGTCTTCTCTCCAAACAAAAACGGCATGCCGTTCCGCTTTCAGACGACATGCCGTATATTTTGTTATAAAAGAATCAATCCAGATGGATGTGGCGGGGGACACCGTTGATGTAAATGGGGGTCAGCTCGGCCTGGATCAGGGGACGTGCATACTGTTCAAAAGCCTCGGTCATGTGCATGCCATCCGCCGAGATCCACTCGTCGGGGACCTTTTTCTCCAGATTGGCCACCTTGTCCACATCCACCGTTTCGGTGGTGATGAGGTAGGGCAGGTCCGACAGGCGCTTGATGGCGCACATCTTGCCGGTTTCGCCGCGGGCGGCTGCTTCCACGGCGGCACCGCCCACCTGATAGGCCTCGGTGATGTCGGTGCGGCTGGCCAGATGGGAGGCACAGCGCTGCAGGGTGGAGAACTCGATGGCCCGGGTCTTGCAGCCCAGCCGGACCCGGATCAGGTCGGCCAGGTAGCGGCTGGTGCCCGACAGGATGGCCTTGTGGCCGAAGGCATCCAACTGTCCGGCGGTGCTGACCAGGTCGCAGAGGAAGACACCGTCCCGGTTCTTGACCCCTTCGCTGACCGCGATGATCAGGTTGTGACGGGTCTTTTCCAGTTCTGCCACACGGTTCAGAAAGGCATTCTCGTCAAAGGTCCGCTCGGGCAGCAGGATGATGTCCGGCCCGTCGCAGTCGCTGCCCTTGGCCAGGCTGGCGGCACCGGCCAGCCAGCCGGTGTGACGACCCATGATCTCGGCCACCGTGACGCTGCGAATGTCATAGACGCTGGAATCACAGATAACCTCTTTGAGGATGGTGGCAATGTATTTGGCGGCACTGCCGTAGCCGGGGGTGTGGTCGGTGAACATCAGATCGTTGTCGATGGTCTTCGGCACCCCGATAAAACGGATTTCACTGTTTTTGGCTGCGCCGTAGCGGGCCAGCTTGGAGATGGTATCCATGCTGTCATTGCCGCCAATGTAGAACACCGCGCCGATGGAATGCTCAGCAAACAGTGCAAACAGCTTCTGGAAGGGACGCTCATCCACATCGGGATCGGGCAGCTTGTAGCGGCAGCTGCCCAGATAACTGGACGGGGTACGCTTGAGCAGCTCAATCTGCATCTTGTCGTCCAGATAAGAATCCAGCTCGACCATTTTTCCCTTCAAAAGGCCTTCGATGCCATACTGCATCCCATATACATGGTGGATGCCCAAGCTTTTGGAGCTCTCAAACACGCCGGCGAGGCTGGCGTTGATCACGGCGGTCGGCCCGCCCGATTGACCAACCAAAACGTTGGTTGCCCATGCCATGGTAGTACACCTGCTTTCCCGGATTGCCGCCCCGAAAACAGGGGTTCGGGAGCGGAAAATCCTGTGCTAAATTATAGTTTCCTCTATTGTATTCTATCCTGCATCAAAAGGCAAGTGCGGGCGAAAAATCAGGAATTCAGGACAAACTTCTCGATGGCCTGGGCCACACCGTCGTGGTTGTTGTCTGCGGTGATATACTTCGCCACCGCCTTGACCGGTTCGGTGGCGTTGGCCATGGCCACGCCCAGCCCGGCCATCCGGACCATCTCCAGGTCGTTGCCGGAGTCGCCGCAGGCCATGACCTGTTCCGGCGCCAGGCCCAGCTCCTTGGCAAGGGTCATCAGGCCACGGCCCTTGTTGACGCCGGGGGCGTTCAGCTCCAGATTCAATGCCACACTGGTGGTGGCCTCCACCGGCGCAGCGGCAGTGGCCGCAGCCCAGGCGGCATCCCGGGTAGCCTCGTCCTTGTAGAGGATGCTGAACTTTTCGATGCCGTCGGCATGGGCCTGCATAAAAGCGTGGATGTCGTCCACCACATGGCGGCTGTTGCGGAAGTAAGGGAGCAGTTCAGGCGGGGCGTACTGCTCGGTGCGGGCATCATTCTCCCGGGAGGTGTAGGCGTCTCCATCGATGAAGATGCTCATCATGCAGTCAAAGGGCTGTACCGCATCATAGACCTTCTGGGCCTGGACCGGGTCAAAGGGCAGGTTTACCAACCGCCGTCCGGTGGCAATTACGCTGACGGTGGCTCCGTTGCTGGTCAGGGCATAACGCACCCCCGGCATCTCCAGAAATTCCTTGGGCACCCCCCGCAGGTTGCGGCCGGTGGCGGGCAGAACCACAACCCCCTGCTCCAGGGCGGCCTGGATGGCAGCCAGGGTGCGGGGACTGATGCGTTTTTGATCGTCAAAGACGGTACCGTCGAGATCCAGTGCGATAAGGCGGATGGGCAGCATGGGCAATACCTCCCTGAATGGTTATGGCAAAATCGGACACGGGACTTTGGTCAAATCCGACAAAGATTGTACCGCAAATTCGATCAATATGCAATAAGAAGGCTTGCAAAAATTCGCACAAGTGTGTAGAATAGCAGACAATAGTGGGGAAGGGAAGAACGCAGATGAAACACTCCAAACGGTTGTGGGCGGTGGATGCCCTGCGGGGACTGGCGCTGCTGAACATGCTGGTCTACCACGGCATGTACGACTGGGTGTATATCTTCGGGTATCCCAGCGGATGGTACGACATCGGCGCCGCGGGCTGCCATGTCTGGCAGCAGTACATCTGCTGGAGTTTCCTGTTGCTGTCGGGTTTCAGCTTCGGGCTGGCCCGCCGTCCTTTGAAAAACGGGCTGATTGTGGCCGGATGTGCGGTGGTACTCACCGCTGTGACGGTGACCGTGATGCCGTCAGAGACCATCCTGTTTGGTGTGCTGCACCTCAATGCCTGTGCGGTGCTGCTGACCTGTCTGCTGCGCCCGGCACTGGAGCGGATTCCCGCACTGCCGGGTCTGGGGCTCAGTGCGGCGCTGTTTGCCCTGACCAACCAGGTCCCCTATGGGTTCCTGGGCTTTGAAAACTGGCACCTCTGCGCCCTGCCCCAGGGGCTCTACCGGGCCAATCCGTTCTGGCTGGGCTTTCCCGACCTGGAAAAGTTTGCCTCAGCTGACTATTTCCCGATCCTGCCCTGGGTATTTTTGTTCTGGTGCGGCTGGTTTGGGTTCCGGGTCCTGCGGGATCATCTTCCTGCCCCGGCGCCGGCCCCGCGGCTGCTGCGCCCGCTCTGCTTTGTGGGGCAGCGAACTCTGTTGGTGTACATGCTGCATCAGCCCATTCTCTTTGGCGCTTTATGGATTCTGGACAATTTTGTTCGCTGAGCAAGGAAAAAGCGGAAAACACTATTGAACTTTTTGTGAATTTTTGTAAACTTTGCCCGTGTTGGCCCATTGGCGGTTGACATTCAGGGGTAAGTTATAGTATAATCTACGGTACTGGTTAAGTAGTATTTTGGCTATTGACCGGCAAACTCCTGTCTCAGGCCAAGGGAGGGAAAACAAGATGTCGGAGATCCGTGTCAAAGAGGGCGAATCCCTGGAGAGCGCCCTGCGCCGTTTCAAGCGCAGCACTGCCCGCAGCGGCGTGCTCGCCGAGGTGCGCAAACGCGAGGCTTATGAGAAGCCGTCCGTGCGCCGCAAGAAGAAGTCCGAAGCTGCGCGCAAGCGCAAGTATAAGTAAGATCTGCAACCGTCGGCGCGGCAATTGCCGCCGTTTTCGATACCGTCAGTGCTTACAACAGGAACGGCTAAAGCAGGCCCGCAACCAACGCGGGCCTGCTTTTTCGTTCCCGCGCTTTCCCACAAAGGAGGTCTGCCATGATTTTGACCCCACAGTTTATCTTTCGCAATGTCGAGGCCATCACCCCTGCCTTTCTGCGCAGCCATGGGATCACCGCCCTGGTGCTGGATGTGGACAATACGCTGACCGGCGACGGAAGCCAGAAACTGGAACCCTCGGTGCAGAGCTGGCTGGATGCCATGCGGGCGGCCGGCATCAGCCTGACCATTGTGTCCAACAACACCGCCCGCCGGGTGGCACCCTTTGCCCGGCGGGTGGGGCTGGCCTGGGTGCCGCTGGCCTGCAAGCCGCTGCCCATCGGGCTGATGGTGGCCCGGGCCCGTCTCAGGGTGCCGCGCCGCCAGATGGCCATGGTGGGGGACCAGATTTTTACCGACCGGATGGCGGCAGGGCTGTTCGGTATCCCCTGTCTGCTGGTACAGCCCCGGGGCGGGGACCGCAGCAAGGGGGTCCGGTTCAAACGCCGGTTTGAGGGCCGGTTCATCAATCGCTATTATCACAGAGGAGGAACACTTTATGAGTGATGCACCGCGCTTTGGCACGGCGGGGCTTTCGGACAGCTTCCGCGCGGCCAAACGCAGCGGGCCCGAGGAGATTGCGGCCTACACCGCCTCCTTTGGCCTGAATGCCTTTGAATACCAGTGCGGGCGGGGCGTCCGCCTGGCGCTGGACAAGGCGGCGGCGCTGGGGGAGGCCTGTGCCAAGCGGGACATTGTTCTCTCGGTCCATGCCCCCTATTACATCAGCATGAGCAGCCTGGAAGAGGAAAAGCGGTTGCACAGCATCGATTATCTGCTGCAGAGCTGTGCGCTGGTCAAGGCCCTGGGGGGCCGGCGCGTGATCTTTCACTCGGGCTCCTGCGGCAAACAGAGCCGGGAAGCGGCCCTGGAAAAGGCGCTGGACACCCTGCGCCGCGCCGTGGAAGCGGTGGATGCTGCGGGCTTTGGCGATTGCGTACTCTGCCCCGAAACGATGGGCAAGGTCAACCAGCTGGGGGATCTGGAGGAGGTCCTGGCCCTGTGCCAGGTAGACCCCCGCATCACCCCCTGCATTGATTTCGGCCATCTCTACGCCCGCAGCCAGGGCACCCAGATGGCCGACGAGGAGAGCGCTCCGGCCGACTATGCCGCCATTCTGGACCGGATCGCCCAGGCACTGCCCGATGAACGGGCCAAGAGTTTCCATGTGCATTTCTCCCGCATTGCCTACACCAAGGGCGGGGAAAAATGCCATCTGACCTTTGCCGATACCGAATATGGCCCGCCGCACCAGCCTTTGCTGCGCCTGATGCGGGAGCGGGGCCTGACCCCCACCGTGATCTGTGAATCGGCGGGGACCCAGGCTGAGGATGCCCGGACGCTGGCCCAGACCTGGGCGGCGCTCTGAGGAAAAAATGCCGAAAAGTCTCAAAAATCCCGCAAAAGACCGGGGGAGGGGCTTGCAATACGGCATTTTATCGGGTAAAATACTTACAGGTATGTTTTACAATAATAAAATTGGAGGAGTTTCCATATGATCTCTGCAGGCGAATTCCGCAACGGCGTTACCTTCGAGCAGGACGGCCAGGTCCTTCAGGTCGTCGAGTTCCAGCATGTCAAGCCCGGCAAGGGCGCTGCCTTTGTGCGCACCAAGACCAAGAACGTGATCACCGGTTCTGTGGTTGAAACCAGCTACAACCCCACTGCCAAGTTCCCCCAGGCGTTCATCGAGCGCAAGGAGGTTACCTACAGCTACGAAGACGGTGATCTGTACCACTTCATGGACAACGAGACCTACGATGACATCCCGGTCAGCGCTTCCGACGTGCCCGAGAACTTCAAGTTCTGCAAGGAGAACGAGATCTGCAAGCTGCTCTCCTACAAGGGCAAGGTGTTCAGCGTCGAAATCCCCAACTTCATCGACCTGACCGTCACCGAGACTGAGCCCGGCTTCAAGGGCAACACCGCCACCAACACCCTGAAGCCCGCCAAGGTGGAGACCGGCGCCGAGATCCGTGTGCCGCTGTTCATCAACGAGGGCGACGTCATCCGCATCGATACCCGCACCGGCGAGTATATGGAGCGCGTGAACTGATTTTTTCATAAAATCCACAATCGGCCGGGCCGTGTACCGCCCGGCCTTTCCGATGCTCGCCGTTATGGCAAGGAGGATTTGACCATGGCTATGGATTTGAATGCCAAGGCTGCCTACATTCGCGGCCTGATGACCGGTATGGAGTTTGACCCCAACAGCAAAAACGGCAAGGTGATTGCCGCCATGATGGAGCTGCTGGAGGAGATGGCAGCCACCGTGACCGAGCATGACAACGCGCTGAACCAGGTGTACGACGAACTGGACACCCTGGATCAGGATCTGGATGATCTGGTGGGCAGCCTGTACGGCTACGACGATGAGGAGCCGGACAGCGAGGAGGACGAAGAAGGGGAGGACGAGGCCGTCTATGAGGTGACCTGCCCCAACTGCAACTTCGTCACCACCGTGGACGAGGACACCCTGCTCAACCGTGAGCTGGTCTGCCCCAACTGCGGCGCTTCCTTTGACATTGAGCTGGAAACCGGCGATGATGCCCAGGAAGAGGCACAGCCCCAGACCACCGAGATCAAGATTGACTGAGGCAGAGGAAAATCCTTTGCCGCTGCCCTGATCGGCAGCTCTTCGTATGACAGTCTTAACAGGCACGAACCGTGGAAAAACGGTCCGTGCCTGTTTTTTTGTATACCGAGACTGACAAACGGGGCAGGAAGACCCCGCGGCGGTCATTTCCGGCCCGTTTGGCGCGTTTTGAACTGCCCACAAGAAAGAAACATAGGAGAGAAAAACACGGCACAGCGGGGCTGTCTGGGGCTGATCCGCAAGGAGGAGAAAGACTGGTCCTCCGGCAGAAAAATGGGCATAAAAAATCCCCCGCCGCAGCGAGGGAAGAAAGCAAAATTTTACTTTTTTTCGGCGGCAGTCTTTTCCGCCTTGAGCTGACTTTGCAGCATGATATCGCCAAAGGACAGCGCGTTGAACAACCCGCTCTTGTTGGCCTGGCGCACGATGCGCTCGGGCAGCGGCTTGCTGTCGTCGGTGGAGAGCAGGACAATGTGGACCTTGTCGGCCACATCGGCACCGTTTTCCTTTTTGGTGGTCAAAATCTGCAGATAGATCACATAGGGATCGCTCATCGAACCGTAGTAAATATCATTGCCGCAGCGCACCAGCGGGTGGCCCTTGTAGGTCAGTTTGGGGGTAAAAGCCATATCTTGCAACCTTCTTTCCTGGCAGAATCTATTCTGAATATCTTATTATACCATAGAATACGGGTCTTTACAAATCCTATTTCGCCGTCACAGGTCCAGTTTTTCCCGTTCCACCTTTTCCTCGTTCAGCGCCACCCGTTCTGTCAGAATCCGCACCTTGCTGTCCAGCTGGCTGAGCCGGATGGAGGTGAAGAACTGCTGTGCCAGCAACAGAAAGATGATGACGATGTAGACAAAGTTGATGGGGCTCTGGAAGCCCAGCAGGTTGGCGGCCCAGTAAGCGATGCCGGGGAAGATGGCCAGCACCAGCAAAACGGCGCTGAACAGCAGCCAGAACAGGGTATCCTCGATCTGGACCTTCGCCAGGCGGACCCGGCGCAGCACAAAGATGGCGGTGATCAGGCTGCCCACAACCAGGCAGACCCGGATGATCGGTTGATCCAGCATATCACAGGCTCCTTTCGGGATAGGGGGTTTCGGTGTCGCGCTTGCGGAACCACTGGATCAGCAGGATCGAGATGGACATCTTGATCATGTATTGGACGCTGTTCCAGAGGTTCAGGTAGCTCTGCCCGGCCACGCGTTCCCCCATCTTGACCTGGCATTCCTTGACGACGGCCCCGTTTTTGATCAGGTAGCTGATGGTGTCGGGCTCGGGACCATAGTTCAGGTTCTGGGCAAACTCCTCCACCATGGCACGGTTGAACATCCGCATCCCGCTGGTGGGATCGCAGATGGCCCGGCCGGTGGTCAGCCGGATGGACCAGCTGATGATATAACTGCCCAGCATCCGCAGGGTTTTTGGTTTTTTGACGGTCAGAAAACGGCTGCCGATGACAATGTCGGCGCCGTCCTCCAGCTCGGCCAGCATGGGAGCGATGTACTCCGGCCGGTGCTGGCCGTCGGCGTCCAGCTGCATGGCGCAGTCGTAGCCGTTTTCGGCGGCGTAGCGCAGCCCGGTCTGAAAGGCCCCAGCCAGGCCCAGATTGACAGGCAGGTCAATCAGATGGAACCCGGCAGCCCGGCAGACGGCGGCGGTCTTGTCCCGGCTGCCGTCGTTGATCACCACATAGTCGTACTGCGGGTAGTTGGTAATCAGATGATTGACCACCCGTGCAATGTTGGCTTCCTCGTTGTAGGCGGGGATGACGATGAGTAGTTTAGACATATCGACTCCTTAACCGGTAGATTTCGCAATTTCTATGATTTTATCAAAGACTGCGTCCCATGTAAAGTGGTCGCAGAGATTGCGGTAGGTCCTGTCGGCACAGGAATGGGCATAACTGGGGTCCCCCAGCATCCGCTGCAGCCCGGCACGGATGGCATCGGGCCCGGTATCGGACAACAGCACCCCGTATTCCGGTCCGGGCAGCAGTTCCTCGGTGCCGGCAGTGGGGGTGCAGACGATGGGACAGCGGCAGGCCGCCGCCTCCAGCAGGGTAGTGGGAAACCCCTCGGCATAGCGGGTAGGCAGGCAGTAGACATCCGCCTGGGCCAGCAGCTGGATGGTCTCGGGGTAGGGGACACTGCCGGGGCAGAAGACGTTGGCGGCAGAGCTTTGCCGCAGCCCTGCCAGCAGCGGCCCATCCCCGGCAATGACCAGGGCGGCATCAGGCATCCCGGCCACTGCCTGGGCCAGTTCGGCGGCGCCCTTTTCGGGGATCAGCCGCCCCACATAGGCCACCAGTTTGGTCTGGGGACCGATCCCGCAGGCCGCCCGCCAATCCTTGGGATTCTTCTCGGCCAGGGCCTGCAGGCCAGCGGGATCTACCGCATTGGGCAGACAGCCCGCCGCTGTGATCCCAAAGGTGGTCAGCCAGCGGGTGACTGCCGCCGAGACCCCGTAAAAGTTGGGATGGGTCCGGCGGATCAGGCCACAGGCCAGATGCTCATAGATCCGTCCGCACAACCCCACCAGGCCGCCGCCCACCGGCATGTATCCGGTGGAGTGGTCGATCACGATGGCCGGAATCCGCCGCCTGCGGGCGCCCAGGGCGGCCCAGACACTTTGGGGGTACATCCTGGTCTGGATCACGCAAAAGTCGATGGGCAGGGCCCACAGAGCCTTTGCGGCGCGCTGGAGATCGGCACCGGGCCGCAGAACCGGAAACCGGCCCTTCATCAGTGGCCAGACCGGCAGACGAAAGATCTCGATGCCGTCCCGGTCGGTCTCCTGCGCGGGCAGGCCGGGCAGGGCGCTGGTCACGACGATGGCCCGATGCCCGGTCGCGACGGTGCGCCGGGCCAGGTTCCAGGTGTACCGCTCGACCCCGCCCACTGTGGGCAGATACTGGGCCGAAAAGTAGCAGATCACCATGATGCGGGTCTCCTTTCGTTTCAGCGTGCCACAATCACCAGCATGGCGTTGACTAGCACCCCGGCATGGACCAGGCAGAAAACCGACAGCAGCCCGGAAGCGGCGACATGGCCATCCCGGACGGTGGCCCGGCGGGGAATGCAGGTCAACAGCAGCAGAGGCAGCACCGGCAGGAAATACCGGCCCTGCAAGCCGTAAAGGGTTTCATTGTGCACCGGGGTCCAGAGCAGGCAGCTGGCCACCGCCAGAGCGCAGCAGACCAGTGCGGCGACAGCGCCCCAAACGCGATACCGCCCCTGGGGCAGCTGGGCCAGACCCTCGGCGGTGGGCAGGGCGGCGTAGGCCAGCAGCAGATAGAGCAGAATGACCCAGCCCCAGGCCAGATCAAGAGAATAGTAGCTCAGGCTGCCGCCCACCAGGGTGCAGAGATAGTGGTCGGTGTTCTGCAACAGGGTGCGCACCAGCATCATCACCGTCTGGGCAGGATGGCGCAGAATATACCCTGGCGTGTAGGTGATCCGGTCTTCCTCGGCGGTGTAGCTCTGGTTTTCCCGCACGGTGCGGGCCTGCTCCGCCTCCTGTTGGAGGTCACTGCGGTCCAGGGGATAGCGGTCGGGGTCAAATTCTCCCACCGTGATGCCGCAGGCGGCAAACCGGTTGGCGGCCTCCTCGCTGGCATACAGCGCCTTGAACACGGTAACATTACCGTCCGTCTGCTGCATGGTGCGGAACTGGTCCGGGTCATCCTGCATCACATCCCGCCCCAGAAAGACATAGCTGGCGGCGGAGATAAAGGCATCCCCGGTCAGGGTGGGATTCTCCACCGCCTCGGGGCTGAAGAAGAAGCTCTGGGCCAACAGGGCGGCGGTGGTATCCCCCTCGGTCAGCGCCTGTACCCAGAAATCCACTTCCTTCTGGGGCAGATCGGTGGTCTCTTCGGTGCAGTAGTAGAGCAGCCGCACAAAGGCTTCGGGAGTATTTTCCAGCAGCTCTTCCGGTACGGCGGAGAATGCAGAGGTTTCCGCCGTTTCGGGGGAGGGCTTTCCCTTGAGCACCGCACTGGTGGTATCGGCCTGGACCACAGGCTCGGCGGTTTCGGTTACTTCGGTTTCCGGCGCCGTCGTGATGGCATCGGAAAGCATGGTGCCGTTGAGTGCCAGCGCCAGCAGGACACAGGCTGCCAGATAGCCGGCCTTTTTCAGCCCGGCCCGCCGTCCCAGCCGGGCAGCGGGGATCAGCAGCACCAGGGCAGCCAGGGGCAGATACACCACCTTGGCTGGGGCCAGCAGCAGCCCGCAGAGCGCCATCGGCAGCCATAGCCGCCAGGACAGCCGGGCCTCGGACTGGCCGTAGATCGCCTGGGCACACAGGGCAGTGAAGGCAAAGCAGAGGCCCAGAAGCAGGGCGTCCCGGCTGAAGGAAGCCGCCAGATGCAGCGTCATGGGCAGCAGTGCCGCGGCGGCAAAGATTCGTTTGCCGAAGGGCGCCCGGCGCACCGCCAGGGCGGCCAACGCCGCAAAGCAGAGCAGATTGGCCAGACGCCCCAGCATCAGGGTGGGTACAAAACCCAGGCGCAGCAAAAAGCAGAGAAAGACCACAGCGGCGCTGGGCAGGTAGAGCAGGGGATTGCGGTCGGTCTGCTGTTCGTCCCGTGCCAGATGGCTGTCAAAGGCGTCAGGGCTTCGGGTCAGCAGCTGGTCGGTCACCTCCTGCCAGGTAAAGACGGTGGTGCGCTCCTCCTGCAGCAGCGGGTCGGTGTCGTGTTCCCGGCGGTAGGAGGTGGTCAGCGGGACGTTGCCCATCTTCCAGTCCTCGCTGCTGAAAAAGTTTGCCCAGCGGCAGGCCAGGGTGAAGGACTGGTTGATGTGGTATTGTTCATCGGGGGCGGCATAGGGGGGCAGCACCACGCTGTACAGCAAACCAAAGCAGAGCACCAGCCCAAAGACAAGGCGGTGCAGCGCAACTTTCCGGGACAAAGCAGCGCGCATCCCGAAAAAGACCACCACGCAGGCAGCCAGCCCCACCAGCAGGAAGAACCGGGTCAGGAATCCGCCGATCCGCCGGTAGGTTACGATCATGGCCAGGGTGCCGTCCACCGTCTGTCCCGCCACCGTGAGGGTGTCATCCCAGAGGACGGCACCGTTGGAATAGCAGACCGACAGGCGGCCTTCGCCGGTGTAGTGGGGGGTCAGGCTCAGCAGATAGCGGCGCCCTTCCACACCTTCCACCGGCGGGTCCAGCCCCAGACCGGTGTATTGGCCCGGCAGGATGTTGCCCATCTCGCCGGTGGAGGTGGCCAGCACCTGGCCGGTTTCGGCATCAGCCAGGGTCAGCTCCAGGGACCCGGTGGGCTGTTCCCCGGGGATGGAAAAGACTAGCGCCATGGCCAGCAGATCGCTGTCCAGCGAAAAGCTCTGGGTGACCGTCTGACCGTCTTCCAGCGGTTCCGAGGAGACGGTGTAGTCATCGCAGAGGGTGGTGGAAAGGCCCTTGCCCAAATTGGGGCGGACCGCCGCCAGCCAGATCAGAAATAACAGCACAAGGCACCCCGCCGAGGCTGCCAGAGCCAGGACGGTGTGCCTGTGAAGATGCAGTTTTTGACGAAAACCGGACATAATGCCTCCCGGATGGTCAGACATCGGCGCCAAAGGCGGTGCGGGCAGCCTGCTGCCAGCGGCCTTCCCGGCGCAGCAGCTGGTCCACCACCCCGCGCACCGCACCCTGGCCGCCCTTCTGGGGGCAGATGTAGTCCACATGGGCCCGGACGGCCTGGACCGCATCGGCGGGGCAGGCGGCAAAGCCGCAGAGGGCCATGGCAGCCAGATCGTTCAGATCATCGCCGCAGTAGGCGACCTCCTCCTTCTGGAGGTTGTGCTCGACCAGAAATTTCTGTAAAAAGGCGGCCTTGTCCTGCACATCCTGGTAGAGGTACTTGATCTTCAGATCCCGGGCGCGGTGGGCCAGGGCCTCACAGGCGCGGCCGGTGCAGATCAGCACCTCGATGCCGGCCGCCCGGGCCAGCAGAATTCCGGCGCCGTCCCGCACCGCAAATTTTTTCACCTCGTTGCCGGTGGCATCGTAGTAGATGCCGCCATCGGTCATGGTGCCGTCAACGTCCAAAACCAGCAGTTTAATCATCGTTTCAAATCCTTTCGTATTCACTCGGCGTCACAAAGCGCACCGGCAGACCCGCGGCGCTCACGGCGCGGATGGCACCCGCCACCGACACATTGTAGGCTGTACCCCGGTCGGTGTGGGTGTGCAGGCGGGCATCGGCATAGGCGGGGGTCCCTTCCCGGTAGCCGTCGGCACCGGCCAGCAGCGCTTCGGCGGCGCCGCACAGCCGCAGCAGCCGCAGCAGCATCAGCACACTGTTTCCGGCCTGGGCATCGGCGCCGGCCAGCCGGTCGTAGCAGACCGCCAGGGCCTGCTCGGGCAACGGCCGCAGGTTGGAGGTCAGGATCACCGGGCAGGGCAGGGCCTCTGCCTTTTCGTACCGCTTGCTGTTGGTGTAAAAGGCATAGTCCGGGGTACAGAACTCGGGGCAGAAGTTGGCCGAAACGGTCAGATCGGCACCGGCAGCGGCCACGGCGGCCTGTCCTTCGGGGGTGGCCAGACTGGCACCGGGGGCCAGCACCAGCACCCGCTTGCCGCCAAAGGCAGCCTTCAGGGTTTCCAGCGCCTTGGCATCGTCGATGTTGCGGCGCTGGTACTCGTTGTACAGCCCGTCGGCGTAGGCGGCGTCAAAGACGGCGGCCTTGGAGCGGTCGATGGCCGAGAGAATGTGGTTGATGTCCCGGTTGGTCAGATCCCCCTTGGCCAGATAGTGCTCGGCATAGTTGCGGTGCAGGTTGAACCGGGCCGAGAGGAAGTAGGCCGGGGTGTAGCCCCACTGGGTTTCCCCCTTGAGGGGGGCGATGTGATCCTGGATGGCATCCATCAGCTCGTCGATGTCATAGTGGGCGCTGTGGCTTTCGTTGAGGTAGTCGGCCACCAGCTCGATGGGCAGGTTGCCGGGAATCCGGCCCATTCCCATCAGGCTGGCGTCGATGGTGATGTCCCGCTGGAGCTGCTTCTCCACAAACTCCTGGGCCAGGCAGAAGCTCAGCGCCATATTCTCGTGCAGATGCAGCCCTACCCGGATATCGGGGGCCAGGTTGTGGTCCACCAGGCTGACAATCCGGTCCAGATCCCGCCGGCGCATGCTGCCGAAGGTATCCACGATGGAGAACTGCCAGGGATGGATGGCGTTGACCTGGTCCAGAATCCAGAGCAGGTCCTTGTCGGAATAGCCCATGATATTGATGGGGTTGATGGAGAGCTGGTATCCCCGGGCCTTGACCTCCCGGGCAAAGTCCATGCCCTCCCGGATGTCGTACTCGTGGGCGGTGATGCGCAGAATGGAGATGCCCTTGCCCTCGTAGGGGGAGAGCTTGCGGATGTCGTAGTTGGAGCGCATGGCCATGCCGCTGTACAGAGTATGTCCGGTGTTGGCGGGCAGCAATCGGTTGAGCTCCTCGATGGTATTGCAGACCGTCACATCGGGGTTGTATTCCGGTACATTGCGCAGGAAGCCGACCTCCACAATGTTGGTGCCGGCCTTGGTCAGGGTGGAGATGATGTCCCGGGCCGGGGCAAAACCCCAGTGCCAGTTGTTGACATACCCTCCGTCCCGCAGGGTGCAGTCCAGAAGATCAATCTTGGGCATGAGAGCCTCCTTTCAGGATCTCGTTGACAAGGGCGAGATCTTTGGGGGTGTCCACGCTCACCGTCTTGTAGGGGCTGAGGATGGCGTGGACCTTGTGGCCGTTTTCCACGAACCGCATCATGTCGTTTTCCTCGGCCAGTTCCAGGGCAGATTTGGGGGTGTCGTGGTAGAATTGCAGGGCCCGGCGGCTGTACAGCTGAATGCCGGTGACCTTTTCATAGTCAAAATCCAGGGTTCCTTTGGGGTAGGGGATGGGGCTGCGGGAGATCATCAGAATTTCCCGGGCCGCATTGGTTACCACCTTCTGGTTGGAAAAGTCGATGACATCGGCGGGGTGGTCCATTCGGTTGGTCAGCACCGCCACATAGAAGGGATCCTCGGGCAGGGTCTTGGGCAGAATCAGCTCAAAGGCCTTGGCGTTGATCAGCGGCTCGTCCCCCATGACCTGGAGATAGAGGTCGGCTTCCACCTTGGTGGAGACCTCCCAGATCCGCCCGGTGGGGGTGTCGTGGTCGGGGCTGGTCATGCAGTATTTCATGCCGTGGGTTTCACAGGCGGCGGCAATCCGCTGGTCGTCTGTGGCGATCAGGCAGTCGTCCAACAGGGGGCTCTTTTTGGCCTCCTGATAGACCCACCAGATCATGGGTTTGCCCAGCACGTCGGCCAGGGGTTTGCCCGGCATCCGGGAACTGGCGTAGCGCGCCGGAATCACAGCGATGGTTTTCATGGTCAATCCTTTCCGGTCCGGATGCTCAGAGCAGTGCCCGGGCCTGGTCTAGGGTGAGAAAAACGGTCTCCTCGGCAGCAGTGAAGCCGCGCAGCACCCAGCTCTGGACAGTAACCGCCCGGCGGAACTTGCCCGGCAGGCAGAAATTGAGCACCTCGCTGGGCATGGTGCGCTCCAGCACCACGGCCTGGGGAAACAGTGCGGTATAGTCGGTGGTGTCCCGGGGATGGGTCTTGATGAACAGCGGCCCGTCAGCATAGCGGGCGGCCACCGCCCGGAAGATGGCATCCTGGGTTTTCTGGTCCATCAGCCCGTCCTGGACAAAGCTGCGGGGCAAAAGCAGGGTGGCCTTGCCCAGCAAAGCGGAGTCATCGGGCAGGGGCTGGGTCAGAAAGACCCGGCGCACCGCGGCTTTTTCAGCATCGGTCAGCCCGGCCAGCAGAGCCGCCTTGGAAAAAGTCAGCAACTTGTCGGCAGGGAAGAGGGTGCAGCGGGCTGCGTCCTCGCTCTCCACCTTGCGGCAGCAGGGGCTGTCCCCCCAATAGAGGTAAGGCCCGGCAGGCTTGGCCCGCTGTTCCACCAGCAGATGCTGGTCGGGGTCCAGGGTGGCACCCTGGGTGTCCTCACAGAGGATGTAGGGCGCACCGCAGTCCTGGAGATACCGCCCCGCCACACTCCAGTCGTTGCTGATGTAGATGTGGCGGTAGCGGTGCCGGTCCAGCGCCGGACCCACGCCGGCCTTTTCATAGGCGCGGCGGTTGCGCAGATGCCCCAGCGGCCCGGTGACGATGCCCGGCCAGCGGGACTCGTGCAGCACCGCAATCTCGGAGAAGATCCCCTCCAGGCGTCCGGAGGCAGCCAGGCCTTCGGCGTTGGGAACCTCTTCACAGAGCCAGAGGGCCTGCCCGCCGCCGGCCCGCAGCGCCCGGATCACCGCAATCAGCAGGTGATAGGCGGTGTGGCAGACAAACAGATCGGGATGGGATTGTGACATCATCAGTCCTCCAGCAGTTTGACGGGCGGGAAGTGAATCCGGCCCCATCCGGCGGCCCACTCCGGCATGGAGAGGTCGCCGCTGGTGACTTCAAAGGCAAACTCGGTCACCGGCTTGTCCAGGCAGACGGCCTGGGCCAGGGCTCCGTCAAAGATATCGATGTAGAAGAAATACTGTCCCTCCCCCAGCAGACTGGGGTCAAACTCAAAGATGGTGGTGTACAGCCGCCCCGGTTCGGCGGCGCCCAGGTCCACCGGATGGGTGATGCCCACCGGGGTGGAGTCCCGGAAATGCAGGTTGAGTTTCATGTGGATGCCGGCAAAGGGCTCGGACACCCGCCAGGTGATCTTCACCCGCATCTTTTCGGTGTCGGCAAAGACGCTGGACTCTTTATCGAGAAAATCCAGGCTTTCCAGCCGCAGCCGTTTGCCGGCGCTGCCGGTCATCCGGGAAACCTTGGCCAGATCATAGTGCACCACATTGACATCGGTGGTGTCCATATAAACGGCGATGGCCTGTTCCACATCCCCGTCATAGATGATCTTGCCCTGATCCAGCACCACGCAGCGGGTGCAGAGCTGGCGGATGGTGCTCATGTTGTGACTGACATAGAGGACGGTGCGGCCTTCCTGACCGGCCACGTCGCTCATCTTGCCCAGGCATTTCTGCTGGAACTTCATGTCACCCACGGCCAGGACCTCGTCCATGACCATGATCTCGCTGTCCAGATGGGCCGCCACAGCAAAAGCCAGCTTGACGAACATGCCGCTGGAATACCGCTTGACCGGGGTGTCGATGAAATCTCCACACTCGGAAAATTCGATGATCTGGTCCAGCTTGGCGTCCACCTCGGCCCGGGTCATGCCCAGGATGGCGCCGTTCATATAGATATTTTCCCGGCCGGTCATCTCGTTGTTGAAGCCGGTGCCCACCTCCAGCATCGAGGCTACCCGGCCGCGCAGCCGGATTTCCCCCTCGGTGGGGGCGGTGATGCGGGAGAGAATCTTGAGCAGGGTGGATTTTCCGGCGCCGTTGCGCCCGATGATGCCCAGGGCTTCCCCCTGATAGACGGTCAGATCCACCCCGTTGAGGGCCATGAAGGTCTGACCGAACAGCCGGGTGTCGGTGCCGATGACGGTGTTGGGGTCCTCCTTGCCGCGCACCCGCGCCCACCAGCTTTGCAGGTCGTGGGTCAGGGTGCCGCCGCCGATCTGCCCCAGTTTGTATTGCTTTTTCAGGCCCGTGATCTGGATGACGGGCCGACGCTGTGTTGATGCCATCTTGGTCCTCCCTTACACGGTGTCCATAAAGGTCTTTTCGATCCGGCTGAACAGGATGATACCCGCCACCAGTGCGATGAGGGTGACGACAACGCTGTACACCAGATTGCCCACCAGGACGGTGCCGGTGCCCAGGGTGGCCATCCGGAACACCTCCACAGGGGAGGTCATGGGGTTGAGGGTCATCAGAGCCCGCAGACGGGGGGACTCATCCAGGCTGGACAGGGGATAGACCACGGGGGAAATGTACATCCAGAGCTGGACACCGAAGCCCACCGCGATGGCGAGATCCCGGTATTTGGTGGTCAGGGCCGAGACAATGATGCCCACGCCCAGACCCAGCAGCATGACCTCCAGCACCACAAAAGGCAGGGCAATGACCCAGAGGGTCAGATGAATCCCGGCGCCGGTGACCCAGAAATAGATCCAGAAGAGAACGAACATCACAAACTGGATGAAGAAGTTGATAAGACTGGTCAGCACCTGGCTGATGGGGGTGGACAGGCGGGGAAAATACACCTTGCCGAATACCTGGCTGTTGGCCACAAAGGTGTTGGCGGTGTTGTTGATGCAGGAGGCAAAGAAGGTCCACAGAGTATTGCCCGCCATGTAAAACAGGAAGGAGGGGGTACCGTCGGTGGACAGACCCGCAATGCCGCCGAACACCACGTTGAAGAGGACGGTGGTGATCAGCGGGTTAAGGATGATCCACAGCGGGCCCAGGATGGTCTGTTTGTAGAGCACCGTAAAGTTGCGCTTGACAAACATCGTGATCAGATCACGGTAACGCCAGAGTTCCTGCAAGTCGATGTCGAACCAACCGGTGCGGGGTTTGATGATGGTGGTCCATTCATCGTTGCGGTCGTTGGTTTGGATTTGTTCAGCCATGGTGGCACCTTTCTTTTTGGTGGATTGAGCCAAAGCTCTATATAGGCATTATTCTACCATGTTTCGGTCGAAAATACAATCTGCGGCGGGAAACGGGCAACAGGCACAAAAATGCCATCCCCGGCAATTCCGGGAATGGCATCCCAATGATTCATCGGTTCAGGGGCGCTTCATCCGTCCCAGCAGCAGGTAGTAGCCGCCCCAGTCCAGCTTGCCGAACAGCGGCGAACCGGTGCGGGCCGCTTCGGACAGGGCATACAGCCAGTGCAGGCTGCGCCATCGCAGGGGCAGGTAGTAGGGGCTGTAACAGTGTTCCCGCCGCATCTGGCGCAGCAGGCCCAGCAGCCAGGGGTTCAGCAGGGCGTTGCGGGCTTTCTGTCGGCGCAAAACACCGGGGTGCAGCGGGTCCCGGCGCAGGATGTCGGCCACCCCTTCGCCGTAAACCCGCAGCTCGGCCCGGTGCAGCGGCAGCAGGTCCTCGGCAGGGCAGTTGGCATCGGCGCAGGCGGCGTTGAGCTTGGCAAAGTGCTCGGGCCAGATGGCGCAGTATTCGGGGTGGTAGCGGGTGGAAAGGGTCCCATCCCGGCTGCAGTCGTAAAAGGTCAGGGCACTTTCAAGGACACGATACCGGAAATGAGGCGTTTTTCGGCCCAGCAGCGCGATATAATCCAGAACAAACTGTAAATCTTCCCCCAAGGTGTATGCTGCGTTGAACTTCAGCAGCTTGGCCAGGTCACAGCGGTAGAGCTTGTTCCAGGGCATGGCGATGAGGCAGTCCAGATACAGCCGTGCCAGGGCGTCCTGGGGGCGGGTCTGTGCCGCAGCGGTGACCGGCGCCGGATCATTGGCATCGGTGGTGTAGTTCCAGAGGACAAAACTGTCCGGGTCCGCGGCCTGGGCATCCAGGGCGGCTTGCAGTGCACCGGGGCGCAGGGCGTCGTCGCTGTCCAGAAAGACCACATAGTCGGCGTAGGCCAGGTCCAGCCCGGCGTTGCGAGCGGTGGAAACACCCCCGTCCTCCTTGTGCAGGGCGGTGACCCGGGGGTCCCGGCGGGCGTATTCGTCACACATCGCACCGCAGTTGTCGGGGCTGCCGTCGTCCACCAGGACACAGCAAAGCCCGCCCTCCACCTGTTGGGAGAGAATGCTCTCCACACAGCGGGACAGGGTCTTTTCGGCGCCCCAGACCGGGACAATCACACAGACGGCGGGTTTTTGCATACCGATTCTCCAAAGTCACCAAAGTCGTAGACGATGCGCAGAAAATTCTCGTAGAACCGCCCGGTGGAAAACTTCTGGGCGGTCTGGGCGCCGGCACGGCCCATCTCCCGGCGCAATTCGGGGTGATCCCGCAGCATTTCAATGGCCCAGACCAGCTGACCGGTCACATCCCGGTCCCGGTCAATCAACACCGCCTGGCTGCCCTCCAGATACTCCGGCATACCGCCGCTGCGGGTGGCCAGCACCGGGCGGCCACAGCCCATGGCTTCTACCGCCACCAGACCGGCGGCCTCCTCCACCAGGGTGGGCACACAGACCAGGTCCGCCAGACGGTAATAGTCGGGCAGGTCCCGGTTGTTGACAAACCCGGTGAACTTGACCCGGTTGCCCAGGCTCCGGGCCTGCTGTTCCAGCCGGCGCAAAAAAGGGCTGGACTGAGTCCGCCCGAAGAAGGGGCTGCCCACGATGAGCAGCTTCACATGCTCGTCGTGCAGTCCGGCCACCGCCTCCAGCAGCTTGTGGATGCCCTTGTCGGGTTCCAGCCGTCCGCAGAAGAGCAACACAAAATCCTCCGGCGCAAACCCCAGCGAGGCGCGCAGGGCGGCGTCGGGGGAGCCGGGGGTAAACAATCCGGTGTCGATGCAGTTGGGCAGGATATAAGCGTTTTTGCGGTCCAGGGCGCTGGTTTTCAGATAGTCATCCCGGATGAACCGGCTCAGAGCCAGGACACCTCCGTAGATTTCATCCATCTGACGGCTGCAGGAGGTCTGGCCATGGAGATGGGCCAGGCAGCGCTTGCGGCCGAACATCCGGCTGATGGCACTGCACTGGGTCAGGGTGCCGCCCTCGGCCACAATCAGATCGGGCGGGGGCAGTTCCAGCGCCAGCGAGAGCTGGACCTTCTGATACCAGGGATCATAGGGCGCAGCAATGCCCAGGCACCGCTCAATAAAGACCATGGGCCAGTAACGGCGGGTGCCTTTGGGGCGAGGAATGTAGAGCATCTTGGTGTGGACAAAGTCGTCCGCCTGGGCTTTGGCCGCCGGATCGGGGATGCTGGCGCAGAGCAAATCCAGCTTGCCTGCCCGCTCGTTTTCCCGGATCAGGTGGGTGATCAGGGTTTCCACCGCACCGCCCTGCACTGCGGGCACCGGAAGTTCCGGCGGCGGAATGAGCAGGATGCGGGGCCGATGGGGCGGTTTGGCCGTGTTGCGAAGCGGCAAGGAAAAACCTCCTTCCTCAGATTGGGCAGCGGGGCAATATGCCGCTCTGCCTTACTTTTTGGAAGGGCAGAGGCTTTCGGCCGGCATCATGGCCCAGCGGGCGGCCGAAAGTTTTTCGGTCATCTTGAGCTGCTTGCAGTTGGGCAGGTAGCTGATCAGCCCCTGCATCAGGAACTGCTCTTTGGAGATCGCCTTGATCAGCTGGGGGGTGGGGGCCTGGCGCACCTTGGCGCACAGGAAGAGGTACCGCCGCCAGCAAGCCGCATAGGCGTTGTCAATCACCGAGCGCTCGGCGCTGTTCTCTACATAGAAGCGGTAGCGGTCGGCCAGACCATCCACCGCGTCAAAGGCCTCGGGCTTGGTGGCGGTGCGGCAGATGCTGCCATTGCGCAGCCGGTAGCAGTAGAGCTTATCCGGCAGGCAGACCACCTTGTCGCAGCGCCAGAACAGCCGGTGGGCCACGAAGTCATCCTCGTGCAGCCGTCCCTCGGGGTAGTGGAGCAGTTTCCATACCTCGGCACGGTAGAGTTTATTCCAAGCAACGGTGTAATAGGTACCGTTGGGGGCATAGAAGCAGTTGAGCAGATCCTTGCCGCAGAAGGTGCCCACCTCGGTGGGATCGGTGTAGCTGGGCGGATCCAGGCTGCTGCCGTCCTCGGCCACGTCCTCCACCGCGCAGATGGCCATGTAGGCGTCGTTGGTCTCGCAGGCGTCGTACAACGTCTGCAGATAGCTCGGACGCAGGATGTCATCCGAGTCCACAAAGGCGTAATAACGCCCGTGGGCGGCATCAATGCCGGTGTTGCGGGCGGCGGAAAGCCCCTGGTTCTCCTGATGGAACACCCGCACCCGGGTATCTTTGGCCGCAAATTCATCGCACAGTTCGCCGCACCCGTCGGTGGAACCGTCGTCCACCAGCAGGACTTCAAAGGATTGGTCGAAAGCCTGGTTCAGGATGCTGTTGATACATTCCTCCAACCAAGGCTTGGTGTTGTAGATGGGAACGATCACACTGACAATCACATGTTCCATAACGCTTTAACCTCTTTTCCCGCATTTCTCAATCACGATTCCCCACAGCCCGGCCAGCTTGTAGGCTGCCGACGGGTTGGCGCAGAACAAAACTGCGCGGATTTTTTCAAATTTCGGCACATACGGACACCGCAAGATGTCCGGCAGAATCTGGTCCAGATGCTTCTTGTGCTTGGCAAATCCTTCTTTGAGGGTTTGCTGAACCCCGGCGGCCCCGGCCAGACACCAGAAGGTGTAAAAGACCTTCCAGTACCAGGCCACCGCCCATTGGTGCCACAGTTCCCGCCCCGGACGGGCGGCAAAATAACACAGCCAATCCCAGTACATCCGCAGGTCATCCAGCTTGCGGGCCGGGAAGGTGGAGGCGGTCATCTGCCCCCGGCGGGTGCGGTAATGGTAGAGCACATCGGGCAAACAGACAGCCTTTTCGCCCTCGAAGACCAGGTGCAGCACACTGGCATCATCCCCGAAAAACATCGACTCGTCATAATGGATGCCTTTGTCCCGGAAAACATGAAGATCAAACAGCTTGTTCCAGCTCAACGGGCCGTAGAAGCTGCCGGTCTGGAAGGTTTCCAGCAGCAACTCCTGGGCGTCTCGTACCCCATGCTGCCGGATTTCCACCATCCGCCCCGGGATGGGTTGGCCTTCCTCGTCGATGGCATCCCCGGTGCAGGCCGCAATCCGGGCACCGGTGGACTGGATGGCCCGGTAGAGGGTTTCGTACATCCGCGGTTCGATCAGATCATCCGAATCCACAAACCCCACATAATCCCCGCGGGCATTGTCCAGCCCCACATTGGCCGCCGAAGCAGGACCGCCGTTGGGCTTGTGGAACACCCGGATCCGGGGATCGGTCTTGGCCAGCTCGTCGCACAGCGCTCCGCAGCCGTTGGGGCTGCCATCCTCCACCAACAGCAGTTCAAAGTCGGTGAAGGTCTGGGCCAGAATGCTCTGTACGGTGTGCGGCAGATAGTCCTTGGCATCGTAGACGGTGGTAATGATGCTGATCGTCGGGTGAGAGGGCATCGGAAGCTCCTTTTGACAAGATTTACAGCAGGCGGTTTTTCAGCAGGGTATAGGCCGCCAGAAAACCGGGCAGGCCAAACGCCACACCAAAGCGGTAGGGCAGGGCCAGCAAACGGTTGGGGTCGGCCCGCAGCTGCCCGGTTAAGGCGGCACGGGCGGGGACACAGGCCAGAATCCGGGCAAAGAGCGCCCGGCGCCTGGCGTAGGACATCTGCCCCTTGCATCCGGTGAGCAGCCCGTACTGGTTGAGGGCTGCCCGGACCTCGCTCTCCTGCAGCATCGCCTGGCAGGTTTCGGGCGGCAGCGAAAGGCTTTGCAGCAGCCGGGCCAGGGAGGGGCGGATGTAGACCTCGGTGTCCAGCAGATCCCCCCGCAGACGGCGGGACAAACTGCCCGACAAAAGGTCGTTTTGCTTATAGTATACACCCGGCAGGCAATAAATGGCAGAGGAATTTTGTAAAAAAAGTAAAAAATCTATGTTGAACAAAACATCCTCGTTGATTTTCAAACCCTCGTCAAACCGCAATTTGCCCCGGCGGAGCAGGTCGGCCCGGAACACCTTGGCATAGGGGGCGGCCAGGTATCCGCTCTCAAACAGCAACGGGCGCAGGGCCTGCCCCAGGGCGGCGGTGTTGGGGTACTGCCCCGGCGCCAGCGGACAGGGGGCCGGGCCGCTGGCGCGGGTCATACCGAAGAGAACCAGAGCAGGGGAGTCGGCCAGGGGGACTTCCAGTGCCTGCCACAGGCCGGGCAGCAGTTCGTCATCGGCGTCCACAAAGAGAACCCAATCGCCCCGGGCATTTTCAAGACCGGTGTTGCGGGCCGCCGAAGCGCCTCCGTTGGGGCGGTGGAAAACCTTGATCCGGGCATCCTGCCCGGCCAGCGTGTCACAGAGGGCACCGGTCCCGTCGGGGCTTCCGTCCTCCACCAACAGCAATTCCAGGTTTTCCGGGGCATCCCGCAGTACACTGTGGACTGCCCGCTCCAGGGTTTGCTCGGCGCGGTAACAGGGGACAATCACACTGATGGAGGGCAGACTCATGGTTGGGCCTCCTCGGTGATGGCGGTGTAGATACCCAGCAGGTCGGCGGCGTTGCGGGCCGGGTCGTGGGTGGCCAGGGCCCGGCGGCGGGCTGCTGCGCCCTGGGCGGCACCGTGGTCGGGGGCGGACAACAGCTCGATGGCAGCCGAGGCCAGCGCCTCGGCATCCCCGGCAGGACCGTAGATCCGGCCCTCCTTGCCATCCTCCAGCATGTCGGGAATTCCGCCCGCCCGGCTGGCCAGGCAGGGCATCCCGAGAAGCATGGCTTCTCCCAGACTGTTGGGGCTGTTCTCGCTGAAGGAGGGCAGTACAAAGAGGTCGGCATCCAAGAATGCCTGCCGCATGGCATCGGCCTGGAGGGGGCCGGTGTAGTGCAGGCAGTCCTCCACCCTCAACCGGTGGGCCAGGGACTGGCAATAGTGCTGGTAGGGAAACATCCATTGGATGACCGGCCGCAACAGCGGACCTTTGTCCAGCGGCGGCCATCCGGCAATGTGCAAGGTCAGGCCGGGCCAGCGCTGGCGCAGCCGGGGCAGGGCCTGCAGCACGGTGTGCAGGTTTTTCAGCGGATAGTTGCCCTGGCTCAGCAGCAGCACCGGGGACTGGCCGAATTCATGGGGCTGCCAGAGGGGACCGCTGTAAAAGGGAGAACGCAGGGTTTCGTTGCAGCGAAAATACCGGGCTTGGGGGGCCATCTTCTGGCAGAACTGCCGGTCAAAACCGGTGCGGCCGGTGAGATACCGGGCCTTGCGGAGGACGGCAGCTTCGTTTTGGGCCAGGGCGTCAAAGTTGGCCTGGCTTTTGTCCAAGAGCGCACCGGGGACCACCCGGTCCACCAGACGCTGCAATACAGAGCTGTGGAGATAGCGCTCGGGCACCCCGTCACAGAGATGGGCCGCGCAGTCCCCCATGATCCCCTGGATGCCCAGCAGCACCGGCAGATGCAGCGCTTCGGCAGCGGCCTGCAAAGCGGAAACAGCGGGGTATTCGGTCCCCCAGATGTGGACAAGATCGGGGTGTTCCTGCCGCAGCAGAGCGGCAAAGGTCGGTTGGCTGGCATCGGGCAGCAGGGCAAACCGGATGCCGTCCCGGCTGCCGGTGGTCAGGGTACTGACCCGGTGGTCAATACTGCAGATGGTCAGCGCCGGGGCATCGGGGCGGGCGGTCAGAGCGGTGAGCTGGCCGGTCAGCCAACCGCCGCTCACTTCCCGGGCCTGCAGGCCGCAGGCAGCGGCTGCCGCAGGCAGGGTGATGCTCACAAGCCAGAGGACCTTCATGGAAAATGCTCCTTTCAGCGGAAACGCTCAGGGCAGCTGATTCAAAAAATCGGCCGCCACACCGGCGGGGGTGAACTGGGGATAGAGGGCGGCTGCCTGGGCATAGGGGACGGTTTCGCCTGCCACATCATCCAGCCACCGGCGCAGCCGTTCCACTGCGGCGGGGGTGACGCCGTCCCCGGCCTGCAAAACCAGTGCCAGAGGATAGCGCTCCAGATAGGGCAGGGTGGGGTCGGAGGGGGTGACGGCCAGGTGCAGGATCGGCTTGCCATAGCCGAAGTATTCAAACAGTTTGCTGGGCATCTGGTTGTCCACCGCGTTGCCCAGGCTCAGCAGCAGGTCGGCACCTTGCTGCAATTCCACCGCCCGCTGGGGGGCAACGGGGCCCGGAATCTGCAGCCTGCCCTCCATGGCATCCTCGGCCCGCTCGGCCTCGGCGGCAAAGGACTGCCAGCCGCCCCCGGCCATCACCAGCTGCCAGCAACAGCCGGCTTTGGCCAGCGCACTGAAGAGGTCCAGGGCAAAGCCGGGCTCCCGCAGACCGGGGTACAGGGTGCCGCAAAAAACACAGCGGTTGCCCAGGGTTTTTTGTGGGGTACTCTCCTGGGGGAGCAGGCAGGGAAAACCCAGCAGCCGGGCCTTGTCCCGGTAATCGGCCAGCGGGCGGCCGGGGGCATAGTCCTCCATGGCCTGCGGCGTCACAAAGACCCGGTCCAGCTGTGCCAGCAGCTCTCCCTCCCGGGCATAGCCGCCCGGGGCCTGATAATCCCGGTTCCCGCCGTAGGGATCCATCTGCCACAGCACCTTGCGGGCTTTGGTCTGTACCTCCTGCAGCGCAAAGGCGGCGCGGTAGGGGGCCGCCACCGCCGTGATGCAGTCAAATCCAAATTCTCTGTCCAGCCGCTGGATTTCCGCCCGGCAGGCGGTCATTCGGCGGGGGCGGTGCAGCACCAGCTGCCGGAAAGCGGCAGATACTGCGGTGGGGTGAAGGGCCAGCCGCGCCAGCCGCAGCGGCAGAGGGCTGCCCTGACGGGCCCCATTTTCCAGTGCCCGGTTCATCAGTCGCTCATCGGAAAAGGGGAGAAGGTGAGCGGTGGTATCCTCCAAAACGGGCGGCGGCGTTTCGCCGTCCCACAGTTCCAGCAGATGGACCTCGTGGCCTTTGGCGGCCAGTTGGGCGGCCAGACGGCGGCCCAGACGGGGATTGGCGGCGGCTGGATTTTCCACACTGTCCAGCACCATCAAAAAACGCATCTCTGGCCCTCCTTATTGACGGTCCCGCAGATAGCGGCGGCAGAACTTTTGCCACAGCCCCGGGAATTTGGCGGTGGCGATGGCGGAGAGGCGGATGGACAGCGGCAGCCGGGGATTGCGGCCCAGGTTGCGGTCTTTCAGGCCGGAGGTGATGCCCACCCCCAGCTCGTTGAGCTGAACCCGGTAGTCCGCCGCATTGTCCCGGCGCAGGATCATACTGGCCAGATAGACCAGCTTTTCGTAGTAGAACGCATCCGCCGACTGCTGCATGGCGGGCCCGGCATGTTCCCGGATGAAGAGGGCGGCCCTGCGCTGTTCGTCAATGCTGGCCGGGGAGAGGGGACGGTGGCTGGCAGACTGGGCATGCTGGCGGTAGTGATAGCCGGCAAAATCCACAAAGGCAATGCCGGAAATCCGGCTGAACACCTGCCAGTTGGCCAGCAGATCCTCGTTGTAGCTGAAATCGATGTCCAGATCGTCGGGGAGCAACACTTCTCTGGCATAAAGCTTGTTGCAAAGGCTGAAGTCCACCCGGTGGTCGTGGAGCAGGGCATCCAGATGGGCCGGATCGTTCAGGATCTGGCAGCCCGAAACGGGGGCCTTTTCGGCAGGCAGGGTTTCGGCAAAACTGTCATAGCGGCAGCAGGCCACCTGCTGCCCCGAGGAGACAGCCGCCTGCAGCAGGGTCTCGAGGAAGGCCGGGTGGTAGAGGTCGTCGGCATCGCAGAAGGCAAACCAGGCGGCCTCGGTTTGCAGGGCGGCCCGGATTCCCGCCGCCCGCGCTGCCGAAACCCCGCTCTGCTGCTGGTGCAGGACCAGAAACCGGGAATCCGCTGCTGCTTTTGTATCACAGAGGGCGGGGGAGGCATCGGTGGAACCGTCGTCCACCAGGGTGCAGACAAATTCCGAATGGGTCTGTGCGGTCAGGGCGTCCAGACAGGCGGGCAGATAGGCCGCCGCATTGTGGACCGGCACCACCACCGCGATGCAGGCGGGGGCGCTCATCCGGTCACCTCGGCATAACGGCGCAGGTAAAATTCCTGCAGGATGCTGGCGCTGGTGCGCACATCAAAGCCAGCGTCGATGGCCTTGCGCTGGGCGTCGGGGTCCCGGGTCAGGGGAGCGGCGAGGATGGCATCGGCCCAGGCCTCAGGGTCCCCCAGGGGTAAGTAATGGGTGTTGGCGGTGAACGCCGCACCCCGGTCCACGGTATCTGCCACAAAGCAGGGCAGCCCGGAAGTCTGGGCTTCCACCAGCACCACCGGCAGCCCTTCAAAGAGACTGGGCAGCAGAAAAGCATCCATGGCATCATAAAAACAGGCAATATCGGTGCGCACTCCGGCAAAGATCACAGCATCCTGCAGCCCCATCTGGGTGGTGCGGGCCTTGATCTGCTCCTCCAGCGCCCCGCCGCCCAACAGCAGCAGCCGGGCCCGTGGCAGTCGTTTGCGCAGGGCAGCAAAGATCTGCAACAGCCCCTCGTGGTTTTTCTGGGCCGAAAAACGGCCCACATGGCCAAAGAGAACCTCGTCTTCCGCCACGCCCAGGTGCTCCCGCAGTTTTGCCCGGCGCTCGGGATCGTGCCGGGCAAAGACATCGGTTTCCACCCCGTTGGGCAGCACCTGGAAGGGGGCGCTGCCGAACAGCATCTCCCCGGCTTTCTGGCTGCAGGCAAACCGGTCGGTGAGCCCCCGGGAGAAAAAGCGGCTCATCTGCCGGTCCAGCTGGCCCACCAGATTGGGCTCGTAGGCGGTATTGTGGCTGTGGCCCACCCGGACCTGAATCCCACACTGCCGGGCCTTTTTGTTGTAAAACATCCCAAAACCGCTGTAATGGCCGTGGATGATCTTCCACTCGGGATGGCTGCGGAAGAGCTCCTCCAGCTGGTGGAGATAGCGGGGCAGGTTGTTGTCCTGCCGCACCGTCAGCTTGGTAATCCGGCCGCCCAGGGCCTGGATTTCATAATCAAAAAAGCAGGGCTTGTCATAGTGATACAAAAAGTCGAACTGGACTTTTTCCCGGTTGATGGCGCGGTAGACATTCATGACGAAGGTTTCCATACCGCCTGCATCCATTGCCGGCATGATCTGCAACACACGGATTGGTGCCAAAGATCATCGCCTCCCTTTCTCCAAACTCAATCAGTCATCCTTCAGCTGCTTCTTGCACTGGGCCAGGGCAGCCTGAGCCTCCTCCGAAAGCCGGGGATAGGCGGGATGACAGCTTTTCAGGGTTTTTACCACGATTTCCGAGACAAGATACCGGGTGTACCATTTCTGGTCGGCCGGCAGCACATACCAGGGACTGTATTCCGAGGCGGTCTCGTTGATGACCTCCTGGTACAGATCCTGGTATTTATCAAACAGGGCGCGCTCCCGCAGGTCAGCCGCCGAGAACTTCCAGTTCTTGGACGGCTTTTCGATCCGCTCCAGAAACCGCTTCTTCTGCTCCTCCTTGGACAGGTGGAGGAAGATTTTCACCACCCGGTAGCTGTTGTCGTAGAGATATTCCTCGTAGTCCCGGATCTGACGGTACCGCTTGCGGAAGAACTTTTTCTTGTCCTCCTCCAACACCCGGCGGGCCATCTGGTAGCTCTTCTGCAGGTCGTGCAGCTGGACCACCAGCACATCTTCGTAATAGCTGCGGTTGAAGATGGCAACACTGCCGCGGGGTGGCAGGGCCTTGTTCACCCGCCAGAGAAAATCATGCTGCAACTCCTCGCTGGTGGGCTGCTTGAAACTGTGCACCACCACGCCCTGGGGGTTCAGCCCGCCCATCACATGCTTGACGGTGCTGTCCTTGCCGGCGGCATCCAGGGCCTGGAGCACAAAGATCACACCTTCCCGCCCTTCGGCGTACAGGGCGTCATGCAGGGAGGCCATCTCTTTCAGGTTGGATTCGGTGCGGGTCAGGATCTCCGCCTTCTCCACCCGGTCCGCCTTGCTGTCGCAGGGCAACTTGCGCAGGTCACAGGGCTTGGAACCGTCAAAACGGTAGCGTTCGCATTTCAATGCCACAACCTCCCTTTTGGTGCGATATATGGAAATAGTATAACCGTTTTGAGATGTTTCTGCAACCAAAGCACCGGTAAATCCTTCCATTTCTGAGACAACAAAAAAGCCCGCCCCGCGGCAGAGCCGGGAGCGGACGATGGGATCATTCTTTGGTTTGCTGGGAAGAAAATTCTTTCTTCTTCTCAGGGGTAGAGCAGTGCTGGTGGCAGCCGGCACAGTTGCCGGTGCAGCCGCCCTGCCATCCGCCGTGCTGACAGATAAACAGGATCGCCAGCCCCAGCAGCACAAAGATCACGAGCAGAATCAAAAAACTTTGCAGGTTCATATCAAATTCTCCTTGCCTTTTTTGGCGGGAAAGGGAAAACGGTCCTTCAGACCAGGCCGAACAGCATCCCCACCGTGTGCACCACAAAGGCTGCCAGCCAGGCGATCACACACTGGGTTGCCGCCACACCGGCCGCTGCCCGGGCAGTGCCCATCTCCCGGCGGACCGCCGCGATGGCTGCCACGCAGGGGGTGTACAGCAAGGTGAAGACCAGGAAGACCAGGGCGGTGAAGGGGGTGAACATCTGGGCCAGCTGTGCGGTATCGCCGCCCAGCAGCACGGTCAGGGTGGACACCACGCTCTCCTTGGCGGTGAAGCCGGTGATCAGTGCGGTGGACACCCGCCAGTCGCCGAAGCCCAGCGGGGTGAAGATGGGGGCGATCCAGCTGCCGATCATGGCCAGAAGGCTTGAGTCGGGGGTGGTGGCCACATTGAGGCGGGTGTCAAAGGTCTGCAGGAACCAGATGATGACGGTGGCCACAAAGATGATGGTGAAGGCTTTCTGGACAAAGTCCCGGGCCTTTTCCCAGATCAGCTGGCCGACGCTGCGGGCCGAAGGAAAGCGGTAGTTGGGCAGCTCCATGACGAAGGGAACCGGCTCACCCTGGAACCGGGTATGCTTGAGCAGCAGGGCGAAGAGGATGCCGATGATGATGCCGGTGAGATAAAGCCCGACCATCACCGGTGCCCGCAGGATGGGGGCGAAGAAGGCGGTGGTAAAGAGGGCATAGATGGGCAGCTTGGCCGAGCAGCTCATGAAGGGGGTGAGCAGAATGGTCATCCGGCGGTCCCGGTCACTGGACAGGGTGCGGGTGGCCATGATGGCGGGCACCGAGCAGCCGAAGCCGATGAGCATGGGCACAAAGCTGCGGCCGGACAGTCCAATGCGGCGCAGCAGCTTGTCCATGACAAAGGCGACCCGGGCCATGTAGCCGGTGTCTTCCAGAATGGAGAGGAAGAAGAACAGGGTCACGATGATGGGCAAAAAGCTCAGCACGCTGCCCACGCCGGCAAAGATGCCGTCAATGACCAGCGAATGCACCACCGGGTTGATGCCGTAGGCGGTGAGGGCGTAGTCGGTCAGATTGGTGAGAGCGTCAATACCCAGGGTCATCCAGTCGGAGAGGATGGCGCCGATAACCCCGAAGGTCAGCCAGAAGACCAGCGCCATGATGCCCACAAAGCAGGGCAGGGCGGTGAACCGTCCGGTCAGCACCTTGTCGATGGCCACGCTGCGGCGATGCTCCCGGCTTTCGCTGGGTTTGACCACCGTGTCGGCGCACAGTTCTTCGATGAAGGCAAACCGCATATCGGCCAGGGCGGCCTCCCGGTCCAGACCGGTTTCGGTTTCCAGCTCGGTGATGGTGTGGCCCAGCAGTTCCTTCTCGTTCTGGTCCAGATCTAGCTTTTCCTCGATGAGAGCGTCACCCTCCACCAGCTTGGTGGCAGCAAAACGCAGCGGCAGGTTCGCCCGCTTGGCATGGTCCTCAATCAGGTGGATAACGGCATGGATACAGCGGTGGACCGCGCCGCGGGGATCGTCCGGCTCACTGGGATTGCAAAAGTCGATCCGGCCCGGCGCTTCCCGGTGACGGGCCACATGCAGGGCGTGGTCGATCAGCTCATCGATGCCCTCGTTCTTTGCGGCCGAAATGGGAACCACCGGGATGCCCAGCGCTTCCTCCAGGGCGTTGACCATGATGGTGCCGCCATTGGCCCGGACTTCATCCATCATGTTCAGCGCCAGCACCATCGGGATGCCCAACTCCATCAGCTGCATGGTCAGATATAGGTTGCGCTCGATGTTGGAGGCATCCACAATGTTGATGATGCCGGTGGGCGGGTTGTTGAGCAGAAAATCCCGGGTGACGATCTCCTCATTGGAATAGGGGGAGAGGGAGTAGATGCCCGGCAGGTCGGTGACGGTGGCTTCGGAGTGCCCGCGGATCACCCCGTCCTTGCGGTCCACCGTCACGCCAGGGAAATTGCCCACATGTTGGTTGGAACCGGTCAGCTGGTTGAACAGGGTGGTTTTGCCGCAGTTCTGGTTGCCGGCCAACGCAAAGGTCAGAGGCTGGCCTTTGGGGATGGGAGCACCCAGCTTGTGGCTGCGGTAGCTATCAGCCTTTCCCAGCTCACCCACACCGGGGTGGGCGATGGGTGTGTGGCGCTTGTCGTCCCGCGCTGCCCGGTCGGTGCTGTGCACCCCCTCAATCTCGATGCGGCGGGCATCATCCAGCCGCAGGGTCAGTTCATAGCCGCGCAGTTCCAGCTCAATGGGGTCTCCCATTGGGGCTACCTTGCGCAGCGTGACCTCGGTGCCGGGGGTCAGGCCCATGTCCAACAGATGGTGCCGCAGTTCTCCCTCACCGCCAACGGTCTGGATGACAGCATCCTGGCCGATCTTTAAATCCGCAAGTGTCATTCTTTCCCAAAGTCCCTTCTTCATTTATATATAGGCAGGTCATGGGCTGTGGTGCGAAGCTGTAAAATTCTCCGCACTGCCATTCGACTGTTTTTTTACAGTGTAGCATTGTGCCATAGGGGTGTCAATAGGGACAAAACTGAATAAAAATACATAATTATGGATAAATATACAGATGCGCAAAAAGCAGTATGTCCCTGCCGGTCCACGGGATTTTCCCCGAAAAACCAGCGAAGAGGAAAAGAAAGAATCAGTAAAGAGAAACAAAGAAAAACTGTACAAAAAAATCCACGTAGTTTTTTTGGAATCTTGCAAAACGCCAAAAAACATAAATATACATTGACAATGAATATCTATGCAACTATACTTGGAACATCCTCCCCGGCGCCGGAAAGGGGCGCCGGGAAGAGTGAAAAAGAGATAAAGAGGGAAAACACGATGAAAAAGTTTGCAAGCATTCTGATGGCTTCTGCCATGGTGCTGAGCCTGGCCGGCTGCGGCGCCACCGCTGATACCACCGCCGAGAGCAGCTCCAGCGAGGCTACCTCCTCCGAGGCCGCTTCCTCCGAAGTGACCAGCGAAGCTTCCTCTGAAGCCTCCGCCGAGACCGCTTCTGCCGAGCTGAAGACCGTTGAGCCCGGCAAGCTGATCATGTCCACCAACGCGGCCTTCCCGCCGTACGAGATGACCACCGACAGCGGCGACTTCGAGGGCATCGACATCGAGATCGCCACCGCCATCGCCGAGAAACTGGGCCTGGAGCTCCAGATCGACGATATGGACTTTGACAGCGCGCTGCTGGCTGTGCAGCAGGGCAAGAGCGATATGGTCATGGCCGGCGTCACCGTCACCGACGAGCGCCTGAACGTCATGGACTTCTCCGAGACCTACGCCAACGGCATCCAGTCGGTCATCGTCCCCGAGGATTCCGACATCGCCAGCATCGACGACCTGGAGGGCAAGACCATCGGCACCCAGCGCGGCACCACCGGCTACCTCTACTGTGTGGATGACTACGGCGACGAGAACGTCATCGCCTACGACAACGGTCTGACCGCTGTCCAGGCCCTGAACAACGGCCAGGTGGACTGCGTTGTCATCGATAACGCGCCTGCCCAGGAGTTCGTCTCTGCCAACCCCGGCCTGAAGATCCTGGACACCGAGTATGCCAACGAGGACTACGCCATCGGCGTCAACAAGGGCAACACTGCTCTGCTGGATGCCATCAACGGCGCCCTGGATGAGCTGAAGGCCGATGGTACCATCCAGAGCATCCTGGACAAGTACATCAGCGCTGAATAATTTTGATGCAATTGGCGGCTTGATGCCGCAGGGAGACGGCCACTCCGTGGGCCGCCTCCCTTTTGCGGTATTGACCCCGCGAAACAGACGTCCCCATGAAAGGTAGGAGATGTGCATGGCCTCGCTGGCCGAACAGTTTGAAGTTCTTTCCGGGCTCGCCAAAAGTGGTGCGCACCTGAGCTTCGGACAGGACTTCTTTGTCAAGTTTTACCAGGCATTCCTGCTGTCCAACCGCTGGCAGCAGTACATCGAAGGTGTGGGCACCACCCTTGTGGTCACTGCCATCGCACTGATCATCGGTGTGATTCTGGGCGGGGTTGTGGCGCTGGTGCGCACTGCCCACGACCAGCAGCGCCACAGCCATCGCAACTTCCTTTTGGGGGTTGTCAACCAGATCTGCAAGATCTACACCACCGTAATCCGCGGCACCCCCATGATGGTGCAACTGCTGATCATGGGTATGGTGGTTTTTGCCAGCAGCCGCAACTTTACCGTGGTCGGTGCCCTGACCCTGGGCATCAACTCGGGGGCATATGTCTCCGAGATCATCCGCGGCGGCCTGATGGGGGTGGACCCCGGCCAGATGGAAGCCGGCCGCAGCCTGGGCCTGAACTACATGACCACCATGGTGACCATCGTCATCCCTCAGGCGGTCAAATCCATCCTGCCGGCATTGGGCAATGAGTTCATCATTCTGCTCAAGGACACCTCGCTGATCACCGTCATCGGCGGCAAGGAACTGCTGTATGCGGCACAGGGCGTCATGAACCGTACCTACGAAGCCATGTTCCCGCTGCTGGGCACTGCGGTGATCTACCTGATCCTGGTCATGATCTTCACCTGGCTGCTGGGCAAACTGGAAGGGAGGCTGAGACAGAGTGATCGTCGTTAAAGATCTGAAAAAGCAATACAACGGTCTCCAGGTGCTCAAGGGGGTAAACCTGACCATCAACAAGGGGGATGTGGTTTGCCTGGTGGGACCTTCCGGCTGTGGTAAGTCCACCTTCCTGCGCTGCCTCAACCGTCTGGAAGAGCCGGACGGCGGTACCGTCACCCTGGACGGCAAGGAAATCACCGAAAAGGACATCGACGCGGTGCGTGCCAAGATGGGGATGGTGTTCCAGCATTTCAATCTTTTCCCCCATCTGACGGTGCGCAAGAACATCACCCTGGCGCCGGTCAAGCTCAAGCGGATGAGCCAGAAGGAAGCGGACCAGACGGCCCTCAAGCTGTTGGAGCGCATTGGTCTGGCTGACAAGGCAGACAGCTATCCCAACATGCTGTCCGGCGGTCAGAAACAGCGGATTGCCATTGTGCGTGCCCTGGCCATGAACCCCGAGGTGCTGCTCTTTGACGAGCCCACCAGCGCCCTGGACCCCGAGATGGTGGGGGAGGTTCTGGAACTGATGAAGGAACTGGCCCACAGCGGTATGACCATGGTGGTGGTGACCCACGAGATGGGCTTTGCCCGGGAGGTGGCCAACCGGGTCATCTTCATTGATGAGGGCAAGGTCCAGGTGGACAAGCCGCCGCAGGAGTTCTTCAAGGATCCCGAGAACCCCCGCCTCAAGGCGTTCCTTTCCAAAGTTCTGTAAAATACTTGCGGTATTTTATGGTGTGAGTTTTAGAAAAAGGCAGATGCAGCCATTGCGGGGCCGCATCTGCCTTTGTTGGTTGTTGGAAAAATTACCGGGAAGTCTCGGCAGCATGGCGTTTGGCCATGGTGACATACCCGGCGGTGTTGACCTGGTTGGCGCTGGCCACTTCGGGGCGGACAGGACCATGAATTTTGGCCGGCACCCCGATGGCCAGCATTCCGTCGGGAACCACCATCCCCTCAGTGACCAGGGTACCTGCCGCTACCACCGCCCCGGCACCGATCACCGCCCGATTGAGGACGGTGGCGTGCATCCCGATCAGGGCGCCATCCTTCACAGTGCAGCCGTGCACCAGGGCACTGTGGCCGATTGTGACGTTGTCGCCCACCACCACGTCCTCATGGGTGCCGGTGTGGAGCACCGCGTTGTCCTGGACATTGGTGCCGCTGCCCACCACAATCCGGCCGGTGTCAGCCCGCAGCACCGCGCCATACCAGACGCTGGCGTCCCGCCCCAGGGTGATGTCTCCAATCAGGGCTGCGGTTTCGGCCACAAATGCGGCCTCGGTTGTGCAGGGCGTCTTGCCGCCCAGAGATTTCAGGAAGGCCATGCAGCCCACCGCCTTTCGTTTTACTCTGCCCTGATTGTACTCCATCCACCCGAAAATTGCAAAAATTCCTTGAAACTGATATAATCCGCGTGGGGGTGCGCCAGTTCGGTGCAGGTAATACAGTCTGGTGAAAGACCAGACCCGGCAAAGCGTAGCGAGCAGCCGG
>CALWNP010000005.1 GCA_944382835.1 uncultured Gemmiger sp.
CGGCCGGCAGCACTGAAGCTGCCGGCCGGGAAAACTTTATATTTTTTCACTGTCCTCTTGACGGGGTGCAGTTCATTTTGACACTGCATGCCTCTCTTTTTATAGGTTTTTATATCTTGTCTCAGTGGGGGTAATCCTCCGGCAGAATCCGGAAGGCCACCTCGTGGCCGTTGATGAGCTGGGCCCGGCGGCAGAAGAAAACCCGGCCGCGGCAGTCGGTGCGCAGCTGTTCCAGGGTCTGGCCGGTGCAGGGGTCCAGAATCTCGCCCAGCAGATCATTCTGCTCCACCGGGTCGCCGGGACGGCGACGGCAGAGCATCAGCCCGCCGGAATGGGACAGGATGTTGTGCAGTTCGCTCTCCCGCAAAATCCGGGGGTCCGCCACGGTGGGGAAGTACTGCCGGCGCAGAAATCCCTTCACCGCCAGAAACCGCAGGATGGCTTCCACCGCCATCCGGGTCGCGGTCTCGTCGATGCAGTCGGTGGAGGTGCTGTACAGCGAGAAGGCCTGGGTGTTCCAGATCTGCCAGTTGTAGTTCAGGGTGGTGGTGTCGTAGGCCCGGGGGCTGCGCAGCACAATGTGGGGCAGCCCGAAGGCGGCCGCCTCCTGGATGCGCTGGTAGCCGGTGTCCATCATCCGCACATGGGGCAGGTGATCGCCGGGCAGATAGAAGCTGGTCAGATGGACGCCGTAGGCATAGCCCTGCAGCACCTCAAACAGCCGGGCCGCAATCCGCTGGGTGGTCTCCCCCTGGTCATAGCCGGGGAACATCCGGTTGATGTCGGTGTTGTCGGCGGCCCAGAACCGCCGCCCCACATTCATCGAGAACTGGTTGGCGCAGGGGATGACCAGGATGCCGCAGACCGAGGTCAGCTGGCCGGCGGTCTCGGCGGTTTTCAGCGCCCGGATCAGCTGGCCGCAGATGTACATTTGCTGGATCTCGTTGCCCCGCAGCGAACCCATCACCGCCAGGGTTTTCTGGTCGGGATTGCCGAACCGCCAGGCGCGCACCTGCAACGCCGGACGATAGGGGGTATCGATGGTGAACAAAACTTCCTCTTTCATTGTGCTGCCTCTCCCTTCTCCTGGTTCTCGTCCAAAATCCGGGCGATCAGCGAACCTTCATAGACCACCGGATATTCCCGCAGGGTAAACAGCAGACCGTCGGCGGGGCAGAGCAGGCTTTGCAGCACCTCGCCGGTGAGGGGATCGGCCACAATGCCCAGCTTTTCCCCTTGATGGACCTGGGCGGTGTGCTCCACCGCCGGGATGAAGATGCCGGGGCAGGGGGCATTGACAAAGGAGACATGGTGGTCGGTGCTGACAATGGGTTCCCGGACCGTCTTCACCGGGCCGGACCACATCCCCATCGAGGCCATCAGGCTGAGAATGCCGTCCAGCAGCTGATCCCCGTAGGCCCGGGTCAGCCGGTTGCCAACGCCCATCTCCACCACCAGGGTGGGGGTGTTCAGGGTGTTGAGGCTGTACGCCAGGGTGGATTCCAGCACGGTGGCGGCGGCGTGGACCCAGATGAAGTCCATGTTCAGATGCTGGGCCATGGGCACCAGCTGGGTTGCGGTGTTCACATTGATCCGCACCTGGGGAATCTCCCGCAGATAGATGTTGCTGGCGTGGATGTCGATGACCGCATCGGCACCCTGCAGATCGGCCACCAGCCGGGCCGCAATGTATTCCGACATCGAACCGTCCTCGTTGCCGGGGAAGGTCCGGTTCATATCCAAATCACACAGCGGGATGCCCCGGGTCATGGTGGAGATGCCCAGCGGGTTCATGGCCGGGTAGAGATCCACCGTGCCATGGAGCTGGTCGGGGTGTTCCTGCAGCAGACGGTTTAGCCGCCAGACCACATACTGCCCCTCCAGCTCGTCACCGTGGGTACCGGTGACCACACAGAACCGTTTGGGCCCGCTGCCCACCCGGTTTTTCCGAATTGTCAGTTCCTCGTCCACCGCCAGGGGCAGACGTACCACTTCCTGTACCATAGCAATAGAAATCCTTTCCGGGGCGGTCAGATCCCGCCGTCCCATGGGGGAGGGAATCCCACCCTCCTATTGTTCTGCCGAAACCCGCATGAAGACCGTCTGCTGCTGGTCGGCCCCGCCCACAAAGAGCCCCCGCTCCATGGGACAGTCCCCGAAATCCCGACCGATGCCAAACCGCAGATAGCTCTCATCGGTCCGTTTCAGCCGGGTGGGATCAATACCCACCCAGCGCTCGTCCAGATAGACCTGGCACCAGGCATGGCTGGCGCCCTCCCCCTCGGGCAGACCGTTGAGATACCGGGCGGGCAGCCCCAGCGCTCGGGCCAGGGCCAGATAAATATGGGCAAAATCCTGGCACACCCCCTGCCCGGCCGCAAAGGCCTGGGCGGCGGTGGTGGATACCCCGGTGGCGCCGGGACAGTAGGTCAGCCGTTCATGCACCGCCTGGGCCAGCGCCCAGGCCCGGTCCCGGGGCGCCTCGGGCAATGTCAACCCGGCCAGCCAGGCCTTCATCTCGGGGCTGAGGGCGGTGTAGGAGGAGGCAAGCCGAAAGACCGGATGACAGGGCTCCGGCCCCCGGCGGGTGTCATCCCGCAGGGCGGTGCCCCGCACCCGGTAGTGAAAATGGCTGTGGGGCTGGTCGATGCGGCCCGCCTGGAGCAGGTTGCCGAATCCGTCCCGCTGCAATGCCAGCGGCACCGCCGGGTCCACCACCAGCGAGAGGTCCAAAATCTGCTGCTCCGGCAGGTTGGGGGGCAGACAGCGCAGCACAAAACTGTGCTGCTGCACCGGCTGGCTGAACTCCAGCTGGACATCGTAGTTGAAATGCAGCAGCCGGCTCATACCACAAACAGGCCCTCCACCGCGGTCAGCAGCTGGTCATTGGGCACCGGCTCCTCGGCCAGGGCCCGGCGCTCCAGCAGTTCCAGGGCCTGGGACTGGGTGGTCAGGTCAGTCTTGTACAGCCGGTTTACCAGCTTTTTCAGTTCCCGGTCCAGCCGCTCCAAATGCCAGTTCAGCCGCAGCATCAGGCTCAGCCGTTCCACCATACCGCCGGTCTTGGTGATGTTGCGGGCCTCCTCGGCGTCCACCGTGTCGTCAAAGCTGCCCCGGAAGGACATCAGGTCGTCCAGCACCCACTGCAGCTCCACAGCGGGGGAATCGCTGCGGGATGCCAGGTCCATGGCCGCCTCGGCCATCTGGAGATAGGCCAGGGTGGGGGAGGTCAGGGTCTCCCGCAGCACGATGCCGTTGCCCAGCATGGCCTCCATGCTGGACCGCACCGAACAGGGGGCATCGGCGTCAAACAGAAACCGGTGGCAGAAATCTTCGGCGTCGGTGTAGGGGCAGGCAACGCCCAGCCTCTGGCAGATGGTGACATAGTCCATCGGTGTTTCATCAATCAGGTGATCCAGCTGGTTCATCATGAACTGGGTGGTGGTGTAGACCCGCTCCACATACCGGCCCAGCCAGAACAGCCGGTTTTGTTTGCTCAGCGTGACAGAATCCATGTATCCTTAAAACCTCCTCCTTGGGACGAATTGACGATAAAGCTGTCGGGGTTGCGGGAAAACCGGGTCAGGCCGCTGGGCCAGGCCACCGTCTCCTCGGCGCCGGACAGGACAAAGGCCCGCAGGTCGGCCTTGCGCTCCACCTGCTTGCCCTCGTCCATGATGGGCAGATCCTGGAAGTCGATGACTTCCTGGGCGATGAAGCGGCGGGGCTTGTCCAGAATGGTCTGGCGCAGCTCCTCCAGCTGGCTCTTGGTCAGCTTGCTGCCGAATACCACCCCGTAGCCGCCGGCCTCGGCCACATCCTTGATCACCAGGGTGTCTAGATGGTCCAGGATGTATTTCAGATCCTTGTCGTCGATGGGCAGGTAGGTGGGGGCGTTGGAGAGGATGGGCTCCTCGCCCAGGTAGTAGCGGATCATCTTGGGCACAAAGTAGTAGATGCCCTTGTCGTCCGCCACCCCATTGCCAAAGGCGTTGAGCACCGCCACATTGCCCGCCCGGTAGGCGGTCATCAGGTTGGGAATGCCGATGAGGGAGCTGGGCTCAAAGCACAGAGGGTCCATATACTCGTCCGAAACCCGGCGGTAGATGGCGCCCACCTTCTCGTCCCCGTGGACCGAGCGGTAGTACAGGGTGCTGTCCCGCACACAGAGATCCCCGGCCTCGGCCAGCACGGCGCCGGCCTTCTCGGCCAGATAGGAGTGCTCAAAGTAAGCGGCATTGTACCGCCCCGGGGTGAACACCACGTTGATGCCGCCGGTGTTCACGCTGTCCATGGTGCGGCGCAGCAGTTCGCCGTAGTTGCGGTTGTCCACCACATGGTTGTGGCGGAAGGTCTCAGGGCTGCACCGGCGGCAGAGACCCCGGGCGATCAGGGGATAGGAAGCCCCCGAGGGAATCCGCAGATTGTCCTCCAGCACGTACCAGACCCCGTCCTTGCCCTTGACCAGGTCAATGCCCGAGATATGGCTGTACACCCCTTTGGGTGGCTTGATCCCCTCGCAGGGCGGCAGGTAGCCGGGAGAACGATAGACAAAGTCCTCCGGCACAATGCCGTCGGCCAGGATGCGCTTTTCGCCGTAGATGTCCCGCAAAAAACAGTTCAGCGCGTTGACTCGCTGGATCAGGCCCTTGCGCAGACCTTCCCATTCTTCCGCCGTGATGATCCGGGGAAGGGTGTCAAAGGGAAACAGCCGCTCCTGAAAGGTGCCGTTTTTATAGATGCCAAACCGCACGCCGTAGCGCGCCAGCTGTTGGTTGATCTGCCGTTCATGACGGATGAGATCATTCATGTATCTTGCCCTCCTCACCAAAAGAAAAAGCATGGCAACGGCGCTTTTGGGCGTCCTTGCCATGCTTTACTGATTTATAGTATACGGAAGATCAGCGACCTTGTCAAGGGAAAAACGTCGCACACCAATGACTTTTTCACTGGATAACGAGAAATTTTCCGGGAAAAGAAATTCAGGAAGGATTGTTGAGGCTCTGCAGATAGCGCACAATCAGGTCCGCCGCCTGCTCCGGTCCGATGGAAGCGTCCACCGTCAGGGCGTAGTCCCGGGCATCCCCCCACCGCCGGCCCGAGATGTGGCGGTAGTAGGAGGCGCGGGCCTTGTCCGACCGGCGGATGTTGCGCCGGGCCTGGGCAGGGCTGTCGCCGTAGATCTCCATCACCCGGCGGATGCGGTAGGCACGCGGCGCGTGGATGAAGACCCGCACCACATTGTCATAGTACCGCAGCACATACCCGGCGGCCCGGCCCACAATGACGCAGCTGCCGCTGTCGGCCAGCTTGTGCAGGATGGCATCCTGGGCCCGTACCGCGTACTGGACCACCCTGCTGCTCAGATAGAGCTCCCGCAGAAGGTCGGGGGCGTTCTTGTGCAGGTCGGAAATGAACTGCCGGTCCAGCCCGCTCTCCTGGGCAGCCAGGGCGATCATCTCCTTGTAGTAGAAGGGCACGCCCAGCCGCTGGGCCACCAGCTTGCCGATCTGTTTGCCCGAGGACCCGTGCTGCCGGTCGATGGTCAGGATCAGCCCCGGACGGGTGGGCTGGATGGCAGGTGCGGGGGCAGGGGACGGCTGGCTGCGCACATAATCCTGCCCCAGAAACTGGCGGTAGAAAAAGGCACCCACCAGGCTGGTCAGGGTTTCGGTCACCGGGAAGGTGAGCCAGAACCAGCCCAGCCCCAGCCGGGAAAAGAGATAGCCCAGCGGCACAAAGAGCACCACGGTACGGATGATGGTGAGCAGCGAACTCTTGAGGCTGAAGCCCAGGGCCTGGAAGAAGACCGGAAAGATCAGCGAGGTGACCATGGGCAGAAAGCTGATGCCGATGATCCGGAACCCCACCCGGCCGATGGCCACCACCCGTTCATCCGAAGTGAAGGTCCGCAGCAGCGGCCCGGGCAGGATCAGAAAGCAGAGGGTGCCCACCGCCATCAGGGCCAGGCCGAAGCCCACCGCCACCGCCAGGGTGCGGCGGCAGCGGTCAATCTTGCGGGCGGCGTAGTTAAAGCTGATCACCGGCACGATGCAGGTCTGCATGGCGGCCAGGGGGATGAAGAAGAAGGTCTGCCATTTGTAGTAGAGCCCCAGGGCGGTGACCGCCTGGTCGGAAAAGCCGGCCAGGATCAGGTTCAGCCCCAGAATGTAAAAGGTGTAGGCCGATTGCATCAGGATGTTGGGCAGCCCCATCCGGAAGATCCGGGCAATGTGGCCGGGAAAGACCGCGGGGGCAGGAGGGCGGCGCAGCCCCTTGCGGCAGACGATGAGGGCCGCCACCATCTGGCCGGTGACGGTGGCCACCGCCGCACCGCCAATGCCCATCCGGGGCGGACCCAACAGGCCGAAGATCAGCAGCGGATCCAGCAGGATGTTGGTCAATGCCCCCAGAATCTGGGCGATCATGGGGGTGGTCATGTCCCCGTCAGCCTGTAAAATCTTGGTCCAGACGCTTTCCAGAAACAGCCCGGTGCTGAAGACGCAGACAATCCGGCCATAGACCACCACATCCCGGATGACATCCTCGGCGTGGGTGGACATCCGGGCATAGGCCGGCAGGATACACCAGCAGACCAGCGCAAAGAGCACCCACAGCCCGGCGGCCAGCGGGGTGCCCACCCCGGCAAACTCCTCCGCCCGGTCCCGGTGGCCGCTGCCCAGCTCGGCAGCCATGACGGTGTTGATGCCCACCCCGGTGCCCACCGCCAGAGCGATCATCAGCAGCTGCAGCGGGTAGATGATGGAGAGGGCGGTGAGGCCGGATTCGGAATACCGGCCGATGAAGAGGCTGTCGATGATGTTGTACAGCGCCTGGATCAGCTGGGCCAGCATGACCGGTGGGGCCAGCCGCAGCAGAATCCGGCTGATCTTTTCGGTGCCGAAAATGGAACTGGTGTTCATGCCGGATCCTCCTTTCTTCCTTCCAGGGCCTCCTGCAGGGCCTGGTCATATTCCTGCAGCAGATGGGCCAGCGCCGCCAGCTTTTCGTGTCCCATCCGGTTCAGCGCCGCACTCTCTCCCTGTTCCAGCGACGCCAGAAAGGGCCGGGCATAGGCCTGCCCCTTTTCGGTCAGGACAAAGGCTTTCTCCCGCCCGGTGCCCTGGCCAGGGCTCTGGCAGAGCAGACCGTCCCGCCGCATGGTGGAGATCACATGGTTGATGGTCTGCGGGGGCAGCAGGTAACTGTCACAGATCTGTTTCTGGGTGCAGTAGCCCTGGTCCCGGATGGTGTAGAGCACCAGCATCTCGTTGTAGCGGATGCCCTGGGCCGCCGACCAGCGGGAGTAACTGCCCCGGAATTTGATAATCGCCTGGTTGATCTCGTTGAGCAGCTGTATGGAAGAGGAACCCATCTTGCGCACCTCCGGTTTAAAATCCCAAATGGGATTATACGGCGGGCGGAAGCGTTTTGCAACCCCTCAGATCGGGATAATACAAATTGAATTTGTTTTGTATAAAATACAAAATGTAAATTGATATATGCCCCAGGCAACAAACTGCTTGGAACGGGGCAAACTGAGTCCGAGCAATATTTCTTGCCAGACCGGCCTGCCGGTGTTATACTCATCCCAGAAGATCACCAGGGGAGGAAACCATGCAATACCAGAACGTCTGCGGGGCCCGGTTTGTGGCCCGTCCCAACCGCTTTGTGGCCCAGGTGCTGCTGGATGGCCAGCCCGAGACCGTCCATGTGAAAAACACCGGCCGCTGTCGGGAGCTGCTGGTGCCGGGGGCAACGGTCTACCTGGCCGGGGGAGACAACCCCCACCGCAAAACCCGGTATGATCTGATCGCGGCGGAGAAGGGCCCCCTGCTGGTCAACCTGGATTCCCAGGCGCCCAACAAGGTCTTTGGAGAGTGGGCGCAGGCGGGGCATTTCCGGCCCGACCTGACCCTGCTGCGGCCCGAGACGGTGTGGGGCAACTCCCGCTTTGACTTTTACTGGGAGGCGGGGGCGCGCCGCGGCTTTGTGGAGGTCAAGGGCTGTACCCTGGAACAGGACGGCCACGCCCGCTTCCCCGATGCCCCCACCCTGCGGGGGGTCAAGCATCTGGAGGAGCTGGTCCGCTGCCGGGCCGAAGGGTACGAGGCCGCCGTCTGCTTTGTGCTGCAGATGGATGGTATGCGGGATTTTGCCCCCAACGATGTGACCCACCCGGCTTTTGGAGATGCCCTGCGCCGGGCCGCGGCGGCCGGGGTGGAGGTGCTGGCCATGGAATGCCGGGTCACCCCCGACACCCTGACGATGGACCGCCCGGTTCTGGTGCGGCTGTAACCAAAAACAGAACAGGCCCCTTTCGCGCAAGCGGAAGGGGCCTGTTGTCATGCCTGGGCGGGGTGCAGAGCAGCTTCCTGCCGTTTCTGCATCCGGGACCAGTTGATGAAGCCGTAGATGTCGTTGACCAGAAAGATCACGAAGCAGATCACCACCGACAGATAGCCGGGGTCGGACAGACTGGCCAGCAGCCAGAGCAGGATCAGGACGATGTCGTTGGCGGCGTAGCTCACCGCGTAGTAGATGCTGCGGCGGAAGGTCAGGTAGACGGCCAGAAAGCTGGTGGTCACCGACAGGGTGCTGGGCAGCAGGTTGGCGGTGTGGCACCAGGCCAGAATCCAGTAAAAGACAAAGGTCACGGCGGCGGCCAGGGGGATCAGCAGCAGGACTTCCCGGCGGCTAATCCGGTTGACCTGGACCTCGGCCCGATTGCCCTTGAAGGGATTGCGCAGCCAGGAGACCAGGGCAAACACCGCCATGGGAGCGGTCATCCCCAGATAGGTGATCATCTCGCCGTAATAGTGAAAGGTGAAGGAGATGAACCCGTAAATCAGGCTGAAGGCCACCGCCAGCATCTGTCCGATGGGGTTGCCCTTGGCGTTGAGGATCAGCGAGGTCACCCCGATCAGCGAGGCGGCCAGGGTCAGCCCGCCGTTCTGACCGATGGCCAGATAGGAGACCAGAATCAACAGCACCGAACCGCCCCAGAGCAGCAGTTCTCCCTTGGTAAAATAGGCCACAGCGGCCCGCAGCTTTTGCAGCATCCAAATCCCTCCAGACAAAATAGAGCACCCGTCCGCACATCTTCTAAGACCTAACGATGTGCAGCGGATGCTTTCGCATCTCTACCCGGTGGCAGAACATGATTCAAACTTTCAACAGTATACCCCCGCCGGCGTGGAAAAGTCAAGGCCCGAGCGGCCCGCCAGGCCCAAAAACACCCCCGGCCAGAGCAGCCGGGGGTGTACTGTGTGATGAAAAGCCGCCGATCAGGCCAGAGCCTGCTCCAGACGGGCGCGGATCTCCTGCAGGAACTGCAGCGAGGTCACCTTGCGGGCCGGGGCTTCACCCTCCCACATGGCGCAGAGATCGCCGGTCATGACGCCGGACTCGATGGTGTCGATGGTGGCCTTTTCCAGGGCGTCGGCATAGCGGCCCAGGGCGTCGATGCCGTCCAGCTCGCCGCGCTTGCGCAGGGCGCCCGACCAGGCATAGAGGGTGGCCACCGGGTTGGTGGAGGTCTCCTCTCCCTTGAGGTACTTGTAGTAATGGCGGGTGACGGTGCCGTGGGCAGCCTCGTACTCGTAGTTGCCGTCGGGGGAGACCAGCACCGAGGTCATCATGGCCAGCGAGCCGAAGGCGGTGGAGACCATGTCGCTCATCACGTCGCCGTCATAGTTCTTGCAGGCCCAGATGAAGCCGCCCTTGGACCGGATGACCCGGGCCACCGCGTCGTCGATGAGGGTGTAGAAATACTCGATGCCCAACGCCTCGAACTTCTCCTTGAACTCGGCGTCATAGATCTCCTGGAAGATGTCCTTGAAGGTGTGGTCGTATTTCTTGGAGATGGTGTCCTTGGTGGAGAACCACAGATCCTGTTTGGTGTCCACCGCAAACTGGAAGCAGGAACGGGCGAAGGAGGAGATGGAGCTGTCCTTGTTGAACTGGCCCTGGATCACCCCGGCGCCGTCGAAATCGTTGATGGTTTCCCGGAAGGTGGTGCCGTCCTTGCCGGTAAAGAGCAGCTCGGCCTTACCGGGGCCGGGCACCCGGTACTCGGTGGCGCGGTAGACATCCCCGAAGGCGTGACGGGCGATGGTGATGGGTTTCTGCCAGGTGCGCACCACCGGCGAAATCCCCTTGACCATGATGGGGGCGCGGAAGACGGTGCCGTCCAGAATGGCACGGATGGTGCCGTTGGGGCTCTTCCACATCTGGGAAAGATTGTACTCCTTCACCCGCTGGGCGTTGGGGGTGATGGTGGCACACTTGACGGCCACACCGTACTTCTTGTTGGCGTTGGCGGCGTCGATGGTCACCTGATCCTTGGTCTCCTCCCGGTGGACCAGACCCAGGTCATAATACTCGGTTTTCAGATCCACAAAGGGCAGAATGACCTCATCCTTGATCTGCTTCCACAGAATGCGGGTCATCTCGTCGCCGTCCATCTCCACGAGCGGGGTGGTCATCTTGATCTTTTCCATCGCTACTTTCCTCATTTCTGTCAGATTGACAGGGTACGGTCCCTGTGCGTGGCGGCTGGGGCCCTGCCGGGCTCCGCCTCAGACATCTCTGTTTTCGGATATGCTCCCATTATAATGCCTGCCGCAGGATTGCGCAAGCCAAACCCCGCCCTGCTGACCACTTTTTGCCGGGATGGTTGAATTTGGCCGGGCGGCTGTGCTATGCTGATACGGGAGCCGCCCCACTGGTTGCCCGGCTGGCTCTCACCACAGGAGAAAAGGAGCTTTTTATGAATCTGCGCATCAGTGCCAAAGAGTACGATTACCACACCCTGCTCAAGGTGGCTGAAATGGCCGGCCTGGCGGGGCTTGTCGGCTTCCACGAGGCCGGCGACGACTACCTGATCACCTTCCCCGACGGCGAACAGACCGAGGAGCTGATCCAGGATTACAAGGCCCGGCTCAAAGGGCTGGAAAACAACATCTGGATGTATTGATGTTGCGACCGGCCTGTCCCCCCACGCCCCTCTGCCCGCACAGGGCAGAGGGGCGTGAATTTTGGAAAGGGGCAGGCCAGGCCGGGAGGGTTCACCGCAGAACCAGGGTGTCGCCCCGGTCCTCCAGCTCCCGCAGACAGGGGTGTTCCAGGCCGGAGGTGTTGGGGGCGTGGTGGGTCAGATAGAGCTTGTCTCCGGCCCGGAAGATCATCCCGTGGCCGCCGTCATCGGTGATCAGGGGGTCCAGATGGAGAAAATGCCCATCCAGCCGGCCGTTGTCAGAGAGGGCAAGGCACTGGGCGTACTGGCCCTGAATGAAGCTGGACCAGATCATCAGCAGCTGGCCGGTTTTGCTCTTGTAGAGGAAGGGCCCGTCGGTGACATAGTGGTCGGTGTCGGGCTTGGGGGTCACCCGGGGCAGGGAGGAGGCGTGGAAGAGGGACACCGGAGCGCTGTCCGCCGCACTCAGGTCCTCCCGCAGCCGCAGATACTCCACCGTGCCGTCGATGATCTGGTTGTGCTCATGGCAGAAGACCAGATAGGGGGTGCTCTCCTGGTCCAGATAGAGGGTGCCGTCCAGGCTTTCCCAGTCGGCAGGGGTTACCGGCCCCTGGGAATGGGGGACGAAGGGCCCCTCCGGGGAATCGGCCTTGAGCACATAGGTGCCCCGCCGGCCGTTCGGGGCCATAAAGGTGGCAAAGAGATAGTAACGGCCCCGATAGGGATGGACCTCCGGGGCCCAGTTCACCTCCCGGTTCAGACCGTATTGGCTCGAGGCAAAACAGCTCCGGGGGGCTGACCAGTGTACCAGGTCCTCGGAGAGATAGACATCAAACCCATCGGTCCGTTTGCCGAAATCCCTGGCCCGGGTGCCGTACAGATAGTAGCGGCCGCCGTCGTTGAGGATGAAGGGGTCCCGGATGTTGATCTGCTGCAGGTTCATGGTATTCCCTCCCAAACTATGCTAAAAAATGTTGACTTGCCGCAGAAAAACAGGAAGACGGGGGAAGTCTGCGACAAAATAGGCCGAAGAAAAGCAGGTTGAAACGTCGGGTTCAACCTGCTTTTGTCTTGTCATGGTTCCAACACCGCCGAGGCGGCAGGGGTTATTCCCCAAAGACCTTGAGATAGTCGGCCTTGAATTTCTCAATGCCGGAATCGGTCAGCGGGTGGTGGATCATCTGCTCCAGCACCTTGTAGGGCACTGTGGCAATGTCGGCACCGGCCAGGGCGCAGTCGGTCACATGGATGGGGTTGCGCACGCTGGCTGCGATGATCTGGGTCTCGATGTCGGGGTAGTTCAGGAACATGTCATGGATGGTCTCAATGAGCTCGATGCCCCGCTGGGAGATGTCGTCCAGACGGCCCAGGAAGGGGCTGACATAGGTGGCACCGGCCCGGGCCGCCAGCAGTGCCTGGTTGGCACTGAAGATCAGGGTGCAGTTGGTGGGGATGCCCTTGGCGGAAAGTGCCTTGATGGCCTTGAGGCCCTCGGCGGTCATGGGGATCTTGACCACCATATGCTTGGGGTCCAGGGCATAGATAGCCTCACCCTCCTTGACCATGGTCTCGGCGTCGGTGGTGGTAGCCTTGACCTCGCCGGAGATGGGGCCATCCACGATGGTGGCGATCTCGGCCAGGGTCTCGGCGTAGTCGCGGCCCTCCTTGGCGATCAGGCTGGGGTTGGTGGTGACACCGGCGATGATGCCCATGTCGTTGGCTTTGCGGATTTCCTCCACGTTGGCGGTATCAATGAAGAATTTCATGCCGGGTTCCTCCTTATTTCTGGCCGTAGTAGGCGTTGGGGCCGTGCTTGCGCATGTAATGCTTGTCCTGCAGATACTGGGGCGCCGGCACGGCGTTGGGGTTGACCTGCCGGGTCAGCAGTGCCATCTTGGCCACCTCTTCCAGCACCACGGCGTGGTAGACCGCCTGGGCCGGGTCCTTGCCCCAGGTGAAGGGGCCGTGGCTGTGGCAGATCACACCGGGCACCGCCACCGGATCAATGTTCCGCTGGGTGAAGGTTTCAATGATGATTTTGCCGGTGTTTTTCTCATAGTCCTCGTCCAGCTCCTCCTTGGACAGGTGGCGGGCGCAGGGGATGGGACCGTAGAAGTAGTCGGCATGGGTGGTGCCGTAGCAGGGAATGTCCTGCCCGGCCTGGGCCCAGGCCACCCCATAGGGGCTGTGGGTGTGGACAATGCCGCCCAAGGCGGGGAAGGCCTTGTACAGCTCCAGATGGGTCTTGGTGTCGCTGGAGGGGTTCAGTTCCCCTTCCACCCGGTTGCCGTCCAGATCCAAGACCACAAGGTTTTCCGGCGTCAGTTCGTCGTATTCCACGCCGGAGGGCTTGATGACCACAAGCCCCTTTTCCCGGTCGATGCCCGAGACATTGCCCCAGGTGTAGGTCACCAGATTGCGGCGGGGCAGTTCCATATTGGCTTCATAAACCAGTTTTCGCAGTTGTTCCAGCATTCAGATTCCTCATTTCCTTTTCCATAGCGGCCCGGTTGGCGGACGCTGTCCTGGCGTACACGGCGCCGGCCCGCTGGCAAATTCGGTTAAAAATGTTCCACAGCGGCGCGCTCGGCCTGGAGCGCTGCCTTGTACCGTTCCAGGAACGCGGTGAACCCGGCTACATCGGCCTGCTCGGGGGCCAGGGTGCTGCCGGGGGTACCGGCAAAAATCTTCTGTTGCAGATAGTCGGCCAGGTTCAAGGTGCAACCCTGCAAAACCGCCAGGCGGTAGCCCGCCAGCAGTGCCATGCCGTAGGGGCCGCCCTCGCCGGCGGTCTCCATGACGGTGACCGGCGCCTGGGCCGCCGCGGCCAGATACCGCTGGGCCACCCCGGGGGTCTTGAAGAGGCCGCCGTGGGCCAGCAGACGGTCCACCGCCACCTGTTCCTCGTGCAGGATGTCCAGCCCGATCTTGAGGGTGGCCATGGCGGAATAGATGTGGGCCCGCATCAGATTGGGCAGGGAGAAGCTGCTCTGGGCGCTGCGCAGCAGCAGCGGGCGGCCGTCGTCAAAGTGGGTCACGCCCTCACCGGAGTAGTAGTTCACCGGCACCACCCCGTCACAGTCGGGGGCACCCTCCAGCGAGGCGTTGAAGAGCAGCGGGAAGAGCTCGGAGGCCTTGCGGGGCGCGCCGCAGAGGGCGGCCACCTGCTCGAACAGACCCACCCAGGCGTTGAGATCGCTGGTGCAGTTGTTGCAGTGGACCATGGCCACCGGGGCCCCGTCGGGGGTGGTGACCAGGTCGATTTCGGGGTACACATTGTTCAGCGGCTTTTCCAGCACCACCATGGCGAAGATGGAGGTACCGGCGCTGACGTTGCCGGTGCGCACCGCCACCGTGTTGGTGGCGGCCATGCCGGTGCCGGCGTCCCCCTCGGGCGGGCAGACCGGTGCACCGGGCTGCAAAGTGCCGGTGGGGTCCAGCAGCTTTGCGCCGGCCTCGGTCAGGGTGCCGGCATCCTCGCCGGCACAGAGCACCCGGGGCAGGATGTCCTTGAGCCGGAAGGGCAGCTTGGCCTCCTCCAGCAGCTGGTCAAAGGAGGCCATCATGGCGGCGTCATAGTCCCGGGTATCGCTGTCGATGGGGAAAACGCCCGAGGCGTCCCCGATGCCCAGCACCTTCTGCCCGGTGAGCTGCCAGTGGACATAGCCGGCCAGGGTGGTCAGAAAAGCCAGATTCCCCACATGGTCCTCCCCGTTGAGGATGGCCTGATAGAGGTGGGCGATGCTCCACCGCTGGGGAATGTTGAAGTGGAACCGCTGGGTCAGGGCTTCGGCGGCTGCCTGGGTGGTGGTGTTGCGCCAGGTGCGGAAGGCGGCCAGCTGGTTGCCCTCCCGGTCAAAGGGAAGATAGCCGTGCATCATGGCCGAAACGCCCAGCGCCCCCACCGTGGTCAGGGGTTCACCGTACTGCTTTTGATAATCCTGGGCCAGGTCCCGGTAGGCATCCCGGATGCCATCCCAGACCTCGTCCAGGTGATAGGTCCAGTAACCGCCCTCGTACCGGTTTTCCCAGTCGTGGGCACCGCTGGCCAGTACGGCGCCGTCGGGGGCGGCCAGCACGGCCTTGATGCGGGTGGAGCCCAGCTCAATGCCCAGGGCAGTGGATTTCTGTTCAATCGGATTCATCATGTCACCACCTGTTAAAATTAACAATTGACAGCGCCGCAAGGCGCCGATACAATACAGAGAAGAGGAAAACAAAGGAGGAGTCGGCATGCGTGCCGTCTTTGACAAAGAGGAACTTTCGGTGCTGCTGCGGGACTTTTATGAGCTGACCGGTCTGCGCACCGTGGTCTTTGACGAGTGGGGAATGGACATCCTGTCCTACCCCCCGGAGCTTCCGGCCTACTGCCGGCTGGTGCGCCGCAGCGCAGAAGGGGAGCAGGGGTGCCGTCTGTGCGACCAGATGGCCTGCCGGCGTACCCGCCAGGAGCACAAAACCTGGATCTATCCCTGCCATGCGGGGCTGATCGAGGCCATCACCCCGGTGGAGGTCAATGGGGCCATCGTGGGGTATCTGCTGCTCAGCCATATTGTGCAGGGGGCCGACGAGGAGGCCGAATGGCAGCGGGCCAAGGAGCTGTGCGCCGGATATGGCATCGACCCGGAGGAACTGCACCAGGCCTATTGCCAGCTGCCCCGCACCCCATTCCGGATTTTGCAGGCGGCCAGCGATCTGCTCACCCTGTCGGCCCAGGCCCTATGCCAGGCCCATATGGCCCAGCTGGTACCGGGCAGCCCCCAGGAAAAGCTCAACCGGTTTTTGTCGGAGCACCTGGCCGAGGATCTGTCCAGCCAGAAAATTTGCGATGCCCTCCACATCAAGCGGACCGCCCTGTATGAACTCTCCAAGCGGACCTACGGCTGCGGCATCCACGAACAGCTCATCCGGCTGCGCATCCAGCGGGCCATGCAGCTGCTGACCACCACCGACCTGCCCAACGGCGAAATCTGCCAGCAGATCGGCATTGCCGACTACAATTATTTCTTTCGGATCTTCCGCAAGCAGACCGGGTTTACCCCCCAGGCCTACCGGCGGCAGTTCTCGGTGACGGAATAACATCCGTACCCAACCTTATCATAGCGCGGTTTTCGGTGCTTTGTATAGTCACGGATGTTCGGATTACTGGATTTTTGTACGGAATTTTGCACCCTCTGGTCGTATTCCGTCTTCCGCTGTTTCCCCACAGGATGCCTGGACATAAAAAATGATTTGAAACAAAACAGGCAAGGCCCTCTCTCCCGTTCGGAGAGAGGGCCTTGTGTCATCTGAAGATGAAGTCGAATCTCATTTTGTGTAGGCGTTGCGGATGGTTTCCAGCGCCGGCGAATGGCAGAAGGAGTAGGCGCTGTCGTGGGCCATGTCCAGCGGCCAGTCCCACAAAGCGGAGCCGCTCACCCAGGGATTGGCCTCCAGCGCGCGGAAGAAGGCCTGATACCAGCGGTCCTGTTCCTCGTCATCCCGTTCTCCCTGGAGGGTCCAGTCGTTGGGCACCAGGGAGGACCCCCGCACCCGCATGCAGCCCGCCTCGGCAAAGAAGAAGGGCTTGTTCATCCGCTGGACCACCGGCCGGATCCGGGCCAGGTTCTCGTCCAGGGCGTCGATGGGGTAGTAGCCGCTGGCGGCCATCACGTCCACCGCGTCCCACCAGGTCAGGTGGTCCTCGCCGTATTTGTCACAGTTGTAGGCCACGGCGCCGTCGTACACCTGGCGGACCTGGGCAATCAGTGCTCGCCACTGGGCGTCCCGGCGCTCGGTCTGGGTCATCTCACAGCCCAGAATCAGCATCTCAATGCCGGCCTGCTGGCCCAGGGCGGCAAAATGCTTCTGGAAGGCGGTGTAGCCGGCAAACCAGGGACCCCATTTGGGTTCGCAGGGCACATCATGGTCAAAAAAGCTGATGTGGGCCCGCCAGGTGCCGTCCAGACAGTTGACGGTGGGCTTCCAGAAAACCCGCAGCCCCAGATCCTGGGCCGCCCGGGTCAGGGCCAGCAGCTCCTCGTCGCCGGTGGTGCGAAGGCCGGTGAAGTCGATCTCCTCGGAAAAGGGGGTGGCCTGGACGGCACCGGGGCAGAGGATCACGGTGTCGGCACCGGACAGATCCCGCATCCGGCGCAGCTCGGTTTGGACAGCTTCCCCTTCCAGCAGGCCGCGCGGCGAGAAGGGGGCAAAGTTGATGCCATGGATGTATTTCATGGGTTATTCCTCCTGTTGCAGATAGCAGAGATAGCCGGGCAGGTCGCCGCGGATTGCGGGCAGCGGCAGCCCATGGACGGCCAGCAGTTCTCCCTCCAGGGTTTCGTCCCCGGAAGGACGGCCGGTCATCCGACTTTGGATGTGATAGCGGTGTTCTGCCCGGACAAAGGGCAGGGGAAGGCGGCGGCCGTCCAGCACCCGGCCCACCCCAAAGACCACGGCCTCCCGGCCGTCACCGGAGGCGATGGCCCAGGCGGCCCCGCTGCCGTCGGGCGGGCAGAGACGCCAGAGCTCCCCGCTGCGCAGCAGTGCCCCGTGGGCCCGGTAAAAGTCCACGAAGGGGCGAAGCTCGGCCAACTGTTCGGGGGTATAGCGGGTCAGATCCAGCTCAAAGCCGAAGGTGCCGCTGAGGGCCGCTGCCATCCGGGCTTCCACGCTGGCGGTGCGGCCGGTGATGTGGTTGGGCACGGTGGAAAAGTGGGCGCCCATGACGCAGGGGGGATAGAAGAAGCTGGTGCCGTACTGGATCATCAGCCGGTCCAAGGCGTCGGTGTTGTCGCTGCACCAGATCTGGGGGCTGTAATAGAGCATCCCCAGGTCAAACCGGGCACCGCCGCCGGCACAGTTTTCCAGCAACAGCTGGGGATAGCGCTGGATCAGCCGCTGCTGCAGCTCGTACAGCCCCAGCAGATAGCGGTGAAAGACCTCTCCCTGCCGCTGAGCGGGCAGGGCGGCGCTCCAGACGTTGGCCAGGCTGCGGTTCATATCCCATTTGAGATACCGCACCGGACAGCTGTCCAGCAGGGCGGTGAGCTGCTGCCAGATCCCTTCCCGCACCTCAGCCCGGGAAAAATCCAGGGTGTACTGGTGTCGGATCTGCAGGGTTTCCCGCCCCGGAATCTGCAGCGCCCAGTCAGGATGGTTCCGGAAGAGGTCGCTGTCGGGACTGATGGCCTCGGGCTCCACCCAGATGCCGAAATCCAGCCCCAGCTCATTGATCTTGCGGCAGAGCCCGGCCACCCCATCCGGCAGCTTGGCAGGATCGGCGGTCCAGTCGCCCAGGCTGGTGGTGTCGCTGTTGCGGCCACGGAACCAGCCGTCGTCCAGCACAAAGAGGTCTGCCCCCGCCTGTTTGGCAGCCCGGGCCAGGGTCAGCAGCTTGTCCTCGGTAAAGTCGAAATAGCAGGCCTCCCAGCTGTTCAGCAGCACCGGACGCGGCGCGGTCAGATCCCGCCAGCGGCCCCGCAGCAGATGCCGGCGCACCGCGTCGTGGAAGCAGCGGCTCATCCTGCCCAGGCCCCGGTCACTGTACACCATGGCCAGCTCGGGGGTGGTGAAGGACTCTCCGGGGGCCAGGGTCCAGCAGAAGCCCTGGGGTTCGATGCCCGCCGAGAACCGGATGCCGGCGGTGGTGCGCTCGGTTTGCAGACGGAAGTTGCCGCTGTACACCAGCGCCATTCCCCAGCAGCTGCCATGGGTCTCGTCGGCGTCCCGGGTGCAGAGGACGATGCCGGGGTTATGGGCATGGGTGGGAATGCCGCCCACGCTGCCCACACTCTGGACACCGGGGCGCACCGGCGCCCGGAAGGGGGTGCGCTCGGCAGCCCAGTCCCCGTCCAGGGTGATCAGGTCCAGGTCCTTGCGGGTGAAATCCACCACCGCCGAGGGCAGACCTTGCAAGGTCACGGGCTCGCTGCCGGTGTTTTCCAGGATGGCGGCCCGGGTGATCAGGTCACAGTCCTCAAAGGCGGCATAGAGCAGGGTGACGGCCAGCCCCTTGGGGTCCCTGAGGGTGATCCGCAGGGTTTGGACCGGGGCCTCGCCAAAGAAGGCGGGCAGCCCCGGCAAGGCGTATTTGCCCGGACAGAGATCCGCCTCCGCAAAGCACAGATCCGCTGCCCGGGACCCGTCAGCCCATTCCAGGGCAAAGAAGGGGGCGTGGTTGTCCCCCAGGCCGGGGGTGGGAAACTCCTGAGGCAGCCGGTCAGGCCAGCAGCCGGGATCGGGGTGGGGGGAGGCCAGCGGGGGACAGCTCCCGGTGCGGGGACCGTAGTAGCGGTGAAGCAGACGCCCCTCCGGGTCCACCTCCAGCAGATAGCTGGTGTGGGCGGTGTGTAGGGCAAAGCGGTGCGGGGAAGAGGATTGAATCATGGAAAGCCTCCTTTCCGGTCAGAAAAAGCCGGAAACCCTGCAAGGCAGGGCGTCCGGCCGCAAGCGCAGCATCAAGACTGCTTCTTTTCGATTTTTTCAAAGGCGGGGCGGAGCAGAAGGGCGGTGAGCCGGATGGCGAAGCCGCCGCCCAACAGCAGCCACAGCGGGAAAAGATACCAGAACAGGGCAGGGGCCAGCCCCCGCAGCACCGGTAGACCGCCCATGAGGAGCAGCCATACCAGCGCCGCCTGGGGCCGTGCCAGACCCAGCCGAAGCCCGTCCCGCATGGCATCCCGGCCGCGGCGGTAGCCGAACCGGCCCAGCAGGGCAAACCCGCAGCCCAGTGTCGCCAGCCAGATGATCCCCAGGGCCGCCGCAGCGGCAATCAACATTCCGCCCAGGGAACCGGAGTTGGCCAGTCCCAGCTGGTAATCCAGCCAGAGCAGCAGACCAATCGCCGCCATTCCCAGCCAGCTGCGGGTGGCGAGGGCAAAATCCCGCCGGAAGGATTTCAGGTAATCGTGAAAGATGCGGTACTCCTGCCCGGCGGCCATCTTGTCCGCCACCGCAAAGGCGGCGGTGGTGGAGGCTCCCACTGTGACCAGGGGCAGACAGCCGATGAGCCAGCAGAGGTGGAGCAGAAAGACATCTCCCAGGGCGTCCATCGCCCGGAAAAAGGGAGAGTCGGGCAGGTTGCTTCGTTTCATACAGGGGTTCCTTTCATGCAAGGGTCAGGGAGGTGGGGCCGAAGGGCGCTGCGGGCAGACCGGTGCCGCCGTAGAGTTTGGCCGGCCCGAAATTGTACCAGGCATACCGCACCTGGACGGGGCAGGAAATTTCTTCGCAGCACAGTGTGACGGTGTCGCCGTCGGCCGAGGCGTCGGCCGGCAAAAAGACCCCGTCGGCCCCGGCCAGCTCAAAACCGGAGGGACCCTGCCCCAGGGTCAGCCCGCCACCGCAGTGGATAAACAGGAGCACCGCAGTGCCGTCCTGTCGGGAGGCGCTTTCCAGCCGGGGAGACTGTCCCTGGACGGGGAGGCCGTAGACGGTTTCCAGCGCCAGCAGCGCCAGCCGCTGTCCCACCAGGGCTTTGTCCACCGGGTGGATGTTGTCCTCCTCCCCCAAATCGGCCAGCACCACCAGCCCGGTGTGGGGTTCCCGGTCGGCCACTGCGGCCTGGGCGGCCCGCAGGGTGGGCCAGCTCTCGGGACCGGCACCGGTGCCGTACATGGGCAGCTGGACCAGCAGCAGGGGCAGGGTGGGGTCCTGCCAGTCGGCCCGCCAGCGGCGGACCAGCTGGGTCAGTTCGGCCTCATAGTCCTGGGGCCATTCCTCGTCCTGCTCCCCCTGATAGTACCAGAAACCCCGCACCGCGTAGGGGCAGACCCGGCGGAGCATGCTCTCGTAGAGATTGCCCGGCCGCTGGTAGCCGGTCCGCCCGGCGGGCGGCGGCCAGGGATACAGCCCGCAGTCCCGGTTGAGCACCGTCCAGCTGACCTCGGGCTCGATGGCCCGGCGGGCAGCGATGCGGGCGTTCCAGCTGTCCACCTCGGCCTGGTAGGCGGTGCACTCGGCCTCAAATTCGGCGTCGGTCTTGTCACCAACCTGGGCATCGTACCAGGCCAGCCGCCGCTGCCCTTCGGGGAAGGTGGCCAGCAGCGACCGGGGCATCCAGCAATGGGCGTAGGTGCCGCCCCAGAAACATTCCAGAATGCCGATGTGCAGATCCAGCTGCTGGGCCAGCTCCCGGGCGGCGTAGTAGGCCACCGCCGAGAGGTTGGCCGCGGTCTCGGGCCCGACGATCTGCCAGTGGCTGGGGGCCTTCTCGGCTGCCTCGGGGGTGGTGACCTTGGGGGTCTCGTAAAAATGGAGCCGCTGGTCCCGGCAGGCAGCCAGCACCGCCTCCCCGTCCCGGGAACCGGTGAGGGGCAGCTCCATGTTGCTCTGCCCGCCGGCCAGCCAGACCTCCCCGAAATAGACCCGGGAGAAGGTCATCGTTTCCCCCTCGCTTTCCAGCGTCAGGGTAAAGGGCCCGCCCGCCGGCTGGGCCGGCAGCAGCATCCGCCACCGGCCCTGGGCATCGGCCACGGTGCGGGCAAAACCGTCACCGGGGGCCAGCCGTGCGGTCACCGGGGCGCCGGCGGAAGCCCTTCCCCAGAGGGGGACCGGGCGCTCCCGCTGCAGCACCATATCGCTGCTGAAGACAGCAGCTGCGGTCAGCTTCATCTCAGTCTCCCTCTTTCAGATAGGCAAGGTTTTGGTCGATGAGGGCGCAGCGCTGGGCCACGCAATCCCGGCTGCGCAGCGGATCGACGGGGGTGTGGAAGGCAAAGTCCAGCAGCTTGTCGATGGTGGTGGAGGCCACATGAAGCCGGGTATCGCTGGCGGCATAGTAGATGTAGACGCTGCCGTCCTCCCGGGCGATGGCGCCGTTGGTGAAGACCACGTTGGAGACATCGCCCACCCGCTCCCAGCCGCGGGGCGCAATGAGGAAGCCGGAGGGCTCGGCAATGACCTTCCAGGGCTCCTTTAGGTCGGTGACAAAGAGGTAGACCACATACCGCAGCCCGGCGGCGGTGTTGCGGACCCCGTGGGCGATGTGCAGCCAGCCCTTGTCGGTCTTGATGGGAACGGCACCCTCGCCGTTCTTGGCCTCGGTGATGGTATGGTAGCGGCGGGGGCTGGTGATGATCTCCTCGTCAATGACGGGGTGGGTGATGTCCTCACACAGGCCAAAGCCGATGCCGCCGCCCGAGCCGGTGTCGATGAAGTCGTCCATGGGCCGAGTGTAGAAGGCGTATTTGCCGTTCACAAACTCCGGCAGCAGATCTACGTTGCGCTGCTGGGGGCTGCGCTTGGTGACCAGATTGGGCAGCCGCTCCCAGGTCTTGAGATCCTTGGTGCGGACGATGCCGGCGGCGGCCACGGCGGCGCTGAGATCCTTGCTGGCGGTGTCCTTGCTCTCGGAGCAGAAGACGCCGTAGATCCAGCCATCCTCATGCTTGGTCAGCCGCATGTCGTAGACGTTGGTTTCGTCCGGTTCGGTGTCGGGCAGCTCCACCGGGCGGTCCCAGAACCGGAACCCGTCCACCGGGGAATCGCTCTCGGCCACCGCGAAAAAGCTCTTGCGGTCGTTGCCCTCCACCCGGGCCATCAGATAGAACTTGCCGTTGAGCTCGATGGCGCCGGCGTTGAAGACGGCGTTGACCCCCAGCCGCTCCATGAAGTAGGGGTTGGTGGCGGGGTTGAGATCAAACCGCCATTCCAGCGGGATCATCTCCCGGGTCAGGACGGGGTTCTGCCAGCGGTCGTAGATGCCGTTGTAAAAGCTGTCATCCACCGCGTTGCGGCGGGTGAGCAGGGCCTCCAGCTTGGCCTTCTGGCGAATGTATTCGGGATGCAGTTTACACTTGGACATCGGGGTCCCTCCTCATCAGTTCCATGCACATCCGGCCGTTGTGATAGGGGCATTTCCAGGGTTCCACAATGGGCCGGCGGGGGTTGGGCTGGGCGTTGTCGTCCAGGCACCAGAACCACTCGCCGCCTGGACGCCGGTCCACCAGATGGTCGGTGATGTAGTGCCAGACATCGGCGGCCGCCGCGGCAAATTCCGCCCGGCCGGATTTTTGATATTCGTTCACAAAGCCCAGCACCGCCTCGGCCTGGACCCACCAGACCCGGGTCAGGTTGTCCTTGCCCCGCTCGCACTCGTTGATCACCGAATGATCCCGGTAGGCGTTGCGCAGGATGGCTCCGGCCAGATCGCTGTTGATGGCGGCAATCCGGGCCGAGAGGTCGGGATCGCCCAGCAGATGGCAGCCCCAGTCGATGAGCCAGCTGGACTCGATGTCGTGGCCATAGCTGTACAGGTCGATGATGGAGTGGTAGTGCTCGTCAAAAAAGACCAGCTGGCGGTGCAGTTCGGGGGAATAAACCTTGGTGGCATAGATCTCCAGAATCCGGCGCAGGGCCTGGCCCACTTCGGGGGAGGGGGCGGCTTCGTAAAGCCCGGAGTACCCCTCAAAGACGTGGAGCAGGGTGTTCATGGTCTTGGCGGCCAGCACCCCGTTCTCGCTGAGCTTTTCATTGCTCTCCGGCTTCCAGTCCCGGGTGAAGGCTTCCAGATAGCCCTCGTCGTCGGTGCAGTGCTCTTCAATCAGGGCAAACAGCGCCCGGGCCTGGTTCAGGGCGTTCTCGTCGCCGGTCAGCCGGTAGTAGGCGGCCAGGGCATAGATGGCAAAAGCCTGGTTGTAGGTGTGTTTGGTGGTGTCCAGCGGCTTGCCGTCGTAGGTCAGGCTCCAGTACACCCCGCCGTATTCCCGGTCCAGACAGTGGTCGGCCAGGAAACGGTAGGCGTGGAGGGCATGATCCCGCAGATCCGCCCGCCCGGTGATCCGGGCCGCCTGGGAGAAAAACCAGAGGATCCGGCTGTTGAGGATGCAGCCCTTCTCGGCGGTCTTGTCCACCTTTAGGTCAAAATCCACCAGCCCGTAATAGCCGCCCCAGGTATCATCCCGCAGCTTCATCCAGAAGGGCAGGATGGTGGAGGTCAGCATCTGTTGTGCGGCCTGTGCAATGCGCATACCGGGTCACCTCTTTCTCAGCGAAGGCCCAGCGAGCGGTCGTCCTCGTTGGCGTTGTCGTGGGCCTTGATATAGTCCACCACCTCGTCGATGGTGGTGAAGGCCAGCCCCACATAGCTGTCGGCACAGCCGTAGTAGATGGCGATGCGGCCGGTGTCGGCGTCCTGCAGGGTGGCGCAGGGGAAGCAGACGTTGGGCACAAATCCGCGCTCCTCGTAGTCGGTCTCGGGGGTCAGCAGGTAGGTGGCGCAGCGGTAGAGCACCTTGCTGGGTTCATCCCGGTCCAGGATGGCCCCGCCGATGGAGTAGACAAAGCCGTTGCAGGTGCCGGTGACCCCGTGGTAGAAGAGCAGCCAGCCCTCGCTGGTCTCGATGGGGGCAGCGCCGCCGCCGATCTTGACATTCTCCCACCAGTTGCTGCCCCGGCCCATGACATGGCGGTGGCAGCCCCAGTATTTCATGTCGGGGCTTTCGCTGATGTAGATGTCACCGAAGGGGGTGTGGCCGGAATCCGACGGGCGGGAGAGCATCTTGAACTTGCCGCCGATCTTGCGGGGGAAGAGCACCGCATTGCGGTTGAAGGGCAGGAAGGGGTTTTCCACCCGGGTGAAGGTCTTGAAATCGGTGGTCTTGGCCATGCCGATGGCGGCGCCGTAGGCGTCCTGGCACCAGATGATGTAGTAGGTGTCCTCCACCTTGACCAGGCGGGGATCGTAGGCGTAGGGGGGCATGAAGGGCTCGCCGGCCTCGTTGACAAAGGGGATCTTGTCGGGGTCAAAGGTCCAGTGGATGCCGTCGGCGCTGTGGCCCAGATAGATGTAGGGAATGCCGTTGGTCTGCTCGCCCCGGAAAACGCCGATGTAGCTGCCCTGGTAGGGCATCACCGCCGAGTTGAAGACCCGGGCCACCCCGGGCAGGGGATTGCGGCCGATGACGGGGTTCTCGGTGTAGCGCCACAGCGGACCGGTGCAGTTGGCGGGTTTGTCCTGCCAGGGCATCCCCGGCAGCGGATCGCAATACAGTTTGACCTTATTCATAATCGGAATCCTCCAAAGATAATGGTAAGTGGATCAGCCCTTGACCGCACCGGCGGCCATGCCGCTGTAAATCTGATCCTGGCAGAGCAGGAAGATGATCAGGGCGGGGATGATGGTGATGATGACGCCGGCACAGATGTAGTTGTACTGGCTGCCCATGGGGCCGGAGAAGACATAGAGGGAGGTGGAAACCACCTGGTACTTGGTTTTGTCCTGCAGGTAGAGGTTGGCCATGTAGTATTCGTTGTAGGTGCCCACCCCCTTGAGGATGGCGCTGGTGACGATGGCGGGCTTGAGCAGCGGCAGCAGAATCTTGAAAAAGACCCCGAAATAGCTGCAGCCGTCCAAAATGGCGCTCTCGTCCAGGCTGACGGGCAGGTTCTCAAAGAACTGCAGGAAGATGTAGATGGTGATGACGTCGGTGCCCATCATCAGGATGATGTAGCCGGGCAGCGAGTTGACCAGGTTGAGGGCGGTCATGATCTGGTAGACGGTAACCTGGGTGGCAATGCCGGGGATCAGGGTAGCGATGGTAAAGAGGTTGCGGATCAGGGCATTGCCGTGGAACTTGAACCGGTTGAGCACATAGGCCAGCATGGAGGAGATCAGCACGCTGCCGGCCAGCACGCAGATCAGCACGATGAAGCTGTTGAGGAAGGCGTGACCCATGTCGGCTTTCTGCCAGGCGGTGATGAAGTTGTCAAAGTTCAGCCAGCTTTCGGGCAGGGTCATGACATTGGTGTTGGCGTACTCCTCGTCGGTCTTGAAGGCGGTGATGACGCAGGAGACGATGGGCACCAGCGCCACAAAGGCCGAAAAGATCAGCAGGGCATACTTGGCAATGTTGACCACCAGGCGCTTTACCTTGATGGTGGTGTTTTGATTCAACATCTGCAAAGGCCTCCTTTCAGTTGGCTTTGGCCGGGCTGGCGCTGGCGGCCTGGGCGGCGGTGTTGGGATCGGTGGAAACCAGGGCCTTGGGGGTGCGCTCGTCCCGCTTGTTCAGCCAGCGCTCCACACCCTTCTGGATGTAGGTGACAATCATGATCAGAACCAGCAGCACCACGGCCATGGCGGAGGCCAGGCCAACCTTCTGGTCGGTGTGGGCCAGCTTGTCCATGATGACGAAGTAGGTGGAGGTGCCGAATCCGCCGCCGGTGACAACGTAGGGCATCTCGAAGGCGGAGAGAGCGCCGGAAACCGAGATGATCAGGTTGAGGACCACGATGGTACGGATGGAGGGCAGGATGATGTCCTTGAACCGGTGCCAGGCGTTGGCACCGTCGATGTCGGCTGCCTCATAAAGGGTGGAGTCCACCGAGGCGATGGCGCCGATGAACATGACGATGTTCTGGCCGACGTATTTCCAGATGGAGCAGCCCACCAGCACGATGTTGTTGATGGATTCGTCCCGCAGCCAGTAGGGGAGGGTGTCGATGTTGAAGCCCACCCAGCTGAGCAGGGTATCCAGCACGAAGCCATGGGTGAAGAAAAATTTGAAGATGAAGCCCACCGAGATGCCGCAGATCAGGCAGGGAAAATACAGTGCGCCACGGAAAAATTTTCCGCCTTTGACCTTGAAGCTCAGGATGGTGGCAAAGAGCAGGGCCAGCGCCATCTGAACCACCGAGCCGGCCATGTAATACAAGCTCAGCAGCAGCGCCTGGAAGCAGTCGTCCCGGGTGAAGACGTCGATGTAGTTTTCCAGCCCCACAAAGACTCGGCGCCCGATATAGCGCATGTCAAAGAAGCTGAACTGCACCATTTTGACAAAGGGTAGATAGGTGAAGGTAAAAAGCAGCAGCAACGGCAGGATTAGGAAGGTGACGGTGCAGACGATCTGCTGCCCGCGCATACTTTTGAGCCATTGCCCAAAACTTTTGCGCCGTTTGACGGATGTGGTGGAATTGCTCATGAGATGTCTCCCTTTCATAAAAAGCGGCAGGGCGAGCCGGCGGAAACCGACCCGCCCTGCCGGGTGTGTTTGGATGGTGAGGACAGCTCTTTATTCCTGCGGTGCGTTGCGATCCACCGCGTCGTTCCAGGCAGCGTTCCAGTCGGCCACGATGTCGTCCAGGGTCTCGTCACCGTTGATGGCGGCTTCCACGATCCGCATCACGTGGGTCTGGTCGGAGTTGAGGGTCAGCTCGGCGTCACGCTGGACGTTGGAGGCCAGGTCAGCCAGTTCGGTGGGAGCAGCGGTGTCGGCCACCAGTTCGATGCCGTCAAAGGCGGACAGGGTCTCGGGGTATTCCTGGCTCTTGAGCACCGGGATACCGCCCTGGTCATAGGAGAAGTTGCTGGACTCGCTCAGCCATTTGATGTAGAGCATGGCAGCGATCTTGTTGTCATCGCTGGAGTTGGCGTTGATGCCGTAGCAGTAGTCGGCGCCGGCACTGGCGTACTGGACGCCGTCCACACTGATGGGGAAGGGCATGTAGCCAATGTCATCGGCATGCTCGCCGGCATCCTGCATCTGGACGATGGCCCAGCTGCCCAGAACCATGGTGGCAATCTCGCCGTTGTTCATCATCGGCTTGCTGCCTTCCCAATCGGTGGTTGTGGGGTCTGCCTCGGTCAGGCCACGCTTGACCGCTTCATACAGGACATTGTAGACGGCGTAGGGGCCGCTCTGCTCATCGCCGGTGGGCACGCCCTTGGCGAAGGGATCATGGGTCTGGGGCATGGTGATGTTCATCCAATCGGCATCGCCGGTGGCGCCGCCGCCGATGTAGGCATCCCAGGCGCTCATGGTCCAGCCGGCCGCGTAGTTGGTGTACAGAGGAATGATGCTGGAATCATAATCCTTGATCTTCTGCAGGTCGTCCAGGAACTCGGTGGGGGTGGTGGGCAGCTCGGTGATGCCGGCAGCGGCGAAGACTGCCTTGTTGTAGACAATGCCCTGAGCGTTGCCGGTGGAGGGGATGCCGTAAACCTTGCCGTCGTAAGCACGGTTGTCGGCGAAGTTGTACTCATCCTGGATGCTGCTCAGGTCACACATAGGGTAGAAGTAATCGCCCAGTTCCGGCAGCGGGATGGTAGTGGGGATCATGCAGATGTCGCCCCAGTTGTTGCTGGTCAACCGGGTGGTCATGTCGTTGGCGTAGTCGGTGATTCCTTCGTAGCTGATGGTGATGTTGGGGTAGAGCTTCTGGAACTCGGCCACATAGCCATCGAAGGTGCCGTCGTCGATGAGATCGGTGCGGTGGCTGATGAATTTCAGATCGGCCTTCAGATCGGTGTAATCCTCGCCGACGGTCAGCTCATTGTAGGCGGGGATGCCGGTTTCGGCGGCGTCGGTGGACTGGGCAGAGCCGCTTTGGGTGCTCTCGCTGGTTTGACCGCTTTGGCCACCACAGCCGGCAAGCAGGCTGGCGGAAAGGGCAGCTGCCAGGGTCAGGGCAATTGCTTTTTTCATGGTTGTGTCCTCCTTTTGAAATGGTGCGTGGAAAAGAATCTAAAATCGTCTCACCAAGGCCTTGGGTGATTTGCCTTACGTATTAAGGATACTATTTAGGCTAAAAATAGTCAATATATTAAGTAAAAGTTTGGTGAAATGGCGAAAAAATCTTATTTTTGTTAGGCAAAATGACCTGGAAAATCTTGATTTTACGAAAAAAACGCAGGCTAAATTTTTCTTTAGCCTGCGTTTAAGTTAAAAATATTCGGCTGTCAAAGGGGCCTCAGGCGGATTCCCGGCGTACAAAGGCACCCGGCACGATGGTGGTGGGGGCCAGCGGCGGTTTGTTGTTCAGTTTGCGGCGCAGCTGGCTGACCACTGCCGCGGCCATCCCGCCGACATCAATGCGGTAGCTGGTCAGCTGGGGGCGGCTCATGGTGGAAAACCGATAATCGTCATAACCGGTCACCGCCACATCCCGGGGAACCTCATACCCCTCCCGGTGGAGCAGTTCCACCAGATTGAACGCCACTTCGTCACAATTGCAGACAAAGGCATCGGGCATTTCTTTGGGCAGCTGAATCTGGACTAGCCTGCCGTCAGGGCCGCGGTCCTCCAGACGCCAATCCGCCCGGGGTTCGATGCCGGCCAGCAGCAGCGCGCGGCAGTAGCCCAGATACCGGTCCATGATGGAGCTGGTGGCGGCCACGCTGCCCACAAATCCGATCCGCCGCCGTCCGGTGGACAACAGATGCTCGGTCATCTGGAAACCGCCGCTGGTGTTGTCACTGAGGACACTGTCCCCGGCAATGGCATCGTCGTAGAAATCCAGGAACATGAAAGGCAAGCCGTATTGCAGTACCGTACTGATGTAGCGCCGACGCAGCTCCCCCATAAAGATCAGGGCATCCACCTTGTGGTTGACCAGCAGGGTGGGCATGATGCAGCTCTGCTCCGACTCGGCGGGTACAATTTCTAAAATACAGTTATAGCCCAGCGGGGCACAGCGATTCAGCACCGCACGGTACAGGCTGGAATAGAATGCGCTTTCATTAAAATGGCGGTCTGCCACCAGGATGCCGATGTTGATGCTGCGTTGGGTTGCTGCCTCAGTCTTGGCGGGCAGCTCATAGCCCAGCTCCTTTGCGGTGGCCAGAATTTTGGCCCGCATTTCATCGCTGACCCCTTCTTTGCCGGACAATCCCTTGGAGACCGAAACGATGCTGATGCCGAGCTTTTTGGCAATGTCCGCCATCCGTACACTTTTCGACACCTCAAACACCTCGTTTCACACAATTTACTTAAATTAAGTATATCAGTATCCGTTGTTATCGTCAATGTTAGGTCCATCTTTTTGTCAGTCCTGCTTAATTTTGCCGGGGCCCTTGCAACAGCATGCCGAATGTGGTAGAGTGAAGAAAATTAGCTAATCAAAATACAATTTAACTAAATGATAGGAGGAGATTCCATGAAGCAGGGAATAGCCGCACTGCCCCAGGTGCGGATTCTGGGCCGCCATGCTCAAGGGGACCCGCTGACTCTCTTTTATACGGCATCGGGCATCGAGTGTCTGTGCACCGGCAGCGAACTCTGGCTGGAGCTCAACGCCGACTATGCACAGTGTGAACCCTGGATCAGCATTGAGCTCAACGGCGCCTGGATCAGCCGGTTCCCGGTGGCGGCGGGGACCAGCGAAGTCTGTGTCTTCCGGGGAATGACCCCCGGAACTCCCAAACATGTGCGGGTCTTTAAGGATGTGCAGGCGATGCACGACGATCCCCGCCATCTCTTACAGATCACCGGCCTGCGGTGGGAAGAAGGCGAATTTCTGCCCCTGCTGGAACCCAAGTATCGGTTGGAGTTTGTGGGGGACAGCATTACCAGCGGTGAGGGGGCCATCGGCGCCCGGCAGGAGGAGGACTGGATTTCCGCCTTCTTCAGCGCCATGAATCACTATGGCCGGATGACTGCCGACGCTCTGGGGGCGGAGTTCCGGGTGGTCAGCCAGAGCGGCTGGGGCATCCTTTCGGACTGGGAAAACAACCCCCACAACCGGATTCTTCCCTATTATGAGATGGTCTGCGGCCTGGCGGAAGGGGAGCGCAACGCCGCCCTGGGGGCGCAGCAGCCCAACGATTTTGCCGCCTGGCCCGCCGATGCGGTCATCATCAACCTGGGCACCAACGACGCCGGGGCCTCTCACAACCCGCCCTGGACCGACCCGGCCACCGGGGAACAGTACGCCCAGGACACCACCCCCGCCCATCAGGCGCGGCTGGAACAGGCGGTGGTGGATGGGCTGTGCCAGCTGCGCCGCTGCAACCCCGGGGCTTTGCTAGTCTGGGTATACGGCATGCTGGGCCAGGAACTGTGCCCTCTGATGCAGCGGGCGGTGGACCGTTACTGCCAGGAGACCGGCGATGACCGGGCTTTCTTCCTTCCGCTGCCCGACACCACCGCCGAGACCATCGGGGCGCGGCAGCACCCGGGGGTGGCCTCCCATCGCAATGCGGCCGCCGTCCTGACCGAATTTTTGCGCCAGCGGCTGGACTGAACAATCCCGCTGCATGATTCACCATACAATATAGAAAGGATGAGCAAACAATGGCAGTTTTTCCGAAGGATTTTGTCTGGGGCGCAGCCTCGGCCGCTTATCAGATCGAGGGCGGTGCCCAGGAGGGAGGACGCGGCCCCAGCATCTGGGACCCCTTCTGCCGGATTCCGGGCAAGATCGAGCGGGGGGAGACCGGCGATGTGGCCTGTGACAGCTACCATCGCTGGCCCGATGATGTGGAAGCCCTAAAGGCCATGGGGCTCAAAGCCTACCGGTTCAGCATCGCCTGGCCCCGGATCATCCCCGACGGGGACGGCGCGGTCAATCCCGAGGGCCTGGCCTACTATGACAAGCTGATCGATTCCCTGCGGGAAAACGGCATCGAGCCTTACGTCACCCTCTACCACTGGGACCTGCCCCTGGCGCTGGAGAAAAAGGGCGGCTGGCAGAACATTGACACCGCCCGCGCCTTTGCCCGGTATGCCACTGTGGTGGCCGAGCATTTCAAGGGCCGGGTGCACAACTGGTTCACCATCAACGAGATTGCCTGCGTGGTGAACCTGGGCTACGGCACCGGCACCCATGCGCCGGGCCTGCAGCTGCCGCTGGAAGGCCAGTTCCTCTGCTGGGAGAATGTGATTTATGCCCACTGCCTGGCCGCCCAGGCGGTCCATGCCGTTGACGAGGAAAACCGGGTGGGCTTTGTCTCCACCGGCCGGCTCTGCTATCCGGTCAGTGAGGATCCCCAGGATGTGGAGGCCGCCCGCGCCCTGACCTTCGGCAGCCCCGACGATGACTGGGGCTTCACCCATCAGATGTCGCTGGACCCCCTCTGCCTGGGCCATTGGCCCCAGGAAAATGTGGGTCCCCGTCTGGCTGCCTGCTTCGAGAAGGTGCCCCAGGAGATCACCGATGCTCTGCCCCTGGGCAAGCCGGATATGATCGGCCTGAACATCTACAACGCCATCCCCGCCCGGATGGGGGAGAAGGGACCGGAATACGCCCCCCGGCCCATCGGGTACGCCTGCACCGCCCTGGGCTGGCCGGTGGAACCGGAAAGCCTGAACTGGGGCCCCTATTTCATCCAGCAGCGCTACGGTTTGCCCATCTACATCACCGAGAACGGCCAGTCCTGCGATGACCGGATCTTTTTGGACGGCAAGGTCCACGACCCCGACCGCATCGATTTCCTGGCCCGCTACCTCAAGGCCCTGTCCAAGGCCATCCAGCGCGGGGTGGATATCCGGGGCTACTTCCAGTGGGCCCTCATCGACAACTTCGAGTGGTACAGCGGCTACAACCAGCGGTTCGGCCTCTACTTTGTGGATTATCCCACCGGCCGCCGCATCCCCAAGGACAGCTCCTTCTGGTATGCCAAGACGGTGGCGGAAAACGGCGCCAATCTTTGAGAGGCGGACGTTGTCCTGACAACAGATTTTTTGCCGCTGATGGGGTATCCTGAATCCAAACGGATACAAGGAGGTCCCACCATGAACGCCAAAATGAAGAACATCAGCCAGGCCGAAGTCCTGGTCCTGAAGGACCAGGTGGAATGCCGGCCCGGCCAGGTGGTCAGCAAGACGCTGGCCCAGAACAGCGCCCTGAGCATCACCCTGTTTGCCTTTGACAAGGGGGAGGAGATCAGCACCCACGCTTCGGGCGGCGACGCCTTTGTCACCTGCCTGGACGGGGTGGGGCGGATCACCATTGACGGGGTGGACTATCTGCTCCACCAGGGCGAGTCCATCGTCATGCCCGCCGGCCATCCCCATGCCGTCTACGGCGAGGAAACCTTCAAGATGCTGCTGGTGGTTGTTTTCTGACCACCCAAACAACAGGCCCCCGGGCGGGACCCTCTCAAGAGGAACCCCCGCCCGGGGGCCAATTTTGTTATTGTGAAATAGAATCAGCCGGGAAAGTCCACGGCCTCGCAGGGGTAGCAGACCCCCATCTGGGCCCGCAGGTGATCCATCAGCTCCATGGTGGCGATGGTCTCGCTGTGGGGGATGGAGGGGCATTCCAGCAGCCCCTGCCGGATGCTGTTGGCGGTTTCCAGCACCTCATACTCGTAGCCGGTGAGCTGGGCCGGGCAGCGGCGCTCCTCCACCAGGCGGTGGCGGGCATCAAAGACCTGCAGCCCCTGGGGATTGTTGATGTTCTCCACCATCAGATACCCCTCCGAGCCGTAGATCGCCCCGTACCGGTCCGAGATGGCGTTGGCGGCGGCGGTGAGATGGGCCACCCGGCCGTCCTTCCAGAGCAGGGACATGCTGTCGATCAGATCCACCCCGTGCTCGTTTTTGGTGCACAGGCCCTGGACGCTGTCGGGATGACCGAAGATCATCTCGGCAAAGTGGAGGGTGTAAATCCCCACATCCAGCAGGGCACCGCCGGCCAGCTCGGGCAGGACGATCCGGGGATTCTGGGTGGTGGCATAGCCCAGGTTGGCGGTGAGCATCCGGGGCTCGCCGATCCGGCCGGAGGACAGCACCTCGTGGATGATCTGCCGCATGGGCTGGTACCGGGTCCAGATGGCCTCGGTGACCAGCACCCCCTTGGACCGGGCGTAGCGGATGGCGTCCTCGGCCTGGCGGGCGTTGACGGTGAAGGCCTTCTCACACAGCACATGCTTGCCATGATCGGCGCAGAGCTTGATCTGGGCATAGTGGTGGGAGTGGGGGGTAGCAATGTAGACAAAGTCCACCGCCGGGTCCTGCAGCATCTCCTCATAGCTGCCAAAAGCCTTTTCCACCCCATGTTTGGCGGCGAAGGCCTGGGCCCGGCCCAGATCCCGGGCGGCCACGGCGTACAGCTCCACCTCGTGGTTGCCGGTTTCGTTCAGTTTGCGGACGGTGGTGGCCATGACGGCGGCAATGTTGCCTGCACCCAAAATTCCCAGTTTCATATAGGCTTCCTTTCTATGTATGGTTCAATGCCCGGCGGGTTTCTGTTCCACCAGGTCCTTTTCGGTGGTCCGGTCGGCGTGGAGCAGGGTCAGGAAGATAACCACCAGGGGAAGCATGGTCAGCCAGATCCCCCGTCCCAGGAAGATGCGGCAGACCACCGTTCCCACCACGGCGCCCACAATAAAGAAGAAGAGCATTCCCAGATGCCGCATCAGCTTGGGCCGGTGGGATTTGTCCGGCTTGTGCAGGTGGCGCAGCTCCTTAGCCATCCCCACCCCCACCTGCCGGATGTGGTTGGTGACAAAGGTGGTGGCCACTGCCACTCCTTCGGCCTGGCGGAAGGTGTTGTACTGCATCGAGGCGAGGAAGTTGATGCCCACCTGGGAGATCTGCACCGGGGCGGATTCCGGCACAAAGCCCAGCAGCAGGACCCCCAGCAGCTCGATGAGGATGAGAAGGGTGTCCCACCGGATGCTGAGCCGGTGCTTGATGGGGTTGGGCAGCAGCTCCGAGACAAAGGCCCCCAGAATGTAGGCCGAGATGGGCACCAGATAATAGAGGGCCGTGCCCCATTGCCGGGAGCCCAGGGCCATCCCCATCAGGACCACGTTGCCGGTCTGGGCATTGCAGAAGACATTGCCCCGCAGCAGGTAGGTATAGGCGCCCCAGAATCCGGCCACCCAGATCAGGGTGAAGTAGACCCAGTTGCGCTCACAGGTCAAATAGTGTTTGTCGGTTGTTGCCGGTTCCTTCACGATGCACCGCCTTTTCCCAAGGTGTTCTTCTGATTTTCCATTATACACCCTTCGTTGCCGGGTGCAACCTTTTTGCCCAAATAGGAGTGCCTCGCCTTTTTCTGTCGGGCTGTGCTATAATAACAATCAGACGAGATCCGAAGGAGGACTGAGGAATGCGGATTCTGGTGGTGGAAGACCAGCCCGAGATGAATGCCCTGCTGGTCAAACAGCTCACGGCGGAACATTACAGTGTGGACAGCTGCCATACCGGCACCGATGCGCTGGATTATCTGGCCGGGGGCGAATACGATGCGGTGGTGCTGGACATCATGCTGCCCGGCGTGGACGGCCTGGAGGTGCTGCGCCGCCGGCGGGCCGCAGGGGACAAAACCCCGGTGCTGCTGCTCACCGCCCGGGACGGGGTGGAGGACCGGGTCCGGGGGCTGGACAGCGGAGCGGACGACTATCTGGTCAAGCCCTTTGCCCTACAGGAACTTCTGGCCCGGCTGCGGGTGCTGATCCGCCGCCGGTCGGACCAGGTCAGCGACCGGATCACGGTGGCGGATCTGGAGGTGGACTGCATGGCCCGCACCGCTGCCCGGGGCGGGCAGAACATCCCTCTCTCGGCCAAGGAGTTCGCGGTGCTGGAATATCTGGCCCGCAACGCCGGCACCGTCCTCTCCCGGGAGAAAATCAGCCACGGGGTCTGGAACTATGACTACGAGGGCGGCTCCAACGTGGTGGATGTCTACATCCGCTATCTGCGCAAGAAACTGGACGACGGCCGGGAACCCAAGCTGATCCATACGGTGCGGGGCGTGGGCTACGTCCTTCGGGAGGAAGTATGAAAAAGTGCTCCATCACCATGCGGGTGACCCTCTGGTACACCCTCTTCATGGTGCTGCTGGCAGGGCTTTCGCTGGGGTTCCTCTTTCACGCGGCGGCACAATCGGCCCGGCAGGGCAAGCTGACCCTGATGCAGAACATGACGGCGGACAGCCGCCGAGAAATCGAATACCGCAACGGAGAACTGGACATTGACAACGACCTGGAAGCCTTCCAGGACGGGGTCTATCTTTCGGTCTACGACGCCGCGGGAGTGCCCCTCTACGGCCTGGTGCCCCGGACCTTTGACAATTCGGCGGTCTTCTCCGACGGAGAACTGCGCCGGGTGGAGAGCGGCGGCCGCTCCTGGTACCTTTACGATGAGGCCATTTCGGTGGAGGACTACGGCACCCTCTGGGTGCGCAGTGTGACAGCGGCGGATGCGGTGGACTCCACCCTCACCCAGCTGCTCCACTGGGCCTTGCTGGTGCTGCCGGTCTTTGTGCTGCTGTCGGCGGTGGGCGGGTATCTGGTCACCCGGCGGGCCTTTGCCCCGGTGCGCCGCATCACCCAGACCGCCCGGGAGATCGGGGAGGGCAACGACCTTTCCCGCCGCATCGCGCTGGAGGAGGGCCGAGACGAGATCCACACCCTGGCCGGGGAGTTTGATGCCATGTTCGGGCGGTTGGAGGAAGCCTTTGAACACGAAAAACAGTTCACCGACGATGCCTCCCACGAGCTGCGCACCCCCACCGCGGTGATCCTCTCCCAGAGCGAGTACGCCCTGGAACACGCCAACCCCCAGGGGGAGACCCGCACCGCCCTGGAAACCATCCACCGCCAGGCCGCCGGGATGGCGGCGCTGCTCTCCCAGCTGCTGATGCTGGCCCGGGCCGACAAGGGCCGCCAGCCGCTGCACTGGGAGACGGTGGACTTGAGCGAGATGGCCCAGATGGTGGCCGAAACCCAGGCCGAGCAGGCCGCCGAGCGGCAGATCACCGTCCGCACCGAAATCCAGCCCGGGGTGACGGTCCAGGGGGACGAAACGATGCTCATGCGGCTGCTCATCAACCTGACCGAGAACGCCCTGCACTACGGCAAGCCCGGCGGCTGGGTCAAGCTGTCCATCTCTCGACAGCAGGAGGAAGCGGTGGGCCGGGTGGAGGACAACGGCATCGGCATTGCCTCCCAGGACCTGGACAAGATCTGGCAGCGGTTCTGGCAGGCGGACCCCGCCCGCAGCGGCGGGGGCGCCGGGCTGGGGCTGGCCATGGTCCGCTGGATTGTGGACGCCCATCATGGAAGCATCACGGTGGACAGCCGGCTGGGGGAGGGAACGGCGTTCACCTTCCGCATCCCCTGCGAAAATCATTGCGATCTTTAATGTGGCTTTAATCTTTCGGTGGTATCCTGTACTCACAACAAAACAATCCGATTCCCCAAAGGAGGAACTTCCGATGAAAAAAAGATATGCTTCCCTCGCCCTCTGCACCGCCCTGGCCGCCCTGGTCATGACCGGCTGCTCCGCCAATGCCGCATCCGCCGACACCGCTTCGGCGGCCCGTCCGGTGGCTCCCGCCGCCAGTGAGCCGGCGACTCAGTCCACCGCCCCGGCCGCGTCGGCCACCCCCGAAGCCACCGCCGTGGCCCCGGTGGCAGCCCCTGCCACCCAGACCACTGCGGGCATTGCCGGCAGCTCCGCCCCCGACAGTGGCTACCTCACCGAGGAGGAGGCCAAGGCTGTGGCACTGGACCACGCCGGCCTGGCGGAAACCGACCTGCAGTGGATCAATGCCCGGCTGGAGTACGAGAAGGGCCGTGCCGAGTATGATGTGGAGTTTGTCCGCACCACCGACACCGGTGCCGAGGAGTACGACTACGAGCTGGACGCTACCACCGGCGAAATCCTGTCCTATGACTATGACGCCGAGCACTACAACGGCGGCCAGGCGGCTGCCAGCAGCGCCGCCGCCGGCAGTGCCGTTACCGCTGACCAGGCCAAGCAGATTGCGTTGCAGCACGCCGGCGTGGCCGAGGCCGACTGCCGTGCCATGGAGATGGAGACCGACCGGGACCACGGCCGCACCACCTACGAGTTCTCCTGGAAGGTGGGCCGCACCGAGTATGACTACGACATCGACGCCGACACCGGCGAGATTCTGAGCTTCTCCCAGGAAGAGGACGACTGAGCCCGGGAACTTCTTTTCCGACATCGCAAAAACCGGCACACACACCGCAAGAAATGAAATGCGATGCGGCAAAAAACCAGGTAAGATGGAGGATAGAAAAACCGTGCTGTCTGTTGACACCGCCCATATGACAATCCATATCTGAAGGAGGAATCCCCCATGAAACCCAGCAAAGCCAAGATGGAAGAATACCGCCAGCGCGCCCGCGAGCTGGTTTCCCAGATGACCCTCAAGGAAAAGGTGAGCCAGATGCTGTACAATGCACCGGCCATCCCACGGCTGGGCATCCCGGCCTACAACTGGTGGAACGAGGGCATCCACGGGGTGGGCCGTGCGGGCACCGCCACCGTCTTTCCCCAGACCATCGGCATGGCCGCCACCTTTGACGAAAAGCTGCTGGGCCGGGTGGGGCATGCGGTGGGGCTGGAAGCCCGGGGCAAGTACAACCTCAACCGCCGCTACGGGGACCGGGACATCTACAAGGGGCTGACCATCTGGGCCCCCAACGTCAACATCTTCCGGGACCCCCGCTGGGGCCGGGGTCATGAAACCTACGGCGAGGACCCCTACCTGACCTCCCGCCTGGCGGTCAACTTTGTGGAAGGGATGCAGGGGGATGACCCGGACTATCTGCTGGCCGCCGCCTGTGCCAAGCACTTTGCGGTCCATTCGGGGCCGGAAGACCAGCGCCATTACTTCAATGCGGAGGTTTCCCAGCAGGATTTGTGGGAAACCTATCTGCCCGCCTTCCGTGCCCTGGTGGAGGAAGCCGGCGTTGAGGCGGTTATGGGTGCCTACAACCGCACCAACGGGGAACCCTGCTGCGGCAGCAAGACCCTGCTGGTGGATATCCTGCGGGGAAAGTGGAAGTTCCAGGGCCACGTCACCTCCGACTGCTGGGCCATCAAGGACTTCCACGAGGGCCATATGGTCACCTCCGGCCCGGTGGAATCGGTGGCGCTGGCGGTCAACAACGGCTGCGACCTCAACTGCGGCACCCTCTACGCCTATCTGGAGCAGGCGGTGGCCGAGGGCAAGGTGAAGGAGGAAACCCTGGACAGAAGCCTGGTCCGCCTCTTCACCACCCGGATGCGGCTGGGCATGTTTGATCCCGAGGACAAGGTCCCCTACAACAAGATCAGCCACGAGGCGGTAGACAGCCGGGAGATGCGGGCGCTGAACCTGGAAGTGGCCGAAAAGGCCCTGGTGCTGCTGAAAAACCGGAACCATACCCTGCCGCTGGACAAGTCCAAGCTGCGCCGTGTGGCGGTGGTGGGCCCCAATGCCGACAACCGCAAAGCTCTGGTGGGCAACTACGAGGGCATCGCCTCCCGGTACTTTACCGTCCTGGACGGCATCCAGGAATATCTGGGCGACGATGTGGAGGTACGCTATTCGGTGGGCTGCCATCTCTATGCCAAGAACGTCCAGGCCTTGGCCCAGCCCAACGAGCTGATCAGCGAGGTGCGCGGTGTCTGCGCCGAGAGCGATGTGGTGATCTGCTGCCTGGGCCTGGATGCCGGCCTGGAAGGGGAGGAGGGCGACCAGGGCAACCAGTTCGCCAGCGGCGACAAGCCCACCCTCAAGCTGCCCGGCAATCAGGAGTCGGTGCTGCAGGCCTGTCTGGAAAGCGGCAAGCCGGTGGTGGTTGTGGTGCTCAGCGGCAGTGCGCTGGCCCTGGGCACCGCCGAGGTGGGGGCCGACGCCATTCTGCAGGCCTGGTACCCCGGCGCCCAGGGAGGCCGGGCTGTGGCCAAGGCTCTGTTCGGAGAGGTCAACCCCCAGGGCAAGCTGCCGGTGACCTTCTACCGCTCCGACGACGATCTTCCCGAGTTTACCGATTATTCCATGAAGGGGCGCACCTACCGCTATCTGGAGGCCGAACCGCTGTATCCCTTCGGCTATGGTCTGTCCTACTCCCAGTTTACCTTCCGGGATGCCTCGGTCAGTGCCGAAACAGCCGGGGAGGACGGCGTGGAGCTGTCTGTGACGGTGGCCAACGACGGCCCATATTCCGGCTGTGAGACGGTGGAAGTCTATGTCAAGGCCGAACGCCCCGGCACCCCCCACGCCCAGCTCAAGGGGCTGGCCAAGGTGGCGCTGGCTCCCGGCGAGGAAAAGCGGGTGACCCTCCACCTGCCGCTGAGCGCTCTGGCTCTCTGCGATGAGGCGGGGGTTTCCCAGGTACTCCCGGGCGAGTACACCATCTGGGTGGGAGGCAGCCAGCCCGATGCCCGCAGCGTCCGGCTCACCGGCCAGATGCCCCTTTGCCTGAAAATGCACCAGACCGAACGGGTCGTAATGCCCGACTGACGGCCGCTGATCTAAGCTGATATTTTTGTTTGAGGCAGTTCTGATGAATGAGAGTATCTATGCCGACCATGCCGCCACCACCCCGCTGGAACCCGAGGCGTGGGAAGCCATGCGGCCCTGGCTGACCGAATCCTTTGCCAACCCTGCGGCGCTGTACCGCAGCGGACTGGCCGCCCACCGCGCGGTGGAGGAGGCCCGCCGGACGGTGGCGCGCTGTCTGGGCTGCAGCCCGGCCGGCATCTTCTTCACCTCCGGCGGCAGCGAGAGCAACACCTGGGCCATCCTCTCGGGGGCGGCCCGGCAGGGCCCCGGCAGCCGGGAGATGATCACCACCCCCATCGAACACCACTCGGTCAGCGGCGCCTGCCGTTTTCTCCATGACCGGGGCCTGGCGGTGCACACCCTGCCGGTGGACCAGTGGGGCCGGGTGGATACGGCGGACCTGGAACAGGCCCTCCGGCGGCATCCCCGGATGGTCACCATCCAGTATGCCAACAACGAGGTGGGGACCATCCAGGACGTTCCGGCCATTGCCGCCCTCTGCCGCGCCCAGGAGGTTCCGCTGCATCTGGATGCGGTGCAGGCGGTGGGCCAGCTGGAGCTGGCGTTGGACGGGGTGGACCTGCTCAGCGCCTCGGCCCACAAATTCGGCGGGCCCAAGGGTATCGGCTTCCTCTATGCCCGCCAGCCCCGGATGCTCCACCCGCTGATTTTCGGCGGAAACCAGCAGCAGGGCTTGCGCCCCGGCACAGAGCCGGTGGCCCAGATTGTGGGGCTGGCCCGGGCGCTGGAGGTGGCCTGCGCCCGACGGGCGGAACGGGCCGCTGCCAAGCGGGCGATGGCCTCGGAATTTTGCCGCACCCTGCGGGAACAGTGGCCTGCGGCCCGGTTCCACAGCCGCAAGGAAGGACTGCCCGGCTTGGTTAGCGTTGGCCTTCCCGGCCGGGAGGGCCAGGACCTGACCTACCGGCTGGATGTGGCGGGGGTGTGCGTTTCGCCCGGAGCGGCCTGTGACAATGCCGGAACCCCGGTGCCCTCCCATGTTCTGCTGGCTCTGGGCGGCACGGCGGCCCAGGATGCCCTGTGCACCCTGCGCTTCAGCTTTGGCAGCGCCAACCACCCCGGTGACGGGGCCGAAGCCGCCCGCCGGCTGGTCGGGATTCTCCGTTCCCTGGTTTGACGGCAGAAAAAATCATCCTCTCAGAGACACGGGTGTCCCTGGGCTGAGCCTTGAAAAGCTCACCCGGGGGCACCCGTTTTTCCTTCAAAAGGGGACGAAATATCGACGAATGTGGCAATCTTGTGGATGGTACATGAGAAATTCCCGGAGGTTTTGTCAGTTTTGATCATTGACAGCGGCTAAGGTCTGCGATATGCTGTATAAAGAACTTGTATAAAAGTTCTTTACAAAAGACAAATGCCGCAATTTCTGGCAGGATTTGCCTGCTCTGTCATGTCCCACAGGCCAAGTCATCCAAAGGGAGGAAATGCTCTATGACCATCTATTCTGTCACTTCACCGGAATTCGCCGCCTACGGGCGGGTCGTCACCGGCTATGAACCCGAATGCGCCGCCATCGCCGCGGCACTGAACGCATCCACCCCGCTGCCCGAGGCCACCGGCTATGTGCCGGAGGAGCCGGCACTGCAAAGCCTGCCTGAGGCAGCGGTGCTGGGCCAGGCGCTCTACGGCGGCATGCCGGTGCAGTTCGGCTGGTGCAACGGCCATAACACCAAGCTGAACTGCCTGGAGTATCACCGGGACAGCGAGTTCAACCTGGGCACCGAGGACTTCATCCTGCTGCTGGCCCGGGAGGATGAAATCCAGGGCGGCAAGCTGGACACCGCCAAGGTCAAGGCCTTCCGGGTCCCCGCGGGGACGCTGGTGGAGGTCTACGCCACCACCCTGCACTATGCCCCCTGCCACACCGACCCTGCCAAGGGTTTCCGGGTGATGGTGGCACTGCCCAAGGGCACCAACACCGACAAGCCCAACCTGCCGGCACGGGGCGGGGACGATGCCTACCTGTGGGCCTGCAACAAATGGCTGCTGGCCCATCCCGATTCTGACGAAGCCGCCCAGGGCGCCCAGAAAGCCCTGGTTGGCGTCAACATTGATATTGCCCAAGACCTGTAAATGGAAAGGATGGTTCTGTTATGAAATTCTTCATTGATACCGCAAACGTGGAGGAAATCCGCAAAGCCAACGACATGGGCATCATCGCCGGTGTCACCACCAACCCCAGCCTGATCGCCAAGGAGGGCCGCGACTACGCCGAGACCCTGGCCGAGATCGCCACCATCGTGGATGGCCCCATCTCCGGCGAGGTCAAGGCTACCACCACCGACGCCGAGACCATGGTCAAGGAGGGTGAGGCTATCTATGCCCTGGACCCCAAGCATATGGTGGTCAAGATCCCCATGACCGCCGAGGGCCTCAAGGCCATCAAGGCACTTTCCGCCAAGGGCATCCCCACCAACTGCACCCTGATCTTCAGTGCCAACCAGGCACTGCTGGCGGCCCGGGCCGGTGCCACCTATGTCAGCCCCTTCCTGGGCCGTCTGGACGACATCTCCCAGCGGGGCATCGAGCTCATTGAGACCATCCATGATATGTTCCTGAACTATCCCGACATCCAGACCCAGATCATCGCGGCCAGCGTGCGCAACCCCATCCATGTGACCGACTGCGCCCTGTCCGGGGCCGACATTGCCACGGTGCCCTACAAGGTGCTGGAGCAGATGATCCATCATCCGCTGACCGATTCCGGTATCGAAAAGTTCAAGGCTGACTACATCAAGGTCTTTGGTGAGTAATATGACAAAACAAGAAAATCTGGCGCTGCAGATCGCAGCCTGCAAGGTGCGGATGGGTATTATCGAGTCCACCCACGGTGCCAAGGCCGGGCATCCCGGCGGCAGCCTTTCGGCTGCGGATCTGTTTGCCTATCTGTACAACAAGGAAATGCGTATCGACCCTTCCAACCCCAAATGGGAGGACCGGGACCGGTTTGTCCTCTCCAAGGGGCACACAGCGCCGGGATTGTACAGCGCTCTGGCCTACCGGGGATTCTTCCCGGTGTCGGACCTGCCCACCCTGCGCCACATCGACAGCTACCTCCAAGGTCATCCCAACATGAATACGGTGCCCGGGGTGGATATGAGTACCGGCAGCCTGGGTCAGGGGGTCAGCGCGGCGGCGGGCATGGCCAAGGCCGTCAAGTATCTGCACAAGGATAATGTGCGGGTGTACACCCTGCTGGGAGACGGCGAGATCGAGGAAGGGGAAGTGTGGGAAGCCTTCCTCTTTGCTGCCAAGTACAAGCTGGACAATCTCTGCGTTATCATCGACCTGAACGGGCTGCAGATCGACGGCCCCACCCGTGAGGTCATGCCTACCGATCCGGTGGATGCCAAGATGCGGGACTTCGGCTTCCGCACCGTCACCATCAACGGGCACGACTTTGCCCAGATCGAGGATGCTTTCCGGTATTTCCACGACCAGACCGGCGCTCCCACCGCCATTCTGATGCACACCACCAAGGGCAAGGGGGTCAGCTACATGGAAAACCAGGTGGGTTGGCACGGCAAGGCCCCCAACGATGAGGAATACAAGATCGCCATGGAGGAACTAAACGCCCAGATGGCGGAACTGGAGGCGCAGCTATGAGTGAAGTGAAGAAGATCGCCACCCGCGACAGCTACGGCGCCGCCCTGGTGGAACTGGCCAAGGATCATCCCGACCTGGTGGTGCTGGACGCCGACCTGGCTGCCGCCACCAAGACCGGGGTTTTCAAAAAGGCCTATCCCGACCGCCATTTTGACTGCGGCATTGCCGAGGGCAACATGATGGCGGCGGCTGCCGGCATGGCCGCCATGGGGCTGGTGCCCTTTGCCTCCAGCTTTGCTATGTTTGCGGCGGGCCGCGCCTTTGAACAGGTGCGCAACTCCATCGGCTATCCCCATCTGAACGTCAAGATCGGCGCCACCCACGGGGGCATCTCGGTGGGGGAGGACGGGGCTTCCCACCAGTGCTGTGAGGACTTTGCCCTCATGCGCTCCATCCCCGGTATGACGGTGCTCTGCCCGTCGGATGACGTGGAAGCCCGGGCCGCCGTCAAGGCTGCCTACGAGCACAAGGGACCCGTCTATCTGCGGTTCGGCCGCCTTGCACTGCCGGTGTTCCACGACGAGGCCAACTTCCATTTCGAGATCGGCAAGGGGGAACAGCTCACCGAGGGCAATGATGTGGCCATCATCGCCACCGGCCTGGAGGTGAACGAAGCCCTTATTGCCGCCGAGCAGCTGAAGAACGAGGGCATCCAGGCTCGGGTCATTAACCTCTGCACCGTCAAACCGCTGGACGAGGAGATTGTCCTCAAGGCAGCCCGGGAGTGCGGCGCTGTGGTCACCTGTGAAGAGCACAGCGTCCTGGGTGGCTTGGGCGAAGCGGTGGCCGGGTTGCTGGGCGAACAGTGCCCCACCAAGATGCGCCGGGTTGGGGTGAAAGATGTCTTCGGACATTCCGGCCCTGCCTGGGAACTGCTGGAGCAGTTCGGCCTGCGTTCTGACGCCATTGTGGCCGCAGTGAAGGAGCTGGTCTGAGATGATGGACCCCTGTCCGGCGGGTGCAAGCCCGCAGTTTGAACTGTGTGCCTCGATTCTGGCGGCGGACTTTGCCTGCCTGGCAAAGGACATCCGGGCCGCCGAAGCAGCCGGGGTGGACGCCTTCCACATTGACATCATGGACGGGCATTTTGTGCCTTCCATCTCCTTCGGTGTGGATATGGTGCGCACCATGCGCCGGCTGACCCAAAAGCCGTTGGACGTGCATCTGATGGTAAAAAATCCCCTGGCCTTTGTGCCGGAACTGTCCCAGCTGAAGGTGGAACGGGTCTCGGTGCATTACGAGATCCCCGGTGGCCCCGACAAAGCGTTACAGGCCATCTGTGATGCCGGGATGCAGGCGGGACTGGTGCTGAACCCCGAAACCGCCCCCACAGTGGCAGAGCCTTATCTGCCTTTGCTGCGTCAAATCCTGCTGATGACGGTGCAGCCGGGGCGAGGCGGTCAGCCCTACCTGCCCGGCAGCAACGAAAAGATCACCGCCCTGCACACCCTGCTGGAACAACACGGCAGCGGTGCTCTGATCCAGGTGGACGGGGGCATTACCTCCAAGACTCTGCCCGGGGCATACCGGGCAGGGGCGCGGAGCATTGTGGCCGGCAGCGCTGTCTTTGGCGGTGCCATTGGCCCGGGGGTGAAGGCCCTGCGGCAAAGCTGCCCGGCAAAATGAGTCGGTCAGATAGAAAAATTCCGATTGCAGTCCTATTCCATTTTCTCTGAACGTTTTTCTCTCCAACCAAAAACTCCCTCTGCGGCAGGCCGTGCAACTGCACGACTGATCACAGAGGGAGTTTTTGGTTGATGGAAGCAAGCTGCGGTCACAGCTGTTCCAGAAATAGATTGATGAAGTTCAGGGCCACCCCCAGGGAGGCGGCATGCTTGGGATAGTGGCAGAGATGGACGTATTCGGCGTCCTCGTCAAAGGGGTCCCGCTCCGCTGTCAGCCGGCGCAGTTCGGGCAGGTAGGGGGGAAGGTACTGAGCCAGATACCCGCCCAGCACAATGTTGCAGTCCAGCGTCATCCGGATGATACACAGCCCTTGGGCCAGATGCTGCAGATAGTCATTCCACAGGGTGATATAGGCCGGTGTTCCGGCGGCCAGTCCCTCAAAAAAGTGCTCCACCGTGATGCCCAGATCGGTGGAAATGCGGGCGGAGGAACAGTAGGCTTCCAGACAGCCCTGCTTGCCGCACTGGCAGCGGAGCCCCCCGGGCTGTACGCAGATGTGCCCGAACTCGGCACTGCGGCCGTTCTGGCCGGTATAGGGGGCACCGTTCATCAGCACCGCCCCGCCTACGCCGCCTTCCAGCGAGAGATAGGCCATGCTGACCTTCTCCTGCCGGGCAAACCATTCGGCATAGCCGCCGCTGGTGGCATCGTTGCTGAAGATGGTGGGGTAGGGGATGGCGTCGGTCAGCGGCTGCAAATCCAGATCCTGCAGGTGCATGGTGGGGGCCGCCAGGATGCGGGTGCACTCGGCGTTGAGAATGGCGGGCAGCGCAATGCCAACCCCCAGCAGTTTGTCCCGGTTGAGGCCAAAATCGGTCAGGAAGGACTCGATCTCGGCGGCCATATACCGCCCCAGCTCCGCCAGATGGTTGGTGCGGGGGTGGGTGCTCTTGCGGTAGGCGATCTCCTGCAGGCGAAGGTTGGCGGCCAGAATGCGGAAATGATCCCCCGATACCGAAACCCCCAGGGCAAAGCGGGCATTCTCCGCAACCGTCAGGCGCAGCGCCCGCCGGCCTCCGGTGGAGGCGCTCATGCCGTCGGGGCGTACCAGTTCCGCCCGCAGCAGTTCGGTCAGGTTCTGGTGCACCGTGGGCAGGCTGATTTTCAGATCGTCCGAGATCTCCTGCTTGGAGCGTCCGACCGGGGCGTTGTACAGGTAACGATAGATGTTGTTTCGGGTGAGACGGCGGCGTTCGGTTGCCGTCTGGTGGAGCTTTTCCATAAAAATCCTCTTCGCTTTTTTCTAAATGTTCCGAGATGTGTTCTATTTAATCCTAGCGGAGCCGGAGGCAAAAGTCAACAAAAGTAGAAGTTTTGTCGATAAGATATAGATGAAATAAAAATCTTTTGTGAAGTTTGGCTGTTGACAGAAGGGGGACAAACACGGTATGATGTAAAAAGAGCTTCTATAAAAGAGCTTTACTGAAGTGCAAGGGGAAGGCGGAATCGTCATGTTATACATCGGAGTTGATCTGGGTACCTCGGCCTGCAAGTTTTTGCTGGTGGATGACGCCGGCAAGGTCTGCAATCAGGTCAGCCGGGAATACCCGCTGAGCATGCCGCACACCGGTTGGAGCGAGCAGGACCCGGCCGGCTGGTGGAAGGCCTGTATGGACGGCATCCCGGCCCTGCTGGAGGGCTTTGACGCAAAGCAGGTGCAGGGCATCGGCATCGGCGGTCAGATGCACGGTCTGGTGGCGCTGGACGCCCAGGACAAGGTGCTGCGCCCCGCCATTCTCTGGAATGACGGTCGCACCGCCAAGGAGACCGACTACCTCAACAATGAGATTGGCCGGGAAACACTGAGCAAATACACCGGCAACATTGCTTTTGCCGGTTTCACCGCTCCCAAACTCCTCTGGATGAAGGCCAACGAGCCGGAACTGTTCGGGAAGATCGCCAAGATCATGCTGCCGAAGGATTATCTGGTCTACCGGATGACCGGCGTTCATGCCACCGACTACTCCGACGCATCGGGCATGCTGCTTCTCGATGTGGAGCACAAGTGCTGGAGCAAGGAGATGTGCGAAATCTGCGGCGTCCAGCCCGAGTGGCTGGCCAAGCTGTATGAGAGCTGGGAGTTTGTGGGCAACCTGAAGCCGGAGGTGGCGGCGGCGCTGGGCCTGCCGGAGAGTGTCAAGGTGTGTGCCGGCGCCGGGGACAACGCCGCGGCGGCCGTGGGCACCGGAACGGTGGGCAACGGCAGCTGCAACATCAGCCTGGGCACCTCGGGCACCATCTTCATCAGTAGCGACAAGTTCGGTGTGGACGACACCAACAGCCTGCATGCCTTCGCCCATGCCGACGGCGGCTGGCATCTGATGGGCTGCATGCTGTCGGCGGCCAGCTGCAACAAGTGGTGGATGGATGACATTCTCAAGGTGACCGACAAGGATTACCCGGCAGAACAGGCCCCCATCACTGAGGACAAGCTGGGCCGCAACAAGGTCTTCTTCCTGCCCTACCTCATGGGCGAACGCAGCCCCATCAACGACACCGACGCCCGCGGCACCCTCATCGGGCTGAGCATGGACACCACCCGGGCCGACATCACCCAGGCAGTGATGGAGGGCGTCTCCTTTGCCATCCGGGACTGCTACGAGGTGGCCAAGTCCCTGGGGGTCCAGATTCCCCGGTCCAACATCTGCGGCGGCGGTGCCAAGAGCCCGCTGTGGTGCACCATCATGGCCAACGTGCTGGGCATTCCGCTGGACATTCTGGTGACCGAGCAGGGCCCGGGCTACGGCGGCGCGCTGCTGGCCATGGTCTGCTGTGGCCGGTACGCCAGCGTTAAGGAAGCCACCGATGAGCTGGTGCATGTGAGCCGGACCATCCAGCCCGATGCCGAGCTCACCGCCCGGTATGAGGAACGGTACCAGAAGTTCAAGCAGATTTACCCCACCTGCAAGGCCCTGTTCAAAGAACTGGCCAAGTGAGTTGAAATCCCCATTGAAAAAAGGTTTGTAACCCCAAAAGAAACGGAGGAAACGATTATGCAATCCACCAATATTCCCGAAGTACGGCTGGGCCTGATCGCGGTCAGCCGTGACTGCTTCCCCATCGCGCTGTCCACCCAGCGGCGTCAGAACATCGTGGCCGCCTGCAAGGCCAAGGGCTTCGAGCCCTACGAGTGCAGCGTCACGGTGGAGAACGAGGCCGATATGGAGAAGGCACTGGAAGAGGTCAAGGGCGCCGGCTGCAACGCTCTGACTGTTTTCCTGGGCAACTTCGGCCCCGAGACCCCCGAAACCCTGATCGCCAAGTTCTTTGATGGCCCCTGCATGTATGTGGCGGCTGCCGAAGGCGACGGCGACATGATCAACGGCCGCGGCGACGCCTACTGCGGCATGCTGAACTGCTCCTACAATCTGGGCATGCGTCATCTGGCCGCCTACATCCCCGAGTACCCGGTGGGCACCGCCGAGGAGCTGGCGGACAAGATCATCGAGTTTGTCCCCATTGCCCGCACCCTGATCGGGGTGAGCAACCTGAAGATCATCACCTTCGGACCCCGTCCCCAGGACTTCTTCGCCTGCAACGCACCCATCAAGGGGCTGTATGAGCTGGGCGTTGAGATCGAGGAAAACAGCGAGCTGGATCTGCTGGTCTCCTACAAGGCCCATGCCAACGATCCCCGAATCCCGGAAGTCTGCGCCGATATGGCGGCCGAGATGGGCGAAGGCAACTACTATCCCGAGCTGTCCGCCCGGATGGCCCAGTTCGAGCTGACCCTGCTGGATTGGGCCGAAGCCCACAAGGGCAGCAAGAAGTATGTGGCCTTTGCCGACAAATGCTGGCCGGCCTTCCCCAGCCAGTTCGGTTTTGAGCCCTGCTATGTGAACTCCCGCCTGGCCAGCCGCGGCATCCCGGTCTCCTGCGAGGTGGATATCTACGGCGCCCTGAGCGAGTACATCGGCATGTGTGTCTCCGGCGATACCGTGACCCTGCTGGACATCAACAACAGCGTGCCCAAGTACATCTACGACGAGGACATCGCCGGCAAGTTCGATTACAAGCTCACCGATACCTTCATGGGCTTCCATTGCGGCAACACCCCGTCCTGCAAGATGTGCGCCAACCGCGCAGTGAAGTACCAGCTGATCCAGCACCGTCTGCTGGAGCCGGAAGGAAGCGATCCGGACTTCACTCGCGGCACCCTGGAAGGGGACATTGCGCCGTCCGACATCACCTTCTACCGCCTGCAGTGTGACAGCGAGGGCGTGCTGCGTGCCTATGTGGCCGAGGGCGAGGTTCTGCCGGTGGCAACCCGGAGCTTCGGCGGCATTGGTGTCTTCGCCATTCCCGAGATGGGCCGGTTCTACCGCCATGTGCTGATCCAGAAGCGTTACCCGCACCACGGCGCGGTGGCCTTTGCCCATTGCGGCAAGGCACTGTTCGAGGTCTTCAAGTTCCTGGGCATCGGTGACATTGCTTACAACCAGCCCAAGAGCCTGCCCTATCCCACTGAAAACCCCTTCGCCTGAGTTTTGGCGAAAAACAAGGAGGAATATCATCTATGAGCCTTTCCAACGAAGAGCTGCAGAAGATTAACGCTTACTGGCGTGCCGCCAACTATCTGGCTGCTGGTCAGCTTTATCTGCTGGATAACCCGCTTCTGCGCCGTCCGCTGACCCGTGACGATGTTAAAAAGAAGATCGTCGGCCACTGGGGCACCGTTCCCGGCCAGAACTTTGTCTATGTTCATCTGAACCGGGTCATCAAGAAGTATGACCAGGATCTCATCCTGATCTCCGGCCCGGGCCATGGCGGCAACTTTTTTGTGGCCAACGCCTACCTGGATGGCACTTACAGCGAAGTGTACCCCAACATCAGCCAGGATGAAGAGGGGATGAAGCGGCTGTTCAAACAGTTCAGCTTCCCCGGCGGCATCTCCAGCCATGTGGCGCCCGAAACTCCAGGTTCCATCAACGAAGGCGGCGAGCTGGGCTATTCCATCGCCCATGCCTTCGGTGCAGTTTTCGACAACCCCGACCTGATCGCCGCCGTGACGGTGGGCGATGGCGAGGCCGAGACCGGACCTCTGGCCACCAGCTGGCAGTCCAACAAGTTCCTCAACCCCAAGGGGGATGGCGCCGTGCTGCCCATCCTGCACCTGAACGGGTATAAGATTTCCAACCCCACCATCTTCGGCCGGATGACCCACGAGGAAATCGAGCATTTCTTCCTGGGCTGCTCCTGGAAGCCCTACTTTGTGGAGGGCGACGACCCCATGACGATGCACGCCAAGATGGCCGACACCCTGGACACCGTCATCGAGGAAATCCACGACATCCAGCGCCGTGCCCGCGCCGGCGAGGAGATGGGCCACATCCAGTGGCCGATGATCGTGCTGCGCACCCCCAAGGGCTGGACCGGCCCCAAAGTGGTGGACGGCAAGCCCATCGAGGGCACCTTCCGTGCCCATCAGGTGCCCATCGACATCACTCTGGGCACTCCCAACCAGGAAGAGCATCTGAAGCAGATCGAGGAATGGCTGCGCAGCTACCGTCCCGAAGAGCTGTTTGACGAAAAGGGCCGTCTGATCCCCGAACTGCAGGAGCTGGCTCCCAAGGGCGACCGCCGCATTGCGGCCAACCCCCATGCCAACGGCGGCAAGCTGCTGCGGGATCTGCGCACTCCCGATTTCAAGGACTACGCTGTGGATCTGCCCGCCCCCGGCAGTGTGGAAAAACAGGATATGATCGAGCTGGGCGGCTACATCCGCGATCTGTTCCGCCTCAACGCTGATGCCAAGAACTTCCGCATCTTCGGACCCGACGAGACCATGTCCAACCGTCTGTACAAGTGCTTCGAAGCCACCAACCGTGACTGGAACTCCACCATGGTGCCCGGCGACGAATTCCTGTCCAGCGACGGACGGATCATGGACTCCATGCTCTCCGAGCATATGTGCGAGGGCTGGCTGGAAGGCTACCTGCTCACCGGCCGCCACGGCTTCTTCGCCTCCTACGAGAGCTTCATCCGCGTGGTGGACTCCATGGTGGCCCAGCACGCCAAGTGGCTCAAGGTCTGCAACCAGCTGCCCTGGCGTCAGAGCATCGCTTCTCTGAACCTGATCCTCTCCTCCAACGTCTGGCAGCAGGACCACAACGGCTTTACCCATCAGGACCCCGGCTTCCTGGACCACATCGCCAACAAGAAGGCCGATGTCGTCCGGCTGTATCTGCCGCCGGATGCCAACTGCCTGCTCTCCTGCTTCGATCACTGCATCCGCAGCCGGGACTATGTCAACGTGCTGGTCACCTCCAAGCATCCCCGTCCCCAGTGGCTGACCATGGAACAGGCGGTCAAGCACTGCACTCAGGGCGTCGGCATCTGGGAGTGGGCCTCCAACGACGCTGGCGAGGAGCCGGACATCGTCATGGCCTGCTGCGGCGACACCCCCACCCTGGAAACTCTGGCCGCTGTCAGCATCCTGCGCAAGGCGCTGCCCGAGGTCAAGATCCGTGTGGTCAACGTGGTGGACCTGATGAAGCTGGAGCCCAACACCAAGCATCCCCATGGTCTGTCCGATGCCGACTACAACGCGCTGTTCACCAAGGACAAGCCCATCATCTTCGCCTTCCACGGCTATCCGACCCTGATCCACGAGCTGACCTATGACCGGGCCAACCGCAACCTCAGCGTCCATGGCTACCAGGAAGAGGGCACCATCACCACTCCCTTCGACATGCGTGTCCAGAACGAGATCGACCGCTTCCACCTGGTCAAGGATGCGGTGCTGCACCTGCCCCAGCTGGGCAACCGCGGCGCCTACCTGGTTCAGGAGATGAACGACAAGCTGGTGGAGCACAAGAACTACATCCACGAGGTTGGTCAGGACCTGCCCGAAATCCTCAACTGGAAATGGGGCGAATGATTCGGCTGACCGAATCCTGAAACAAAACGCCTGCGGGGGCGCTCCCAAACGGAGCGCCCCCGCATTTTTCTGCCTTGCATCAGTGCAGCGGCAGTCTCTTATTGCCGGGCCACCCGCAGGGCGATTTCCAGAAACTGTTTCAGCAGGGGACTGGCGACGTTTTTGGAATGGATCATGCCGTAGGGCAGGGGCACGGTGCCCTTCAGCGGCAGAAAGACCAGGGAGGGATCGTGCAGCGACGGTGCGGGCAGGAGGGAACAGCCGTACCCCGCCCGGACCAGGGTCAGAATCACCTGGGAGCTCTCGCAGATGTGCAGGTGTTCAGGAACAATGCGCCGGGCGATCCGGTGCTGCAGCTCCACCACCTGGGCCGGAAGATCATAGGAGTCACAGAAGACAAAATGCTGTGTGAGAAGCTCGTCCAGGGCGATCTGCCGGTTTTGGGCCAGGGGATGGCCGGCGGGCAGAACACAGCACAGCGGAATCTTCCGCAGCTCGGTAAAGTGCATCTGGCTCTTGGTGGGCAGGTTCTCTTGAAAGCCGAACAGCACATCCAACTCCCCCTGGTAAAACAGGTCCCACAAAGAGCGGTGGGGGATGCTTTTGAGGAAGGGATGAAAGTCGGCAATCTCTTCCCGGCAGACCCGCAGGATGTCGGTCATCAGCGGCAGGTCGTTTTCCCCCTCGCAGCCGATGGTCAGCACCTGGGGATGGGCGTTGCTGTGGTGGCGAATCTTGGCGGTGGCCATCTTGAGCTGCCCCAGAATGTGCTTGGCGTGCTCCAGAAAGATGGTCCCCTCCGGCGTCAGGGTGACGGTGCGGGTGGTGCGGAAAAAGAGCTTGGTGTTCAGCTCTTCCTCCAGTGAATGGATCTGCCGGGACACCGCTGATTGGGTGACGTTCAAAAGGGAAGCGGCCCGGGCAAAGTTCAGGGTTTCGGCCACCCGGATAAAGCTTTCCAGCTGCTGGATGTTCATTCCTTCACCTCCGATTATTGCGATTCTGGAATGAATAATACCATTTTTTCACTTCTATTTCAACAAAAATCATGGTTTAATAAACATGTAGGACGGTCGAATTATGGCAATCCCGGTCGAATCGGGAGTGGCACACTGAACCCGTCCTTTTCTGTGTGCAAAAGAGAAGAATCTGCCGTCCCTTGTGGGCGGCCAAGTGGGAGAAAGAGCAAATACCATGACAACGGGTGCACAACAAAAAAAGTTCGGGCAGGCCCTTGCTGCCGGAATTGACATCGGTTCCACCACCACCAAGGTGGTGGTGTTGGACCAGGGGACGGACCAGGTTCTGTACTCCGAGTATCGACGCCATCACGCCGACCAGGTGCAGAGCGTCATCTCGTTGATGGAGGATCTGCAGCGGGAATTCCCCGGCCAGACCTTCCATTTCTGCCTCACCGGTTCGGGGGCCAAGCCCATTGCCGAAGGGCTGGATCTGCCCTTTGCCCAGGAGGTGGCGGCCAATGCAGCGGCCATCCAGAGCCGTTACCAGAAGGTAGGCAGTGCCATCGAGCTGGGCGGCCAGGACGCCAAGATGATCTTTTTCCAGGCCGATCCCCATACCGGGGCCATCCATGTGGCGGATATGCGAATGAACGGCAGCTGTGCCGGCGGCACCGGCGCCTTCATCGACGAGGTGGCCTCCATCCTCAAGGTGCCGGTGGAGCAGTTCAATGCCCTGGCCGAACAGGGACAGTGCGTCTATGATATTTCCGGCCGGTGTGGCGTCTACGCCAAGACCGACATCCAGCCCTTGCTTAACCAGGGGGTGTCCAAGGCGGACCTGGCCCTGTCGGCCTTTCACGCCATCGCCAAACAGACCATCGGCGGCCTGGCCCAGGGGCTGGAAATCACCCGTCCGGTGGTCTTCGAAGGGGGACCGCTGACCTTCAACCCCACCCTGGTCAAGGTCTTTGCCCAGCGGCTGGAATTGTCCCCCGAGGAAATCCTCATCCCCGACCGCCCCGAGCTGATGGTGGCCCTGGGGGCTGCCGTCTGTGTCGAGACGATGTTCACCGGGATGAGCATGCCGGCGGACCCCGCCGACCTGCTGGAGCGGCTGCGCAACGGCAGTTTCCGCACCGGCCAGGCCGACCTGCCCCAGGCCAGGCCCTTCTTCGCCACGGCGGAGGAACAGCGACAGTTTGAGGAGCGCACCCGCAAGCCGCCCCTGCCCTGCAAGGAGCCGAAGCCGGGGGAGGATGTCTATGCCTTTTTGGGCATCGACTCGGGCAGCACCACCACCAAGTTTGTCCTGATGGACGATCAGGAGGAGCTGCTCTATACCTTCTATGCCCCCAACGCCGGCGAGCCCCTCAAGGTGGCCAAGCGGGCGCTGATCCAGATTCGGGACCGCTACAAGGAGGCCGGGGCCACCCTGCACATTCTGGCCGCCGGCACCACCGGCTACGGCGAGATGCTCTTTGCCAAGGCCTTCGGCGCCGAATACCACACGGTGGAGACGGTCGCCCACGCCCGGGCTGCCCAGAAATACGTCCAGGACGCCACCTTCATCCTGGACATCGGCGGCCAGGATATGAAGGCCATGTGGCTGGACAAGGGCATCATCACCAACATTCTGGTCAATGAGGCCTGCTCCTCCGGCTGCGGGTCCTTCCTGGAGAACTTTGCCTCCTCCCTGGGCATTCCCACCCGGGAAATTGAGAAGGCGGCCTTTGAATCCCGCCACCCGGCGGTGCTGGGCAGCCGCTGCACCGTCTTTATGAACAGCAGCATCATCACCGAGCAGCGCAACGGCAAAAGTCCCCAGGACATCATGGCCGGGCTCTGCCGTTCCATCATCGAAAATGTCTTCACCAAGGTCATCCGGCTGTCCAACCTGGACTCGCTGGGGGACCGGATTGTGGTCCAGGGCGGCACCTTCGAGAACAACGCGGTGCTGCGCGCCATGGAGGAATACACCGGCCGTCAGGTGATCCGGGCACCCTATCCCGGCCTGATGGGGGCCATCGGCATGGCACTGATCACCCGGGAACGGTACCACAAACAGCCCGACAACCGCACCTTCCTGCCGCTGGAGGAACTGGACAGCTTCAGCTACCGGCAGGAGGACAACGCCCCCTGTCCCTTCTGCGGCAACCACTGCAAGCGGACCATCCTGCGCTTCTCCAACGGCAGCGCCTGGATCACCAACAACCGCTGCGAGCGGGGCGAGATCCTGGGCGATCCCCACGACGAGACGGTGCGCCAACAGCTGAAGGACACCGTCCAGAAATCCAACGCGGTGCCCAACCTCTACCGAGAGCGGGAAAAGCTGCTCTTCCAGCGCTATCCCTGCACCCCGGCACCCGACCGCGGCATCAACATCGGCCTGCCCCGGGTGCTCTCCTTCTGGGAGACCATGCCCTTTTGGCAGACCTTCCTGCTGGCCCTGGGTTTCCGGGTCACCATATCCGACCTCAGCACCCGCAAGATGTACGAAAAGGGCATCTCGGCGGTCACCTCGGACACCGTCTGCTTCCCGGCCAAGCTGGTCCACGGCCATCTGCGCAACCTGGCGGAGAAAAAGGTGGACCGGATCTTCATGCCGGTGATCACCACCGTCCCCTCCGAAAACACCCAGAAAACCAGCCAGTCCATGTGCGCGGTGGTCAAGGGATACCCCCTGGTCATCAACAATTCGGACAACCCCGAAAAGCTGTGGGGCATCCCCTATGACGCCCCCCTCTTCCACTGGTTCACCCGGGAGGACGAGGAAAAACAGCTCAAGCAGTACATGCGGGAAACCTTCGACATTCCCGAGGAGGAAACCCTGCGGGCACTGCAGCAGGCCCGCGACGCCCAGCAGCAGTTCCACCGCACCCTGCAGGAGCGGGGCAAGGCGGTGCTGGAACAGTTGGAGCGGGAAAACCGCTACGCCGTGGTGCTGGCCTCCCGTCCCTACCAGAACGACTCTCTGGTCAACCACGAACTGCCCGAGACCTTCACCTCCATGGGCATCCCGGTGCTGACGGCGGATTCGCTGCCCGGGGTGACCCAGCAGGACCTGAGCCACAGCCGGCTGGACATCGTCAACAACTTCCATGCCCGGATGCTCTCTTCGGCCATCCTCACCGCCCGCAGCAGCCATCTGGAATATGTCCAGATCGTCAGCTTCGGCTGCGGCCATGACGCCTACCTGTCGGACGAGATCAACCGGCTGATGAAGGAGATCTCGGGCAAGATCCCCCTGGTGCTCAAGGTGGATGAGAGTGACATCCAGGGCCCGCTGCGGATCCGGGTGCGCTCCTTCCTGGAAACGGTGGAGATGCGCCGTGCCAAGCTGACCGAGGTCACCCCCCGGCCGCTGCCGGACCCCTATCCGGTCAAGTTCCGTAAGTCCGACCGCAAAAAGACGGTGCTGATCCCCAACACCTCCCACGCCTTCTGCCGGCTGATGTCGGCGGTCTTCTGCACCCAGGGCATCCACGCGGTGCCGCTGGAGATCGGGCGGGAGGAGGCCATGCGGATGGGCAAGCGGTATGTCCACAACGACATCTGCTTCCCGGCCCAGATGGTCATTGGAGAGATTCTCTCCGCCCTCAAGAGCGGTCAATACGATCCCGACAACACCGCCGTGGCCATGGCCAAGTACATTGGCGACTGCCGCCTGACCCATTACGGCGCGCTGCTGCGCAAGGCAATGGACGATGCCGGCTTTGCCCAGGTGCCCATCCTGACCAACGACGATCAGGACTACCACAACCTGCACCCGGCCTTCAAGCTCAATCTGATCTCCTCGGCCCGGATTGCCTTCGGGCTGCCCATGATCGACGTGCTGGAGGAGCTGCTGCGCAAGATCCGCCCCTATGAGCTGGAGCGGGGCGCCGCTGACCAGGCTTTTGACCGGGCCATGGATCAGGTTATCAACGGGATGCTCCATGGCGGGGTACACGGCGCCACCCAGGGCTTCAAAAAGGCCATCCAGATCATGAAAGAAGTGGAATACGACCGCTCCCACCTGCGCCCCCGGGTGCTGATTGTGGGTGAGTATCTGCTGAACTTCCACCCCGGCGCCAACCGGGACATCGAGCGCTACCTGGAACGCAATGGCTTTGAGATCATCGAGGCCCGGATGACCGACGTGATCCAGAAAACCTATTTCTACCAGGACTGCCAGATCAAGGAGCAGCATGTCAACCGCCCTGCCGGGATGAAGGTCTGGTACAATACTGCCGACCATCTCTTTGCCATGGCCCACGACCTGACCGACCGGATTGCCTCGGCACACCCGCTGTACGAGAAGGCTGCCCGGATTCAGGAGCTGGCCAAGCTCAGCGACCCCATCATCCCTCACACCTTCGACGCCGGCGAGGGCATCCTGATTCCCGGCGAGATCATGCACCATGCGGCCAAGGGATGCCGTGCCTTTGTGATTCTGCAGCCCTTTGGCTGCCTGCCCAACCATGTGGTGGGCCGCGGCATCACCAAGAAGATCAAGGAAGTCTATCCTGACGCCCAGGTTCTGCCGCTGGACTACGATCCCGATGTGAGCTTTGCCAACATCGAAAACCGGCTGCAAATGCTGGTCATGAACATCCGCAACAAGCGATAAAAGACATACCGCCATGGTTTTGCTGACCATGGCGGTTTTTATGTTGTAGGAGCAGGGGAGAGACAAAACGGTTCCCTTACCCGGGCAGCCGGGCTGTGGAGCGCTCTGCCAGCCGGGTCCGGCCCAGCAGCAGGGTGACCAGCTCCACGGCAGGATAAGCCAGCCAGATGCCGGTCATACCGAAAAGCGCTCCCAGCAAAGCAGCGGCAGCCGTGATCCCCACACAGCCCCGGAAAACCGACAGCCCGAAGGCGGTCCGGGCCTGGCCGGTGGTGCTGAGCAGGGCGGCCAGCAGTTGGTTGGCACCCACAAAGAGAAAGCCCGCAAAGTAGATCCGCAGCCCTTCCTCGGCCAGGGATTGCAGCAGAGGATTCTGTTCGCTGTTGAACCAGCCTACCAGGGTGGGGGCCGCGGCCCAGGCCAGGGCACAGAAGCCCAGCCCCAGGCCACCGGCCAGCCGTTGCCCCCGGCGGCAGAGCCGCGCCAGCTGCGGGGTGTCGCCGCGGCCGAAAGTGTCGCTGAGCAGCGGCTGCAGCCCCTGAGCAATGCCGGTGAAGATGGCCAGCACCACCAGCGCCAGGTTGGCCACAATGCCGTAGGCCGCCACCCCGGTGTTGCCCTCGGCCCCCAGAATCAGCCTGTTGAAGACCACCAGCACCACACAGGAGGAAAACTCGTTGACAAAGCTGGCCAGACCCGGGGCGGCCATCCGGGCCAGGGCGGCGGGCCGGAACCGCACCGGCACCAGATGAAACCCGTTGCGCCCCCGCCACAGATGGAGGGAGGCCACCAGCAGTCCCAGCACCGGCGCCAGCCCGGTGGCCAGGGCGGCCCCGAAGATGCCCAGCCCCAACGGATAGACAAAGAGATAGTCCAACAGAATGTTGGCCAGACTGCCGGTGAGCATCACCGCCATGGCCAGCTGGGGGGCACCGTCGTTGCGCAGAAAGGCCATGAACAGGTGGTTCAGCACAAAGAAGGGAGCAAAGCAGAGGACTGTCTTGAGGTAAGTGGTGCACAACGGCAGGATTTCCCGGTTGGCGCCCAGGGCCCGGGCAATGCCCCCGGCACCGCCCAGCCCGGCCAGCCAGAAACAGAGCCCGATGCCCAGGGCGGCCCGAAAGGCCAGGGTGAAGGACTGGCTGGCCCGGGTCTCCTGTCCCTGGGAGCGCAGGATGGTGTAGCGGGTGGCACCGCCCACCCCCAGCAGCATCCCTAGCCCATTGATCAGCCCGAAGACAGAGATGGCGATGTTGAGGGCGGCCAGCCCGTCGGCGCCCAGCCGGTGGGAGACAAAAAAGGTGTCGGCCAGAATGGTCCCCGAAGAGCCCAGCATCCCCAGGATGCTCAGGGAGATGTATCGTGCAAAAGTGCGGTTGCTGTTCATGAAATCCTCCTGCGGGCGGTACAGGCAAAACAAAAAGGTGCCTGAACGCATCCCTTCTAGGATCTACGGGATACGTTCAGACACCTTGTTGGTATTCATCCGATGACAAATACGGCCGTGCCGCTTTTTCAGTTTTGCAGCCACATCATACCATAGTCCGCCTGCCAAGTCAATGCCGCAAAAATTTCCAAAGAAAACGCCCCCGGCGGCAGCCGGAGGGCGTTGAACAGGTTATTCAGCCTGGTAGATCATCCCGATGCCCTTTTCCAAAGTCTCGGCATCCAGGGCACTGACCCCGTAGGCGACCACGTAGCCCTCGGCATCGATGAAGAAGGTGGTGGGCAGACCGGTGATGCCGTAGGTGGTGGAGGCGTCATAGCTGGTGTCATAGTAGACCGGGAAGGTGTATCCGCTCTGGGCGATGAAGTCCTTGGCGTCCTCCACCGTCTCCCGGGAACCGTCGGTGGCGTTGACCATCACAAAGTGGATCTCCTCGCCGTACTTGGCGTAGGCGTCCTCAAAATCCGGCATCTCGCTCTGGCAGGGACCGCACCAGCTGGCCCAGAAATTCAGCACCACCGGCTTGCCCTCAAAGTCCGACAGGTGGACCTCGTTGCCGTCGGCGTCGGTGACGGTGAAGTCGGGGGCGGCGGTGCGGTTGTCCTCTTCGCTGCCGCTCTCGGCGGTGGCCTCAGAATCGTCCTGGGCCTCAGGGGCTGCGGTGGCCGTGGGGGTGGGCTCAGCCACTAGGGTTTCGGCGGTGTAGTCCCGGCCCAGCCGGTTGTAGAGCAGGGCTGCCACCGCGATCAGCAGGACAAAGCCGATGAGGGCGATCAAAAAGGTGAATTTGGATTTCATGGCAGCTCCTTTCAGCTCAGAAGGGTGAGAAACCGGCCCAACAGCCCGGTGGCCATCAGCAGGCCAATGAGAATCAGCAGGATGCCGCAGACCAGGTTGATGACCTGATAATGGCGTTTGATCCAGTCAAAGGTGGATTTGAGTTTGTCGATGAGGACGGCGCTGATCAGGAAGGGAACCCCCAGCCCCAGAGAGTAGGCCAGCAGCATCAGCATGCCCTGGCCGGCATGTCCCTGCTGGGAGGCGATGAGCAGCGCCGAGCCGAGAAAGGCCCCCACACAGGGGGTCCAGCCGATGGAGAAGATCACCCCAAAGAGGGCGGCGGAGAAAAAGCCCAGGTTGGAGGTGTCCACCGAGCGGCGGCTGCCCGAGAAGAGGTTGACCCGCAGAACGCCCAGATAGTTCAGGCCAAAGAGGATGACCACCAGGCCGGAGATTAGGTTGACGGCGGTCTGGTACCGGTGCACCAGACTGCCCAGAGTGCCGGCCAGCCCGCCCATCAGCACAAAGACGGCGGTGAACCCCAGCACAAACCCGGCGGCACAGGTCAGGGTGCGGCGGGTGCTGCGACTGCCCCCGCCCGCAAAGTAGGAGATGTAGATGGGCAGCATGGGCAGCAGACAGGGGGAGATGAAGGTGATGATGCCTTCGAGAAAGAGAATCAGATATTGCATAGAGCTCCTCCCATTGGGTAAAATCTTCGGGGCTTCAGTATACCATATCTTACCCCGGCTGCCCACCCCCTGTCTGTGACCGAGTCACCAAGAGAATCCTTCATAGTTTGGTCAAAAATTCTTTCCAATTTCTTCAAATCCCTGTGATATCCAGGACACATCTGGGCCGTATAATACAATCATAGAAACAAGCGGTGACGGAATACCGACACCACTTCCACTGCATCCGGCCATGCCAGGGCAATCGCCCGGCCGGTAGCAGACAACAAACAAGGCCTCGTGCCATATTATATAGATGCAAAAAGCCACGGAAATGCGGTATAAGACCGCACCACCGTGGCGTTTGCTTTGTATTGGGGATCTTTTGGGGACAGGTTTTAGTGACAGCCGTTCACATCGCAGCTGCGGTGCTCCACAATCTCTTCCTCCCGCACCGGGGGCTGACCGATCCAACCCAGGGCCTCATCCAGGTCAAAAGTCTTGCTGCCGTCCTCCCGCACAAAGAGGGGAATGCCGATGCCGCCGTGCTCCCGCACCGGGGCAAACACCGGGTCGTGGTCCCGCATGGCCAGGAACTCCTTCAGGTTGGCGGTGTTTTCGGTGATATCAATGTACTGCGCCTCAAAACCACGGCTCTGCTGCACAGCCCGGTAGTTGCGGCAGTCGATGCAGATGGGGGAACCATATACTTTCATCGTGAACGCTCCTTTGCTTTTTTGCTCAGCCCTAGTATAAGGCAGAAAATCCGGCTTTGCAAGAAAACAGATCGTAATATTTTAAAAATAAAATCCAAAATGGAATGTTTGACTTTGCTCCGATGGCGTGGTACCTTTATTTTATAGACAAAATTGTGAGGGGGACGGCCTGCCGCCGCCCGGGGAAAGGATGTTTTGGATGAATTACCAGAAGATTGTGGACGAGCTGACCATGAAGATGTTTGCCTTTGATGCCGGGGACCCCATGCGGATTCAGCATCTGATGAAGGTGCACCGGTTTGCCCAGATGATTGCCCGAGCCGAGGGGCTGGACGACCATGCCCGCTTTGTGCTGGAGTGCGCGGCGGTGGTGCATGACATCGGCATTCACCCGGCGGAGCAGAAGTACGGCAGAAGCAACGGCAAACTGCAGGAACAGGAAGGCCCGACAGCTGCCCGGCCCCTGCTGACCGAGCTGGGGCTGGAAGCCGGGGACATCGACCGGATCTGCTACCTGGTGGGGCATCACCACACCTATGAGGGGATAGACGGGGCCGATTACCAGATTCTGGTGGAGGCGGACTTCCTGGTCAACCTGTATGAGGACGGCATCGGCCCCGAGGCCATCCGCCATGCCAGGGAGAAGATCTTCCGCACCGCTGCAGGCATCCGGCTCTGTGACCTGCTCTACGGCAGCCGCTACCAGCGCCCCGCGGCACCCCAGGCCTGAACTTGATAGAACAGTAAAAACGGTCCCCCGTTTGTTTCCCAGCAGGATGTGCTGTCTGACAAACGGGGGACCGTGTATTATGCAGGGCGTTTAGCCCCAAACTTCTTCTGCAATCTCCTTGACCAGAGCCAGCTTTGCCCACTGTTCTTCCTCGGTGAGCTTGTTACCGATCTCGCAGGAGGCGAATCCGCACTGGGGGCTGAGGCAGAGGCGGTCCAGCGGGACGTACTTGGCGGCCTCGTGAATCCGGGCGATGACCGCCGCCTTGTCCTCCAGCTTGGGACTCTTGGTGGTGATCAGGCCCAGCACCACCTTTTTGTCCTCCGAAACCTTGCTCAGGCACTGGAACCCGCCCGAGCGGGCATCGTCGAACTCCAGATACAGGGCGTTGACCTGCTCCCGGGCAAAGACCTGGTCGGCAATCCGGTCGTAGCCGCCGCTGCAGGCCCAGGTGGAGTGGAAGTTGCCCCGGCAGATGTGAGTGTTGATGACCAGATCCTCCGGCTTGCCCTCGATGGCCAGGTTGTTGACGAGCAGGAACTCCTCCTGCAGCTTTTCCAGCCCATCCTCATCGGTGCCGAAGAAGAGGGTGGCCTTGGGGTCTACGAAGCAGCCCCAGGTGCAGTCGTCGAACTGGAGGTTCCGGCAGCCGGCCGCGTACAGATCCGCAATAACCTTCTTGTAGCAGGCCACCAGATCGGCGATCAGCTCCTCGTCGGTGGGATAGAACTTCCGGGTGTCGGGCAGGTTCATCGGCATGACCAGCTGCTCCAGAAACTGGGCGGGCGCGGGAATGGTCTGCTTGGCCACGGTGTTCTCGTCCTCCAGCGCCTTGACGAACTTGAAGTGCTCCACAAAGGGATGCACCCCCACCGAGAGCTTGCCAGTCAGATAGGTGTCGTCAATTTTGGCGGCCTCGCCGTGGAAGGGCAGCCCCTCTTCGGTGGCACTGTGGCCGATGCCCTCAAAGCCCCACATGAAATCCAGATGCCAGGTTGCCCGACGGAACTCGCCGTCGGTGATGACATGGAAGCCCGCTGCTTTCTGCTTGGCCACCAGCTCGGTGATGCACTGGTCCTCCACCTCTTTCAGCTGCCAGGTGTTGATGGTGCCGGCCTCGAAGTCGGCACGGGCCTTTTTCAGCTTTTCCGGGCGGAGAAAGCTGCCCACATAGTCATAACGGAACGGTGTGTAAAGACTGCCCATTTTTTTCGATCTCCTTTTCCTTTCCCATAAATCCGTCTCGAGCCATTCCATCGATCCCGGAATGGTCTGGATGCTTTTCTTTTTGTGACTGATTTTTAGTATACCAGGGGAAAATCGTTCTGTAAAATACAGAAAAGCAGCGGTTTGCCATAGATTGAATCTATAGCAAACCGCTGCTTGATTACTGGCAATCCTGTCCGGTGGCATACCGCTTCAGCGCCTGGATGTAGAGGGTGCCGAAGGTCCCCGGCCCGACCCTGCTGTGGGTGATGTAGCCGATCTCCATATAATCGTCCACCGCCAGGGGCACGGCCACGATGTTCTTCCCGTTCAGATCCTCGTTGATGACGCCGCTGCAGATGGTGTAGCCGTTAAGACCGATCAGGAGATTGAAGAGGGTGGCCCGGTCGGAGACCAGGATGTCCTTCTTGCTCTCCAATGTGCTTAAGATTTCCTCGGAAAAGTAAAAGGAATTGTGCTCCCCCTGCTCGTAGGACAACCGGGGGTAGGGGGCCAGTTCCTCCAGCGTCACCACAGGCTGTTTGGCCAGAGGGCTGAAGGTGCTGACAAAGACATGGGGCTTGGCGATGAACAGCCGGTGAAATTTCAGATTGTTTTCCCGCAGCGTCTTGCGCAGGACCGTCTCGTTGAAGCTGTTCAGATACAGCACCCCCACCTCGCTGCGCAGCCGGGCCACGTCTTCGATCAGCTCATAGGTCTGGGTCTCCCGGATGCGGAAGTCATACTCGTCCCCGCCGTACTGCTTCAGAAGGTCCACAAAGGCTTCCACCGCAAAGGAATAGTGCTGGGTGGAGACACAGAATTGGTGCTTGATCTGGGTGGCCCCCAGGTAACGCTCCTCGATCAGGCTGGTTTGCTCGATCACCTGGCGGGCATACCCCAGAAATTCCTCCCCCTCGGGGGAGAGCAGCACCCCCTTGTTGGTGCGCTTGAAGATGGTGATGCCCAGCTCGGTTTCCAGCTCCTTGATGGCAGAGGTCAGGCTGGGCTGGGCGATGTACAGCCGTTTGGCTGCCTCGCTGATGGTTCCGGCGGCGGCCACCGTCACAACATATTTCAACTGTAAAAGGGTCATGGGACCTCCCCCCGCATGTCAAACACAAAGGCATTGTCCCCCTGCGCAGGAGGCAATGCCTTTTGCTCTTATTGGGCTTGCTCTGCCAGTTCCCTGGCCTGTTTGCCGGTCATCCGATCCACCGTCATCTCCACCACACAGAGGGCGGGCCATTCCTTTTGGATCAGATCGTCCCGGTGGGCGGCGCTGTCGGTGGGGTAGTACTTGTGGGCCAGGGCGGTGATGGCGGTGCGGACCTCGGCGGGGTCTTCCAGAACCCGCAGCCGGCCAAAGAGGATCACACTGCGGTAATAGGTGGTGTATTCCTCCGGGACCACCTGATCCTGTCCGATCACGCAGAAGCTGGCCTTGTCGCAGTGGCGGATGGCCTCCAGCTTCTGGCCCGCATTGGCACAGTGGAAATAGACCTTGCCATCCTGCCAGAGGTAGCTCAGCGGCACCGCATAGGGGTAACCGTCGGTGCCGGACAGGGCCAATACCCCCGAACTGCCCGCCCGGAGAATTTCGATGCACTCTTCCTCGCTGAGCTGCTGCCGGTTTCTGCGCATGGTGGAAGCCATCTGTCAACACTGCCTTTCTCTGGATGCCGCGGGGCAAGCCACCCGGCGACGTATTCTCTGCCCAGTATACCCCCTGGCGGGGAGCCTCGTCAAGGGCAGCGGCCCGGCGATACCCTATTGTGATTTTGGAAATACCACCACTGACTTTTGGCATGTGTGAGGGGGGAGCCGGATAAGGCATAACAAACAAAGAGGTCCCGGTCCTTGCAATGCAAGAACCGGGACCCCTTTTGGTTACAGAAGAAGGTTTGGGATCAGATCAGGAAGGGAGAGAACTTTTTGTTCAGCTCCTCCTGGCTCAGGGAAGGTGATTCCACCGTGAGTACACAGCCCAGGTTGAGGGAGAAAATACCCATGATGGATTTGGCATCCACACAGTATCTGCCCGAGTGCAGGTCCACATCGCCCGGAATCTCCTCGGCAATGTGGTTGAACTCCTTGACTTCCCCGATGGTGTTGAGACGGATGTCAGCTTTTGCCATAGCGGTTCCCCCCAGAATGGTCTGAAATGTTCCGCAGGCAGAGCGCAGAAGATGAGGATTTCTCATAGCAGAATTTGCAGGTCCTGGATCCGGGCCACATCGTCCTGGCCGGCGCCGCGGGCGTAGAGCCCCAGCCGGGCACCAGTCCAGGTGGCACGGGTGATGGGGAATGCATCACCCAACTTTTCCAGGGTGCCATCCGGCGTGTGGAACCCATATTCCACCTGTTCTGCCTGCTTTACTTTCATTGTAACCATAATTTCGTCGCTGTCAACCGTCTTTTCCAGCACAACGGTTTCCTCGGCGCCGCCTTCGGGGCTCAGGTCGGTCACCTGGCCGCTCAACAGACGTACGGTGCAGTGATCGGCTTCCCGGCAGAGCTCCACCGCCGAGTACTGGTGGCCCAGGATGGCGATGCCGGTTTTGGCACCCACCCCGGCCTCAGCCAGGGAAAGGCGGACGCTGGCGGTGAAGTTGTCTCCCGGCAGCATCTGGGACAGGACGTTGGGCTGCTGCCACAGGGAACCCTGGGCACCGCAGACCAGGCCCAGACCATCCCCGGAACCGGGCCGCAGCCACTGTTCGGGATGGGGGTTGGCCTGCCACTGCCATTGCAGACCCGGCTGCCCCTTGACAAACCGATCGCTGACGGTCAGAGACCCAACATTGGTCCCCACAGGAGCCTTCCACTCCAGCACCGGTTCCCCGATGCCGTCGCCGTTCTGCTCCAGCCCGATGAAGGGCCAGTCGTTGTGCCAGCACATGGGCTGCAGATGGACCACCCGGCCCAGGGCATCCCGGTCCTGGAAATGCAGGAACCAGTCGCTGCCGTCGGGGGCGGTGACCCAGCCGCCCTGGTGGGGGCCGTTGACGGTGGTGTTGCCCTGGTGCATGACAATCCGGTCCTCATAGGGACCAAAGACGTTGCGGGCGCGCAGCACCGTCTGCCAGCCATGTTCCACACCGCCGGCGGGGATGAAGATGTAGTACCAGCCGTTGCGGCGGTAGAACTTGGGGCCTTCGGAGGTGGGCTGGGTCAGCACCCCGTCAAAGACGATGGGACCATCCTCGATGACCCGGAGGGTTTCGGGATCCAGTCGGCTGACCTGGATCTTGTGCTTGATGCCGCACCGGCTGTTGGCGAAGGCGTGGGCCATGTAGACCTGGCCGTCCTCATCCCAGAGGGGGCAGGGATCAATCCAGCCGTGGGCTTCCTTGACACAGCGCAGTTCGCTCCAGGGGCCGGCGGGATCGGTGGCCTCGGTGTAGAAGATGCCCTCGTCGGGCAGGGGAATGAAGGCGTAGAATTTACCGTCATGGTAGCGCAGCGAGGGCGCCCAGGTGCCGCAGCCGTGGGCCGGCTTTTCGTAGCGGTCGTAGGGCAGGCGGGACACACAGTAGCCGATGCGCTCCCAGTGAACCAGATCCCGGCTGTGCAGCACCGGAACACCGGGCAGATAGGTAAAGCTGGAGGAGATCAGGTAGTAGTCCTCGCCCACCCGAACAGGATCGGGATCGCTGAAATCCATGGGCAGGACAGGGTTTTGGTAGGTGGTTTGTCCATTGACAGAAGAATTGTTCATCCGGATCACCGGTCCTTTCCGCAGTAAATGAGGATTAGCCCTTCAGGCCGGAGGTGGCGATACCTTCGACGAAGTACTTCTGAGCTGCGAAGAAGAGCAGGATCAGGGGCAGCACCGCGATGAAGGCCATGGCCATGACACGGCCCCAGACAACAACACTTTCGGCGTCCACCGAGAGGCGCAGGGCCAGGGAGATGGTGTACTTGCTGACCGAGTTGATGTAGATCAGGGAGTTGAAGTAGTCGTTGTAGGTCCACAGGAACTGGAAGAGGGCGGCGGAGAAGAGGGCCGGCTTCATCAGGGGTAGCAGGATCTGCCAGAACACCCGGAAGGTGCCGCAGCCATCAATGCAGGCGGATTCGTCCAGATCGCGGGGGATGCCGCGCATGAACTGCACCATCTGGAAGACGAAGAAGGGGTAGCAGGCCAGCAGCGCCGGTGCCCAGAAGGGCAGATAGGAGTCAATCCAGCCCAGCTTGTTGAAGAGGACGTAACGGGGGATGATGATGACCGAGTTGGGCAGCATCAGGGTGGCAATCAGCAGACCAAAGAGCTGCTTCTTGAAGGGGAAGTTGAACCGGGCAAAACCGTAGGCAACCAGAGAGCAGGAAGCCAGGGTCAGCAGGGTGGTGGGGATAACCATGAGGAAGGAGTTCAGGAAGTAGGTGGTGTAGGTATACTGGCCGGCACCCTTCCAGCCCAGGATGAAGTTCTCAAAGCTGAAGGAGGCGGGCAGCAGTTTGATGGAGCCGAAGATCTCGTCGTTGGTCTTGAAGGCAGCCGAGATCATCCAGACGATGGGGAAGAGCAGCACGCAGCCGATCACGATGATCACCAGGTAGCTCAGGATCATTTTTACCGTTTTCTTTTGTTGTTTCGTCATTGTTCACACCTGTCCTTTCTCAGCCTTCGTCACTGTAGAAGACCCACTTGGTAGAGGAGGAGAACAGCACCATTGTGATCACCATGATGATGATGAAGATGATCCAGGAAATGGCGCTGGCGTAGCCCATCTTGAAGTAGGAGAAGCCTTCTTTGTAAAGCTTCATGCCCAGAACGTAGGTCGCCTTCATGGGGCCGCCGTCGGTGATGACGAAGGCCGAGGTGAAGTTCTGCAGGGCCTGGATGGTCTGCATGATCAGGTTGAAGAAGATGATGGGGGTGATCTGCGGGATGGTGATGCTGAAGAACATCCGGACCTTGCCGGCGCCGTCGATCTCGGCGGCCTCGTACAGGTCACCGGGCACGTTTTTCAGCGCGGCCAGGAACATGACCATGGAGGAGCCGAACTGCCAGATTTCCAGCATGCAGATAGTGCGCAGGGCCTGGCTCGGATCGCCCAGCCACTGAACGCTGGGCAGGTGCAGGGTGTTGAGGATGGAGTTGATGACACCGGTGTCCATGAACATGACCTTCCACAGCAGGGCCACAGCCACGCTGCCGCCGAACAGGGAGGGAATGTAGTACAGGGTGCGGATCAGGTTGATGCCGCGGATGTTGCGGTTGAGGAAAACCGCAACGGCCAGGGCCATCACCAGTTTGCCGGGCACGGTGTACAGGGTGTAGACCAGGGTAACCATCAGCGAGTTCCAGAACTCGTTATCGGTGGTAAACAGCTGGATGTAGTTGTTCAGGCCGCAAAATTCCGGGGTGCCGGTGATCTTGTAGTTGCAGAAGGAATAAACAAGAGAGCTCAGGAAGGGATACAGCTGGAAGATCAGCATGCCCAGAATCCAGGGCAACAGGTAGATGAAAGCGCTGTAATCACGCTTTGTGAAATGGTGAATCTTTTTTGCTTTTGTCATAGGATCAACCCCCTCTAGAATACACAAACGATCTTGACAGAAGAGTCTTACAAAAAAGTGGGCGCCTCAAAGAGACGCCCACTGATTTCGCGATAAGATACGAGTTACTGGGCGCTGATGTAGTTGGAAAGCTGGCTGTACATATCAGCTGCCGCACTGGCCGTATCAACGGTACCGTAACTGACGGCTTCGATGGTGTCGATGATGATCTGCTTGGACTCGGGGGTGGAGGAGTACTTGTCGTTGGACTGGCCACCGTAGGCAGTGACGATGTTGGCGGCTTCCATCATATCCGGATCCAGAGAACCATCCGCCTCGCAGACGGTGCGGGCCTGCTCGGTGGGAGGAACGCTGCGCACGCAGCCCAGAGTCTTGGAGGCTTCATCGTTGTTGAAGAAGTAATCCAGGAACTTCATGGCAGCTTCGGGATGTTCACAGCTGGAGGTGACAGAGATCAGCTGCGGGCAGTTGCAGGCCCAGCCGTTGTCCTGAGCGCCATCCATGACGGGCAGCTGACCGGTGGTGTAGTTGGCAGATTCGTTGGCAGCCATCATGACGTTCATGGTGGAGATGTAGGCGAAGGTGCAGACATACTTGCCGGCGATCCAGTTGGGATCGGACTGCAGGTCATCGTTGCTGTACGCCGAAGAGTAGGAGCTCGGCGGGCAGACGTTGTTGTCGTACAGAGACTTGATCAGATCCAGGCAGTTCTGGATGTCTTCCTCGGTGTAGTTGAAGGCCTTGGTCTCCTCATCAAAGAGGGTCTTGCCGGTCTTCTGCTTCAGGTAGGTGAAGAACACCAGGTTGGCGATGTATTCCTTGTTGGCGCAGAGCAGGTAGGTGTCGGGATCGGCCTCATGAACCTGTTTGCCCCACTCAATGAACTGATCCCAGGTGTACTGAGTGCTGAAGTCGATGCCGTACTTCTCAGCCAGATCGGCGTTGGCCACCAGGGCGGGACCGGCGATACCGGTGGGCAGGCCCAGCTGCTTGCCGTCGTAGTTGCCGTTGATGCGCTGGCCGATGTAGTTGGGATCGAACTTGGACAGGTCAAAGCCTTCGGCGCTGTAATCCAGGAAGTAATCGCCGGTGGCGACGAAGCTGGGCATGACCTCGGGGTCGATCTGGACGATGTCGGCGGCGGTGCCGGAAGCCAGCTGGGTGGCCAGCTTGTCGTGGTAGCCGTCCGAGCTGCCGTACTCGGCCTCGATCTTGATGTTGGGGTTCTCCGCCATGAACTGGTTGATCACTTCCATGGTGGCGTTGGTGCGGTCGTCGCCGCCCCACCAGGCAAAGCGCAGGGTGACGGTTTCACCCGAGTCGGTGCTGGCCGAGGTGGCAGCTTCGCTGGTTCCTGCGGTGCTGGCGGTTTCGCTCGAAGCGGCGCCGCCGCCGGAACAACCGGCCAGACTGACCAGCATACTGGTTGCAAGCAGACCAGCGATGATACGTTTCTTCATCTTGTTTTCCTCCTTCTTGGGGCCGCCTGTTGCGGGCCCTTTTGTTGAATTTATTATAATCTTTCCACTTCGGGGCAAAAAGGATGGCAGGTTGCTAAAATTCTTCATTTTTTGGCCAAAAAATGAGGCAGGTATCATTTTTTGAAAAAAACGAAAAAAATGATACCTGCCTGAACCTTATTGACCAGAAAGATCGCTGTCATTGCGACATTTTTTGTAGGGAATGCGGAAGGAAACGCTTGTGCCGAAGTTTTTGATGGAGCAGATGCGCAGCCCGTCCAGCCCCGGATACCGCAGCCGCAGCCGCCGGTCCAGGTTGGTCAGGCCGATGCTCCGGCTGTTGCGGTCGGCAATCCGGGTGCGCAGCGCGGCCAACTCCTCCGGCGTCATGCCGGTGCCGTTGTCGATGATGTGCAGATCCAGAAAATCCCCCAGTAGCCGCACCCGGACCTTGACATAGCCCCGACGGGAAAGCCCCTGCATGGCGTGGAGCAGGGCGTTTTCCACCACCGGCTGCAGCATCAGCCGGAAGACCTCGGCATCCAGGGCCTCGTCATCCACCTCATAGTAGGCGATGAAGCGGTCCCCGAAGCGGTAGTGCTGGACTTCCACATATTTTTTCAGGTAATCCAGCTCCTCCTGCAGGCTGACGCTCTTCTGGGGATCGGTGAGGGAGTATTTCAGGATGTCCGAGACATAGCGGACAATGGCGCTGATCCGCCCGTCGTCCTGCAGCTTGCGGGATTCGATGTCCAGCGTCTGCAGGGTGTTGTAGAGGAAATGGGGATTGATCTGCAATTGCAGGGCCGCCAGTTCGGCGTTTTGCTGGCGGTACTGCTTTTCCTTGAGCTGGATGTTCAGGTAAGAATTGTTGAGGAACATGGTCAGGATGTTGTTCATGATGACATCGTATTCATCCTTGAGCTTGTGCGCCGGGCGTGCCACTGTGCGGCCGGCTTCGGCGTCCTCGAACATCCGCAGCATCAGGTTGATCTGGTCAAAACTGCGCCGGGTGTTGGAGTAGGCCAGGAAGATGATGACGCACAGCGCCACCAGCATCATGACAAACATGGGGGTCAACCGGTTGCCCAGATTCTTGAGGATCATGGAATAATCCGCTGCCGAGATGATGTAAAAGGAGGGGCTGTCATACTGCTTCCAGGAGAGCATCACATGCTGATCCGAGAACTGGAAGTTCTGCTCCAGCGTGTCGGAAACCTCCTGGCCGGCAAAATACTGGCCGTACAGGGCCTGGATGTTGGCCTCGGCATCGGGGTCCCCGGCGGAGGCCAGCAGATGGCCGTCGTGGTCCATCATATACAGGGCCTGGTTGTCCGAGATCACCAGATTCAGCATCTCTTCCAGATGCTCGACGTTGAGGATGACCGCCACACAGCCCTTGCTGCTGAGCATCCGGCTGCAAACCACAATCTGGTTGCGCTCGCTGGGCATGCCGACGTTGATCTGAGTCAGGGCAATGCAGGTGCGCTCGTCCTCCGGCATGGCCTGGTAGACTCCATACCAGCCGTTGAGATCATCGGTGGAAAGGTTGACCAGGTTGCTGGAGGACAGGGCCCGGTCGTAACCGTCCAGATAGATATAGACCATCTCCACATAGTCGTAGGAGTTGACCATGCTGTTCAGCGAGGATACCAGACTTCTCAGATAGATGGAATCGGTGTAGGAGAGATCCTGCCGCTGCAGGGCCTTGTTCAGCACCATCGAGGTGCGGGTCATGCCGGTGATGTAGTTGTTCTGGGTCATGATGGAGTCCAGCACCAGCGAGATGTTGCTGCGGGCGATCTCGATGCTGTGCCGGTTGGTCTGGACCATCTGGCGGGTCTGGTTGCGGTAGGTCATCTGGGTGATCACCGCCACCAGCAGCAGGGTGGGAATCAGCATGACCAGGACGAAATACCACATCCGCTTGAAAAAGAACTTCCGTTTCATTCGGCAGCACCGCCTAGACGAGATTTGCGGTACTCCGAAGGGCTCATATGATAGTAAGCCTTGAAAGCCCGGGAAAAGTTCTTGGGATTGTCGTACCCCACATAATAGGCGATGTCATAGCTCTTGTACTGGATGTCCTCCAGCAATTCGCAGGCCTTTTCCATCCGGATCTTGAGAAGCAGGTCGGAAAAGCCGATGCCGCTCTTTTCCTTGAAGATGCGGGACAGATAGGAGGAGCTGAGGTTGACCTTGGCAGCGGCCTCCTCCAGGGTGGCATTGCGGTAGTTGGTTTTCAGATATTGCTTGACACTGTAAATGATCTGATCGTAGTAGGCCTTGGGGGCTTCCTCATGCTGGACGCTGCGGGCGTCCAGCCGGGTGCGGATCTTTTCGAAACATTCCAACAGATCACTGTACGCCACCGGTTTCATCAGATAGTCGGTCACCCCGCTTTGCAGCGCGGAGCGAAAATACTCGTAGTTGCTGTAACTGCTGAAAAATACCTTCTGGATGTCAGGGTGACTCATCAGCTGGCGGCTCAGCTCCAGACCGTTCATGTCCGGCATCTCGATGTCGGTCAGGACCACATCCACTGGATGGCTGTCCAGATACTCCAGCGCCTTCCGTGCACTGGTAAACACCTGCACCACCTCGAAGCCGATGTTCTGCCAGGGGAACAGTTGTGCCATGCCGCTGGCAATTTTTTCTTCATCATCGATGATAATGAGCTTGTACACTTTTTACATCCCCTTTGCCTGTGCCAAACAATTCTGTCGTTTGTTTGTCATTATACCTTTGTTGGCGGAGGGAGGCAAGTGAAAAAAATTCCATTATGACTGCAAAAAGAAAAGCGGCACCTGCAAAAGGTACTGAACTGCACCCCGTCAAGAGGACAGTGAAAAAATATAAAGTTTTCCCGGCCGGTCACTTCAAGTGCTGCCGGCCGCTTTTTATGCGGCGAGAAAAATAGCGTGCTTTTCCATGGGCGTTAGGACACCCAGGTTGCGCT
>CALWNP010000006.1 GCA_944382835.1 uncultured Gemmiger sp.
AACAAAAAATGAGATAGGCAAACCCTTTCGGGAATGTCTATCTCATTTTTTTAGACTATTTTGCAACAGCCCCTTTTGTCTGTCTAAGGGATCAAGAGGTAAACCGGTCACGGAGGTTCTTGAAGAAGCCACGGCGCTTCTCGTAGTTCTCGTCCTTCAGGGTCGCCTCAAAGTTTTTCAGCGCTTCCCGCTGTGTGCGGGTCAGCTTTTTGGGGATCTCCACATCCACGATGACATACTGGTCACCGCGGCCGCGCCCGTTGAGGTATTGGATGCCCTGGCCCCGCAGACGGAACTTGGTTCCGCTCTGGGTTCCTTCGGGAATCCGCTGCATCACACGGCCGTCCACGGTGGGCACCTCCACCTCGTCGCCCAGAACTGCCTGGGAGAAGGTGATGGGGATGTGCACCCAGACATCGTAGCCGTCCCGCTCAAACACGGGATCACTCTTGACAGTAACATGGACAATCACATCACCGGCCGGGCCGCCGTTGCTGCCGGCGTCGCCCTGGCCACGCAGCGCGATGTTCTGATCATCATCAATGCCGGCCGGAATCTTGACCTCCAGCGTTTTGCGGGTGGAAGTCTTGCCGGTGCCGCGGCAGGTCTGGCAGGGATCCTTGATGATGGTGCCGCGGCCGCCGCAGCGAGAGCAGGGCTGCTGGCTCTGCATCACACCGAAGGGGGTGCGCTGTTGCCGCAGCACATAGCCGCGGCCGCCGCAATCGGGGCAGGTCTCGGGGGAGGTGCCCCGTTTGGCACCGGAGCCGCCACAGTCGGGGCAGGTGTCCTGCCGGTTGATGGTGACCTTTTTGGCGCAGCCGTGGGCAGCTTCCTCAAAGGTCAGAATCACGCTGGCCTGGATGTCGTGGCCCTTGCGGGGGGCACGGGGATTGGCCCGTGTGCTGCCGCCAAAGCCGCCGAATCCACCGCCGAAGATATCACCGAAAATGTCGCCCAGATCAACGCCGCCGAATCCGCCGCCAAAGCCGCCGCCGAATCCACCGCCGCCGTTTTCGGCCGCATAGTTGGGATCCACGCCAGCAAAACCAAACTGGTCGTAGCGCTTGCGCTTCTCGGGGTTGGAGAGGACGTCGTTGGCTTCGTTGACCTCTTTGAAATGTTCCTCGGCATCCTTGTCGCCGGGGTGCAGGTCGGGGTGGTACTTCTTCGCCAGTTTGCGGTAGGCACTTTTGATTTCCGCCTCGCTGGCGTTTTTCCCGATGCCCAGAACCTCATAATAGTCTCTTTTTTCTGCCATAGTATCACACCTTTATGTGGTCGATAAACCCCACAACGGCCGCTGCCGAGAATCCGGCAGCGGCCAGTGGAGTCAGGACATGACCTGGGCCGCTTGGGCAGGCCTGTCAGTGTCCTGCATTGAATTACACTTCGTGGAAGTCAGCATCCACAGCGCCGTCATCCTTGGGCTGTGCGCCGGTGGAGCCGTTGGGCTGCTGGCCGGCACCAGGCTGCTGCTGCGCATTCTGCTGAGCCTGCTGATAGACCTTCTCGCTGATGGCGTAGAACGCCTTCTGCAGCTCATCCTGCTTTGCCTTGATGTCATCGATGGAGCCGGACTTGAGGGCTTCCTTCAGGGCAGAGAGCTTGGTCTCGCACTCGCTCTTCTCGGAGGCAGAAACCTTGTCGCCCAGCTCATTCAGAGCCTTCTCGGTCTGGAAGACCATCTGGTCGGCGTTGTTGCGGATATCCACTTCCTCACGGCGCTTCTTATCCTCGGCAGCGTACTGCTCAGCATCCTTGACAGCCTTGTCGATGTCATCCTTGCTCATGTTGGTGGAAGCGGTGATGGTGATGCTCTGCTCCTTGCCGGTGCCCAGATCCTTGGCGGAGACATGAACAATGCCGTTGGCATCGATATCGAAGGTCACTTCGATCTGAGGCACGCCACGGGGAGCCGGAGCGATGCCATCCAGGTGGAAGGTACCCAGGCTCTTGTTGTCGCGGGCAAACTCACGCTCGCCCTGCAGGACGTTGACTTCCACGCTGGGCTGGTTGTCGGCGGCAGTGGAGAAGACCTGGCTCTTCTTGGTGGGGATGGTGGTGTTGCGCTCGATGATCTTGGTGCAGACGCCGCCCAGGGTTTCGATGCCCAGGCTCAGCGGGGTGACATCCAGCAGCAGCAGACCCTTGACATCGCCCTGCAGAACGCCGCCCTGGATGGCAGCGCCCACAGCAACACATTCATCGGGGTTGATGCCCTTGAAGGGCTCGCAGTTCAGTTCCTTCTTGACCGCGTCGTAGACAGCGGGGATACGGGTGGAACCGCCGACCATCAGAACCTTCTTCAGGTCGCTGGCTTTCAGACCGGCATCGGCCAGAGCCTTGCGCACAGGAGTCATGGTACGGTCGACCAGATCAGAGGTCAGTTCGTTGAACTTCGCACGGGTCAGGGTCATATCCAGGTGCTTGGGGCCGTTGGCATCAGCGGTGATGAAGGGCAGGTTGATGTTGGTGGAGGTGGCGCTGGACAGCTCGATCTTGGCCTTCTCGGCAGCTTCCTTCAGACGCTGCGCAGCCATCTTGTCGTTGCGCAGATCGATGTTGTTCTCGCGCTTGAAGTCCTCGGCCATCCAGTCGATGATGCGCTGGTCGAAGTCATCGCCGCCCAGGTGGGTATCACCGTTGGTGGCCAGAACTTCGGTCACGCCGTCGCCCATCTCGATGATGGAGACATCGAAGGTGCCGCCGCCCAGGTCGTACACCATGATCTTCTGATCGGCTTCCTTATCGATGCCGTAGGCCAGGGAAGCAGCGGTGGGCTCGTTGATGATCCGCTTGACGTTCAGACCGGCAATGGTGCCGGCGTTCTTGGTGGCCTGACGCTGGCTGTCGTTGAAGTAGGCAGGGACGGTGATGACCGCCTCGGTGACCGGCTCGCCCAGATAAGCTTCGGCATCGGCCTTCAGCTTGGACAGGATCATAGCGCTGATTTCCTCAGGGGTGTAATCCTTGCCGCCGGCATGAACCTTCTCGGCAGTGCCCATCTTCCGCTTGATGGAGGAGATGGTGTTTTCGGGGTTGGTGATGGCCTGACGTTTTGCAACCTGGCCAACCAGACGCTCGCCGGTCTTGGTGAAGCCGACGACAGACGGGGTGGTACGGGAACCTTCCGAGTTGGCGATAACGACGGGCTCGCCGCCTTCCATCACGGCGACACAACTGTTGGTAGTACCAAGGTCAATACCAATGATTTTACTCATAATATAAAACTCCCTTCAAAATTGCTTTGAAAATGGTAAATGTCAAATTTATCTGAACGGATGTTGCCATCCGGTTCATTCTTTTTTATTCGGCGACAACCACCGTAGCATGGCGGATGATCTTGTCACCGATCTTGTATCCCTTCTGGAACACCCGGACAACGGTGCCGCTTTCCTGGCCTTCCTCGGGAGGGACCTGCTGGACGGCGTTCATGAAGTTGGGGTCAAAGGCTTTGCCAAGGGCTTCGATCTCGGTGATGTTGAGGGTCTGCAGCGCCTTGTCGGCTTTGTCCAGCGTCATCATGACGCCTTTTTTGTAATTCTCGTCAGCGCAGTCGGCGTTGGCGGCCATATCCAGGGTGTCCAGAATCCCCAGGATCTGGGTGACGGCATGGCTGACGCCGTCGTTGAACTTCTGATCCGCTTCCCGGGCCGAGCGCTTGCGGTAGTTGTCATACTCGGCAGCGGTGCGCAGCAGCTGATTCTTCAGCTCGGCAGCCTTGGCTTCGGCGGCTTCCGCCTTGGCCTTCAGCGCCTCGTTTTCCCGGTTCTTTTTGCCGAACCAGTCTTTCTTTTCCTTTTCGGTCTTGGGGGCCTTTTCCTCCTTGGCTTCCTCGCCTTTCTTTTCGGCAGGGGTGCTGTCGGCGGCTTCGGCCTCGGGCTGTTTGGTTTCCGGCTGCACGGCGGTTTCGGGTTCAGCCTGGGTGGCTTGTTTCTTTTCCTGTTCGCTCATTGCGGCTCCTCCTGTTTCTTCCCGGACATCCATTGTCCGAGCTTGTTTGCAAAATAATCCAGTATGGGGATCAGACGCTGAAATTCCATCCGGTTGGATCCCAGCAGGGCAATGGACCCGGTCAGGCCGCCGCCGGCAAGATACCGCTTGCTGACAATGCACAGGCCCGGCATCTGGGGATCCAGATCACTGCCCAGGGTGGCGGTAACCTTACCGCCGTCCGGCTCGATGAGCTCGTTGGCAGCTTCGCTGTCGGAGAAGACCTCCAGCAGCGTTCCCAGGTTCTGGCGGACATCCGGCATCTGTGCCAGATATTGTGCTCCTTCCAGATAAACCTGGGGGTCGGTGCGGACCAGTGCTTCGGCGGCCAGGACCACCGGCGCCAGCCGCTCGCCCACTGCCATGACCAGACTTCCGGTCAGCATGGGAGTCAGATCCTCGGGGGCCACAAAGGTCAGCCCACGGTTGAGCAGCTGGCTCAGCTCCAGGGCATCGCTGCGGGTCAGGCCGGTTTCAATCCGGGCCACCCGGGTGCGAACCCCGCCGGCACTGGTAACGGCGAGAACCGCTGCCGAATACCGGCCAACCTGTACCACCTCAAAGTGGGCAATGCAGAGGTCCTCCGAGCGGGGGGTGGTGGCTGCCGCTGCACAGTGGGTGATTTCGGCCAGGGCGCGTGCAGCGCTCTGGGCCAGCTTTTCCGGCTCCACATCCATGGAGCGGAAGAGCTGATCGATCTGCTCCCGGTCCTCGTCCTCCAGATGGATGGCGTTGGGGGCCTGCAGAAGATGATCGAGATAATACCGGTACCCTTTGGGGCTGGGAACCCGCCCCGCGCTGGTGTGGGGCTGTTCCAAAAGTCCCAACTTGGTCAGGGCTGCCATCTCATTGCGCAGTGTCGCGCTGGACAGCGCCATGTCAAAGTAGCTGGCCAGCAATCCACTGCCGACCGGCTCTCCGGCTGAGGCGTAGAGGGCAACGATCGCTTCCAGGATTCGCTGCTTGCGTGCGTCCATTGCCATGCGTCCTCATCTCCTTTAAATTTGTTTAGCACTCTGTACTCCCGAGTGCTAATTTTATTATATCCCAACCCGGTCCGCTGTCAAGTGTTTTTTTGAAAATACTTGATAATTCTCAGAAGTTTAACAGTTTTGACACAAACTGATGACAGGACACAAAAAGGGCCGGCGGCGCATGCAGCACCCCGGCCCACCTGCCCAAGCAGGTGCTTTTTGTGGGAACGGATTACTCTTCCATCCATTTGGAAAGGAAGGAGGCGGCAACACTGACAGCGCGCACCACCTCCTCGGTGGGGGGCGGGTCTTTGGCCGTGCCCACCAGACAGACACCGCCCTCGATGTCGCCGTGCGCCACGATGGGGGCGACACAGAGCAACTGCCGGTCGCTGCGCTCAAAGGCCCGTACCCGCTTGGCAATCTCGCTGGGAGCAGTGTAAACGCTGCGCATGGCCAAAAGGCTTTCCAGCGCCTCCGAGATGGAGCGGCCCATCACATCGCTGCGGGCGGGCCCGGTGGCGGCCACAATCACATCCCGGTCGCAGACCAAAACCGGGCGGCCCAGGCTTTTGGCCAGTACCTCGGCGTAAACCCCCGAAAGCTGGCCCAGTTCCACCAGCGGAGAATATTTTTTGAAGACGACTTCACCGTCTGCTGCGGTAAAAATTTCCAGTGCGTCACCCCGGCGGATGCGTTGGGTGCGGCGGATCTCCTTGGGAATGACCACCCGACCCAGTTCGTCAATGCGGCGCACAATTCCGGTTGCTTTCATCATTGAAATCCCCCATTTTCAGTTTGGTTTGTGCCTGGCACTAGCATTTGTAAAACAAGGGATTTTATACCTGCCCTTGCGCGGCCCTCCTTCCGGCGCTACAATAAAGGCACCAGAGAGGAGGCCTGGCCATGAAGGAAAACGGACTGTTGCAGACCACTCTGTGCTATCTGGAACGGGATGGCTGCTACCTGATGCTCCACCGTATCAAAAAGAAAAAGGATGTGAACCATGACAAGTGGATCGGGGTGGGCGGCAAATTTGAACCGGGGGAGGACGCCCTGGGCTGCGTGATGCGGGAGGTACGGGAGGAAACCGGTTACCGGATGCAGCAGCCTCTTTACCGCGGCATGGTGGATTTTTACTGCCCACCTTGGGAACCGGAGCGGATGCATCTGTACACCTGCACAGACTTTTCCGGCACGCAGGTGGATTGTGACGAGGGAGATCTGGAATGGGTCCCCAAAGAGCAGGTGCAGTCTTTGCCCATCTGGGAAGGGGACAAGATCTTTTTCCGGCTTCTCAACCAGGGGGCACCCTTCTTTCATCTGGAGCTGTATTACCGCGGCGACCATCTGGAAAAAGCAATTCTGGATGGCCAGCTGCTGTGAAAAACCGGAGATTCCCTTACATTATATAAGAAGAGACAGAAAGAAATCGAACCCTGCCAGCCGGCAGGGTTCGATTGGCTATATGGCAAGGGATTAGAACAGTGGTCCGGTGGGATACATTCCTTCCTCAGCCATGCGGCGCAACGCCTCCATCAGCTCGGGCTTGTCCTCCCGATAGGTGACCCCATGCCACTTGTCGGGGCTGGTGAGAACCTTGACCTCGGCACGCTCGGCGGCCAGGGCATCGGAGACGACGGTGGGCAGATAATACTCGCATTTCAGCGGGTTGGTTTGCAGCCCCTGCTGCAAAAAGTCCCGGAATCCGACCTGTGCCTCCTTGATAAAGGCGGGGGTAAAACCCCAGAGATTCATCGAGACGATGGTGTCTGCCGGCAGCATGGTCCAGCTGGTGCCGTTGTCTTCGGTGTAATGAATCCCTTCGGGGCAGGTCTCGATCCGGGTACGCTCGGTGACCTGATCCAGATTGCCGTCGGCGTCGATGGAACAGACCCCCCGGGAGACCGACCCGTTGGCGCTGACGGTGTTGCCCAGCAAAAAGCCAACCATGGCCCAGGCGTACTTGCTCCCGTCGGTGTGGTGCGAAAGATAGTCGTAGATCAGCCGGAAACAGGTGGGACCATAGTAATCGTCGGCGTTGATAACGGCGAAGGGGGCGTCCCCGATTTCCTCGGCGGCACACAAGACTGCGTGGGCGGTTCCCCAGGGTTTGACCCGTTCGGGGGGCAGGGCGAAACCGGCGGGAATTTTGTCCAGTTCCTGGTAGGCATAGCGGATGTCCATTCCGGCGCGGGCGGCACGGGCACCGACGGTGGCCTTGAACTCCTGTTCAATGGCGTGCTTGATGATAAACACCACGGTGCCAAATCCGGCGCGCCGTGCGTCATACAGGCTGTAATCCAGGATGGCTTCACCGTGGGGCCCCACCGGGTCAATCTGCTTCAACCCGCCGTAACGGCTGCCCATTCCGGCGGCCATGATAACCAAAATCGGCTGTTTCATCAAGAGATACTCCCTTCTGCAGGTCTTCTTTCGATTGTCTGTTCTTTATCATACACTTTCTGAGAAAACTGTGCAAGTCAAATGAAAAACATGCAAAAGTCGATGGTGTTTTTACAGCGAGAATGATATAATAAAAATAATCATCGTGTACAGTTTTTCCCGGAAGGAGGGAAACGGATGCCGGAGCGAAAAAGGGGCCTGGTGCTGGCCGGCGGCGGGGCCCGCGGCAGCTACCAGATCGGGGTGTACCAGGCTTTGACTGAACTGGGATGGAAGCCGGAGGTCATTACCGGGACCAGCGTGGGCAGCCTGAACGGTGCGCTGTTTGTGCTGGATAAACTGGAAGAGGCCATTGACCTGTGGAAAGGTCTGGATATCCACGGCGTTCTGGAAGTTCCGCAGTCCAAATCCCCGGAACAGGTCCGAGATTTTCTGCTGGACACTTTCCGTGCCGGAGGACTGAACCTGCAGCCGCTGGGGGAGACCATCGACCAGTATCTGGACGAGGAGGCCATGCGGGCCAGCCCGGTGCGGTACGGTCTGGTGATGACCGAGATGGCAACCCTGAAAAGTCTGCAATATTCCCTGGAGGAGATCCCCCGTGGCCGCCTCAAGGAGTATATGCTGGCTTCCAGTGCCTGTTTCCCGGCGCTTCGTCCCCAAAAGATTGACGGCGTCAAGTACATCGATGGCGGCTGGCGGGACAATATGCCGCTGGAACTGGCCGCCCGGCTGGGGGCCACAGAGCTGGTGGGGGTGGACATCGACGGCTGGGGCATTACAAGACCCAACCGCACCGGCTTGACCACCAGGATCATTCACAGTCACTGGGATCTGGGGCCAATGTTTGATTTTGACGGTGCGCGGGCTGCCCGCAACATCCGGCTGGGGTATTGGGACACCATGCGGTCTTTTGGCAGGGTGGGCGGTACCGCTTACCCGATCTTGCCCGCTTCCGATAACTTCCTGACCCGGTTTGCAGCGGCCTATCAGCTGGAACTGGCCAAAGCGGTGGCAAAGGCGCCGGCACTGGCCCTCACCGAGAGCATGGCGCGTCAGGTCCGGGGGTATCCGGCGGCTTATGCCGAAAATCCCGCAGCCCCAACCCGGGGCGCACTGGCACCGTTGGAGCTGGCGGCAGAGAAGCTGGAAATCCCACCGCAGGAGTCGTACACCCCGCATTTGCTGGCGCTGACCATTCTGGGCAGTTTTGACCGCAATCCCGCAGAACGATTCCGGAACCTGTTGGGGGAGGAAACCGGCAATGTGGTGGCCGAAGCCGCCATGGCGGCCGCAGCCCCGGAGGACTTTGTGCTGGCGGTTGTCAGCAAAACATTATCTGAGATGAATCTTTTCTAGTTGAACCAATCCCCCCGGCGGATGCCGGTACCCCTGTATCAGGGAGAAAGGAGGGGCTGTCATGCGTACATATAAAGGAATCATGGCTTCCAGCGGTCTGGTTATCGGACCGGTCGAGCGGATTGACCGTGGCGCGGTCGGCCTGCATCGGATTGTCAGCGATCCGTTCCGAGAACGGGCTTTGTATGAGGCGGCCATCGTGTTGGCCAAGGATGAACTTCAGCGGTTGCAGCAGCACGCCCAAGGGGACGATGCCGACATCCTGATCTTTCAGATTGCACTGCTGGAGGATGAGTCCTTTACCAATGAAATCGGTGATTACATCGCCGCCGGGGCAGGCAGCGCCGCCGCGGTGGAACGGGCAGAGCAGATCTTTGCCGACCGCCTGAACAATGTGGATGATGAGTATATCCGGGAGCGCAGCGTGGATGTGCGGGATGCCTGTCGTCGTGTGATCGACATTCTGGATGGCCGGCCCCGGCGCCGCCTGCACCTGGACCATCCGGTGATTCTCTCTGCCGATGTCTTTTTCCCCACTGATCTGCTCAGCGTGGATCGCAAGATGATTCTGGGCCTGGCCTCGGATACCGACAGCGAGACCAGTCACGCCGCCATTATGGCACGCAGCATGGGAATCCCCGCCGTCTGTCGTTTGGGGGCCGGTGTGGCGGCGCTGGCCAATGGGCACCAGGCCATTCTGGACGCCGGCAATGCCATGCTGGTTCTGGATCCCACGCCGCAGCAGCTGGCGGCAGCGCACCGCCGGATGGTGCGTCTGGACCAGGCGGCACAGAAACCCGATCCCCTGGCCAGCGTACCCTGCCGGACCAAGGATGGCACTTCCTTTATCATGCTGTCCAGCGCCAACATCTCCTCTCCGGAACAGATCGCCGCGGGACTTCAGGCTGGCGCCACGCAAATCGGTCTGATCCGTACCGAATCGCTGTTCCTCAAGGCAGCCACCGAGGAAGAGCAGTACCAGAGCTATCTGGAATGTATGGAACACGCCCAGGGGGCACCGGTGACCATCCGTACCGGGGATGCCGGCGCCACCGATAACATGGTGTGGACCGACGGGATGCAGATTGATGTGGATTATGATGTCATGCTGCACACCCAGTTGTGCGCTCTGCTCCGTGCCGCGGCCAAGGGCAAGCTCCGGGTGGTGGTGCCCATGGTCCGGGATACCACCGCCTGGGAAACCTTTCTGCAAAAGGTGGAACAGTGCAAACAGGAGCTGCGAGAGCGGGGAGAACCCTTCCGGGAGGATATGCCCATCGGCTGCATGATCGAAATTCCGGCGGCTGCACTGCTGGCCGGAGATCTGATTGACCATGGCGCCGACTTCCTGCTCATCGACATCGATGATCTGGCTCGCTGTACCTTTGGCATCCTGCGCAAGGATGTGAAGCGGGATTGCGCCCTGGACACGCCAGCAGTACTGCGCCTGGTGCGCACAATCCTGCTTGCTGCGGCACAGCGGGATACCCCGGTCTGCCTGTGCGGCCTGGCGGGATCGGATCTGGAAAGCATCCCCACCTATCTGCATGCGGGGGCCCGGGCTTTCTGTACCGAGCCCGCTTTCCTGAGCACCCTGAAAGCAAAACTGATTCAACAGGACCTGAGCACTCCGCCCGCTTCTCTGTTGAAATAAAAAGACAAAAATTCCCCCTTCCCGTACCAAACGGCCCGCCCGGGCATAGATTTGGAATAGGGAAGGGGGTGTTTTGTTGAATTTTTATTCGAGATTGCCGGTCAGGGTCATGACGGCGGCCAAAGAGGCCAACGGTGCGGTTTCGCAGCGCAGGATCCGCGGCCCCAGCCCCACCGTCACAGCACCGGCGGCTGTGGCGGCCTGGGCTTCCTCGGCGGAAAAACCGCCCTCGCTGCCGGTAATGATGGCAATTTTTTTGCCCCGGAAGGAGGAAGAGGCCAGAACCTGGCGCAGCGAAACACCGCCGCATTCGTAGAAAAACAAGGCCAGATCATACCCGCTCAGGGCGGCGCAGACGGCGGAAAAATCCGGCAGCGGCAGCGCCACCTCGGGCAGAATCCCGCGGCCGCACTGCTTGGCCGCCTCCACCGCAATGCGGCGGTACCGTTCGTTTTTGCTTTCCTCTTTTTTGGGGGTGGCAACACAGTAACGGCTGAAAAAGGGAACCACCCGGCTGACGCCCAGCTCCACGCTGTGGCGGATGATCTCCTCCAGTTTGCCCTGCTTGGGATACCCGGCAAAGAGGGTGACCTGCAGGTCGGGTTCGGCCACGCTGGGATACCCCTCGGTGACGGTCAATTCCACCCGGCCGGGCAGGATGGCGGTGACGGTGCCCTGGTATTCCACCGCGTTGGCATCACAGAGAATGACCTCGTCACCCACCCGGGCCCGCATGACGTCGGCCAGGTGGTGGGCGTCGGTACCGGTGAGGGCGGCCTGTCCATCCCCGATCTCACGGGTGAAGTAGCGGTGCGGCATGGTTTACCCCTCTTTCTTGCGGCAGACGATGCAGACCCAACCGCGCTTTTCCTTTACCTCGATGGGGTCCAGACCGTTGGCCTTGAGACCTTCCAGAACCTCATCCCGGCGCTCGTCGATGATGCCGGAGGCGATGAACCGGGCGTCCGGCTTCATCAGGGACGGCACATGGGGCGCCAGGGAGAGGATGGCCGAAGCCACAATGTTGGCGGTGATGATGTCGTACTGCCCGCTGGCTTTGTCCGAGAGATCCCCCACCAGCACGGTGAAGTGGTCCTGGACGCCGTTGCGCTGGGCGTTCTCGCCGGCGGTGCGCACACACATGGGATCGATGTCGATACCCTCTGCCTCCTTGGCCCCCAGCTTGAGGGCGGCGATGGCCAGGATGCCCGACCCGGTGCCCACGTCCAGCACCCGCTCTCCACCTTTCACAATCTGGTCCAGTGTTTCCAAGCAGAGGCTGGTGGTCTCGTGGGTGCCGGTGCCGAAGGCCATGCCGGGGTCCATGGTGATGACGATGCGGTCGGTCTGGTAATCCTCCCACCCGGGCACAACGGCCAGACGTTTGCCGATGTCCATGGCGTGGTAGTATTTTTTCCAGGCGTTCTGCCAGTCTTCCTGTTCCACTCCGGTGGTGTCCAGCTGGTATTCGATGCCGGAAGCGTCCAGCCGTTCCTTGAACAGCGGCAAAATCTCGGCGGGATTTTCGTCGGGGGCCAGGTACATGTGTACCTTGACAATGTCCCGGGGCTGGTCCAGCAGCTCCTGCTCGATCAGGTCCACATGGGCAATCTCCCAGGCCTGCTGCTCCAGATCGCTGTAATCTTCAATATAGATGCCGCCGTTGGAGACCATCGTAGCGATGGCCTCGGCAACTTCTGCATAGCGCTGCGGCACTGTAATTTGGATATCGGTCCATTCCATGGCCAGTGTCTCCTTTGATTTTTCTTTCTATTATACACGAAAAAGCAAAAATGTGGTATCCTTGAAAGGAACTCTGTCAGAAGGGAGCGTTTTACAATGAAAATTCAACTGCTGAACGAAGCACAGGCCGGGAAAATCTATCAGGAACACATGGTGGTGGATTTCCCTGCGGATGAGCTCAAGCCTTTTGCCTCCATCCAGCAGATGATGCGCCAGGGAATCTATGAGCCCCTGGCCTTTTTGGACGAGGAGGATCATCTGCTGGGATACGCATGGCAGACGGTGCTGCCCGGCTGCGGCAATGCGCTGCTGGACTACTTTGCCGTTGTCCCCGAAGGCCGAGGCAAGGGAACCGGCACCCGAATCCTGAAGGCCCTGTCGGCCTATTACGCCGACCGTCTGGGGGCGTTGATCATCGAGTGTGAGCACCCCGCCGAGGCACCCGATCCGGCCATCGCCCGGCGGCGGATCGGATTTTATCTGCGCGCCGGGGCACGGGCCACGGCGATGGAAAGCCGGGTGTTCGGGGTACGGTACCAGATCTATGCCATGATCTGCGGGAAAGACCCGGGAGATGCCGTTATCAATGCCGACCTGAAGGAAATCTACCGCACCATGGTGCCCGAACCTTACTATCGGGGCAATGTGATATTCTTTGGCAACTGAGGCATACTAACGGCAAAAACCAGAAAAGGGGCTGCCGTGATGAAACTGGATCCCAAACAATACAACAAGATGGTGCGCCGGGCTGCGCCGCGGTCTCCTGTTCTCAAGGATTGCCTCTGGGCATTCTTTGTGGGGGGCACCATCTGCCTTTTGGGGGAAGGACTGCGCAATCTGTATCTGATCTGGTACGATCAGGAACTGGCCGGAACCCTGACCAGCATTTCCCTGATCTTTCTGGCTGCGGTCTGTACCATGCTGGGCTGGTACCAGAAACTTGGGGCCAAAGCCGGCGCCGGGAGCCTGGTCCCCATCACCGGGTTTGCCAACTCGGTGGTCAGCCCGGCGGTGGAGTTCAAGGCAGAAGGCTGGGTCACCGGGGTGGGGGCAAGGATTTTTGCCATCGCCGGTCCGGTCATTGCCTTCGGCACCCTGGCCAGCTGGGTGTGGGGATTTCTGTATTGGGCCATGAACAAGGGTTGACAACCTGCCGCGTCAACGGCGCCGCATCTTGCAATCGGGCAAGGTGCCGCCGGGAACGCGGCATTTTTCTCTTCTGTGCATAATTTTCGGCGGCAAAAGACACACTAGCCCCAAAGGGGGCGAGTGTGATGGCCATTCGTAAGGAAGATACCATAATCTTTGCCAGGCCGCCGGTGGTGGCGGCCTGGGCCGCCGTGGGCGGAAAACGGGAAGGGGAAGGCCCGCTGGGAGATGCCTTTGACCATCTGGTCAAGGATTCCTCCTTTGCGGCGGAAGGCTGCAAAAGCTGGGAGGGGGCCGAAAGCCTGTTGCAGCAAAAATGCACAGCCCTTTGCCTGCGCAAGGCGGGCATCAGCCGCAAGGAGATGGATCTCGCCTTTGCGGGGGACCTCCAGGCCCAGTGCACCGCCAGCAACTACACCATGCGGCAGCTGGGAATGCCCTATGCCGGGGTGTACGGCGCCTGCAGCACCATGGCCGAAACGCTGGGGCTGGCCGCCTGTTTCGCTGCGGCGGGGTATGCCCGGCAGACCCTGGCCCTGACCAGCAGCCATTTCTGCGCGGCGGAACGGCAGTTCCGCACCCCGCTGGACTACGGCGGAAAACGGACCCCCACCGCCCAGTGGACGGCCACCGCCGCCGGTGCCTGTCTGATCCGCCCCGACGGCGCAGGAGTGCCTGTTCTTTCAGTGACCTTTGGCCGGGTTCGGGATCTGGAAATCCGGGATATCAACAATATGGGCGCCGCCATGATGCCCGCGGCGGCATCCACCATCCTGGCCTATTTTTCGGCCACTAGTGCCGGACCTGAGGATTTTGATGCCATTCTCACAGGGGATTTGGGGGAGGTGGGCAGTCAGCTGCTCCATGAGGAGATGAACCGCCAGGGCTGCCCTCTGCCCAATCACCGGGACTGCGGCTGCCTGCTCTACGACATCACCCGCCAGCATGTGAAGGCCGGGGGAAGCGGTGCCGGGTGCAGTGCGGCGGTGCTTTGTACCCTGGTTCTGCCCCGTCTTCGGTCAGGGGAGTGGAAGCGGGTACTCTTCCTTTCCACCGGGGCACTGATGAGCCAGACCACCTACCTGCAGGGGGAAAGCATTCCGGGGATTGCCCATGCGGTGGAGCTGGGCTGTTCCGTGGAAGAGAAGGAGGGGGCAAAATGAATTATCTCTGGGCATTTGTGGTGGGCGGCCTGATCTGTGTTCTGGGCCAGCTGCTGTTGGACTATACCAGTCTAACTCCGGCGCGCATCCTGACCGGATATGTGGTCAGCGGTGTGGTGCTCAGCGCGGTGGGGGCCTACAAACCTCTTGTGACCTTTGCCGGAGCGGGGGCCTCGGTGCCGCTGCTGGGATTCGGGCATCTGCTGGCCCAGGGGGTAGAGCGGGCGGTGGACGAGATCGGCCTGCCCGGCATTTTTACCGGCGGCCTGACTGCGGCTGCCGGCGGCATCACTGCCAGTCTGGTATTTGCCATTCTCTGCGCCCTGATCGGAAAAAGCCGGGATCAAAGCTGACCCCGGCCCATATAAATGAAAATGCCCGCCGGAAATCCAGCGGGCATTGTTCATGCAAACTTACTGCGCAGAAACCTTGTTGTTGCGCTTGGCCATGCGGCTGATCTTGCGGGCAGCGGTGTTCTTATGGATGACACCCTTGCTACGAGCAGAGTCAATCGCGGAGACAGCGGCCTTGATGGCGGCGTCTTTATCCGCGGCTTTGCTGTCGATGGCAGCGTCTGCCTTTTTGATAACTGTTTTCAGGTTGGACTTGATGGCCTTGTTGTGAGCAGCTTCCTTCTTGGCCTGCACAACGCGGTCCTTCTGAGATTTAATATTAGGCATTCGTTCCACCTCCTTGGTTACCCATAACAGTACAAATTATACTAGCATATTCTGCCGCCGGTTGCAAGCCCTTTTCAAAGATTTTGCGCAAAAAAGTTTTTGGAAAGGCAATTTACTCTTGGCTATCGCATACATTTGCCCGAGGGGAGGTGAGCAGATGGGCGGCTGGCGGCGGTTTCTGGTTTGTCTGTCGGCGATCTGCCTGTCGGCAGTCACCCTTTTGGCCGTGGGGTGCCTGCCGCCCGGTGGTTGGGGAATGTTGGCGGCAGCCTTCCTCCAGAATCCACGGGCAGCGGCGACCCTGCTGCAGCCCAGCCCTGAACCGGCCGCCGAAACCAAGGCTGCCTGGTCTCCTCAGCCCACGGCCACGCCGACACCGGCACCCACTGCCCAGGCGGTATCGGAAGAGCCGGCAAAACAGCAGGTGTCTGCAACCCCAACCCCCGCACCCCAGGCGACCATCCCGCCGGAGCTCACCAACGCGGCGCCCATCGAGAGTCAGTTTTATGAACAGGGCAGCGGGGAGGGGTATGTGACGCTTGAGGCGGGCAGCATCAAGAACCTGACCGAGAACAGCGATGCAGAACTGGAGGCCATCGTGGATGCGGCAGAGGGTAAGCTGCCCTTTGAGATCGAGCTGGACAGCAGCGAACCTCAGGTTCTGATCCTCCACACCCATGCCACCGAGACCTACCAGACCTGGGATGCCCCCTGGTATGATCCGGATTTCGGGGCGCGTACCCAGGACGCCAGCCTGAACATGTGCGCTGTGGGCACCCGGATGGCCGAGATCCTCAACGAGGCCGGCATCAATACCCTGCACGACCAGACGCTGCACGATTCCCCCAGCTACACCGAAAGCTACGCCCGCAGTGCCCAGACCGCCCGGGCCTACCTGGAACAGTATCCCAGCATCAAGGTGATCCTGGACGTCCATCGGGATGCCATCGAGGATGGTGATACCCGGATCAAACCGCTGTGCACCATCGAGGGGGAGGACACCGCCCAGGTGATGATCATTGCCGGCTGCAACAACGGCAGCACCGTCCGGCTGCCCAACTGGCGGATGAACCTTCAGTTTGCTGCCGCCTGGGAAAGCGAGATGGAGACCCTTTACCCGGGGTTGACCCGTCCGGTGATGTGTGCCCACCGTTTCTACAATCAGGACATCTCCACCGGCAGCCTGCTCATCGAGGTGGGGGGACACGCCAACACGGTGCAGGAGGCAATCCGCGGCGGGGAATACGCAGCCCGTGCCCTGGCCGCACTGTTGGGCGGCCGGTAAGGGAGGAAAACAAAAAAATCTGTACAATCCCGCGAAAACAGGCTATAATATCCCTTATGGTACCGCCGGACTGCACCGCGGTGCTGCTTCCTATATCAACAAAGAGGAGAGGGATACCCATGGAAAGAATTGAGGTCGCGTCGCTGTACAAGAGCACACCGGCGGACGGGACGGTGGTCACCGTCTGCGGCTGGGCAAAAACGGTGCGTGATTCCAAAAATATCGGTTTCATCTCGCTGACCGACGGCAGCTGCTACAAGCCGGTCCAAATTGTCTTCCAGGCCGACAAGATTGCCAACTATGCCGAGGTTGCCAAGTCCGGGCTGTACACCAGCTTTGAAATTACCGGCAAACTGGTCCTGACGCCCCAGGCAAAGCAGCCCTTTGAGATCAACGCCGACAGCATCACGGTGCTGGGCAGCTGCGGCCCCGAGTATCCGCTGCAGAAAAAGCGGATGAGCGTGGAGTATCTGCGCACCCTGACCCATCTGCGCCCCCGGACGAACACCTTCAACGCTGCGTTCCGGGTGCGGGGTCAGGCGGCGTTTGCCCTGCATCAGTTCTTCCATGAAAATGGCTTTACCTATGTGCATACCCCCATCTTCACCGGCTCTGACTGCGAGGGTGCCGGCGAGATGTTCCAGGTCACCACGCTGGATCTGAACAACGTCCCCAAGACTGAGGACGGTGCGGTGGATTACAGCAAGGATTTCTTCCGCCGCCCGGTCAATCTGACCGTGTCCGGCCAGCTGGAGGCCGAGGCCATGGCCATGGCGCTGGGCAAGGTGTACACCTTCGGCCCCACCTTCCGTGCTGAGCAGAGCTTTACCCCGCGCCATGCGGCCGAGTTCTGGATGATCGAGCCCGAGATGGCTTTTGCCGATCTGAACACCTATATGGATACCGCCGAGGCGATGACCAAGTATGTCATCCGCTTCCTGCTGGAAAACTGCCCCGATGAGCTGGCTTTCTTTAACCAGTTCTTTGACAAGGGCCTGCTGGAGCGGCTGAACCTAGTGGCCAACAGCGAGTTCGGCCGGATCAGCTACACCGATGCGGTGGAACTGCTGATGAAGAACAACGACAAGTTCCAGTATAAAGTGGAGTGGGGCACTGATATCCAGACCGAACACGAGCGGTACCTCACCGAGCAGATCTTCCACAAGCCGGTCTTTGTCACCGACTATCCCAAGGAGATCAAGAGCTTCTATATGCGCCAGAACGACGACGGCAAGACGGTTGCCGCTGCCGATATGCTGGTGCCCGGCATCGGCGAGCTGATCGGCGGCTCCCAGCGTGAGGAGCGCTACGATGTGCTGGTGGCCCGGATGGAAGAGCTGGGCATGAAGATGGACGATTACCAGTGGTATCTGGACCTGCGCCGTTTTGGCAGCGTCAAGCATGCCGGCTATGGCCTGGGCTTTGAGCGTCTGATCATGTATGTGACCGGCATCGCCAACATCCGGGACGTGCTGCCCTTCCCGCGCACCTGCGGGGGCTTTTGATGCAGCCCATCGCACCCGCCCTGCTTCCCTGGTTTGAACAACACCGAAGGCCCCTGCCGTTCCGGCAGGAGCCTTCGGCTTATCATATCTGGGTCAGCGAAATTATGCTCCAGCAGACCCGGGTCAGCGCAGCCTTGCCCTATTACGAGCGCTTTGTGGCGGAACTGCCGAATCCGGCTTCTTTGGCAGCCTGTGAACCTGACCGGCTGCGCAAACTGTGGCAGGGGCTGGGCTATTACAGCCGGGTTTCCAATATGCAGAAAGCGGCCCGTATTCTCTGTGAAGAATATGGCGGGGCGCTGCCGGCGGATTTCAAGGCACTGCGGGCACTGCCCGGCATCGGGGATTACACCGCCGGCGCTATTGCCAGCATCGCCTTCGGTCTTCCGGTCCCGGCAGTGGACGGCAATGTGCTGCGGGTTTTTGCCCGGCTTTATAATGATGATGCCGATGTGACCCTGCCCGCCACCAAAGCCGCTTTCACCCGGCGGGTGATGGACCAGATGCCCAAAGACCGGCCGGGCCCTTATAATGAAGCCTTGATGGAGTTGGGGGCATTGGTCTGTCTGCCCAACGGCGCTCCCCAGTGTGCGGACTGCCCGCTGCGGACACTCTGTCAGGGTTTTGCCGCGGGGCGGGCGGAACAGCTGCCCACCAAGCCGCCCAAAAAGGCCAAGACGGTGCTGCCGGTGACGGTGGCACTGGTTTACAGCCCGGCGGGGGTGCTGCTGCAGCGCCGCCCCCGCAAGGGGCTTTTGGCCGGGCTGTGGCAGCCCGCTGCCTTCGAGGAGGCGCTGGACCGGGAAGAACTGGGAGAGCGTCTGGCCCGGATGGGCATTCCGGTGCAGTGGGAGGAACCACTGTCTCCGGCCCGCCATGTCTTTACCCATCGCATCTGGCAATTGTCAGGTTGGCGGGGCAGGGCCGAGACGGTCAAGCTGCCCGAAGGATGGGTCTGGGCGCCGCCCGAAGCTTTGGCCGGACAGTATGCGGTTCCCAGCGCCTTTTCCGCCTATCTGCCGCAAAATCGCTGAGAAGAAGAAGGTAAAATTTTACAGTCAGCCAGTTGTATTCCAAGGCGGGGTCGGGTATAATAAGCATATATTCCTATCGAACGCACCGGACAACTCTGCCCGGGCATCCTGGCCCACCCGGCAAACGGGGATGGGACCATCAACTGGGAGGAAATGACAATGATGAAAAAGACGACTTTTGGCGCCGCTTTGGCATTTCTGGCTGTTGCCGCCGGTGTGCTGACCGCTGTGGCGCTGTATCTGCGCCGCCGGGAAAAGGAACTGGATGAATACGAGCGCCTGTTGTACAGCGACGACGGCGATTACGATGAAGATACCGTCTACGAACCGATTTGCGACGACGAGGAGCCGGCCGAAGAAAAGAAGGAGCCCGACGCTGCGGATTCTGAAGACGGCGATGCGATAAAGTTCTGATTGAACGCTGAAGTGTTGAGGGCCGGACGTGGCCGCTGGTACGCCATGTACAGGTGGCGTACTGCGTCCTGTCCGGCCCTTTTCACTGAACAGGCCGACTGCGCCGCCCCGGGTTCCCGGGGCGGACAAGCCGGAAAGGAAATTGTATGAAAAGGCTTCTACTGTGGCTGGTGATGGTTGCGGTGGCGGTGGCTGTTCTGTTGGGTGGAACCATCGGTGCCATGTACTATTTCACCGACGAGGATGCACTGCCCGACACCCACCCCACTTTGGGGCAGACCACGTTGGAACCAAACGGATATGAGTGGTCGGTGCCCATTCTGGGAGGCGTGGTGTCCCGGTCTTTTACCAGCCTGACCAATCTGACGGTGCAAAAACTGGGAGATTTTGGCGATACAGCCCCGGAACTCTCTTTGCCGGAGTGGGCCGGCCACAGTGATGCGGTGCTGACCGACCCCAGTGGGGCCACTGTGGTGCAGGGGGATGCAGCGGCGTTCTCCGGATACAGCTACGCCCAGAACGGTGAATACACCCTGACCTTGACACTTTGGCAGGATGGTGCTACGATGCAACCGGCGAAACCAGACGGCTGGTACCAGTATCGGGTCAGTTACAGCGTCAATCTCCAGCCCAAAGCGGTTTTGAGCAGCGAGCGGGCCACCCAAGGAGATGTGGTGGCCATCATGGTCACCGGAATTCTGGATGGCAGCAGCCCCAGCTTGGAAACCGATCTGGGTTCGGTGTGGTTCCGCCCCATCAGCGGCGGGTATATGGGATATATTCCGGTTACCTACAACGCCGAGAGCGGCGACCACGCCATGACGCTGCGCTGCGGTGAACTGACCCAGGAACTGACCTTGACGGTGGTGGGGGCTGATTTCGGCACGGCTGTTGGCAGTGCCGAGGAATCCGTCCCCGGTGCAGCCACCGAGTATCAGAATGCCATCTGGCCGCTGTATACCCAAGGGGAGGGAGAAAAACTCTGGTCCGGAACCTTCGCAGCCCCCTGCGAGTACGGCGTAAGCGCTGCCTATGGCAGTACCCTGATGGTGGACGGCACCCGCAGCGGGCGCTCCACCGGCATCACCTATGCGGCGGCGCCGGGAAGTGCAGTTGCCGCACCGCAGAGCGGAACCGTTGTCTATGCCGGAACGCTGACTTTGACCGGCGGAACGGTGGTCATTGACCACGGCTGCGGGGTCAAAAGTTATCTGTTCGGTTTGGGCAATGTGACGGTGCAGCGTGGCCAACAGGTCAACCGCGGCGACACCGTGGGGGATGTTGCCACCGAACATCAGCTGATCTTTGAGCTGCGGATCGGCAACAAGTCGGTCAATCCCGAGGCCGCCATGGATGGCAGCAGTGGGCTGCAATACCGGGAAGATCTGTAATTTTGGTATTAATATACTGTGCACATATTGATAGGGAAGAGCAATGAACGAGGGGAAGAACGTAACGATGGACGGAGGAAAACTCGACACAGAGAAAACTGTGCCGACAGACAATCACACCAACCAGCCGGAAAAAGACAAACAGCCTGCTGCCCCGCGAGGGAACGGACAGCGGCGCCGCAAAAAAAGTACCTCCAAAACGGCTTCGCAAGCCGGTACAAAGGAGGGTGGGGCATCCGGCGGCACTACCCGGTCCAAATCCAAACGCAGAAGAAAAAAGAAAACCCAGCCGGCCGGTCAAAAGCCGGAAACAGCCAAGGCAACAGCTGCACCGGAAAAAACACAGCCTTCGGAATCTTCGCAGCCGTCCAGCGCCGCAGAGACGGAAGAAAGGACAACGAAACCTTCTGTGTCTGCAACCCGGGAGCTGGAGGCCCCCGAAAAGCCGGAACCTGCCGAGGCCGCGCAGGCGGCTGAAGCGGCGGAGCCTGCCGAAACCGCCCAGGCACCGCAACCGGCGGAATCGGCCGAGGAGGAAGAAGAGCTTGCTCCGGTGACGGACGAGAAACGGGCGGCAGCAATGACACGAACCGTTCAGCTCTCCATCCAGCAGATTATGGATCGGGCCATTCAGGAGGAATCCGAGGCGGAGGCCTCCGCCGAGACTGCGGGGGAAGAGACAGATTCCGAAGCCGCAGAGGAAGAGGAACATCTGGAAGAGCCGGAGCGCACCGTGAGATTTGGCGGATTTGTGCGTTGGTTGATCCTGGTTGTGGTACTGGTGGCGGCCATCGCCATCGGCGGCGTAGCCTGGCTGTACCAGAAGGCAACACCCGATATGATTCCCAAACTGACGGTGAGCTTTGACGGTCAGGAGTTGGAGGCCACTTCTTATAAGTGGAATGTGCCGGTGGTGGGAAACAACATCACCCGTACCTACAGTGAGACAATCAGCCGAAAACCCTTCGAGCTGGAAGAGGCGGTGGAGGATTCCACCCCCAAGATTACCGGCAGCATTTCCAGTTATGACAGCTCATTGACCATCGAAAACGCCAATGGAGATGAGGTGTTTTCCGGCAATCTCCAGCAGTATTCCGAGTTTGCTTTCACGGACAACGGCGACTACACCGCCAAGCTGGTGCTGGAAACGCCCAAAACGGCCACCGGTGCGGTGGGCAAGGTGACCGGAAAGCAGACCTATCGCTTTGCCTTTACCATTGCCATCCGGCCCACCGTTCGGATGAATACCTCCTCCATCATCCAGGGCAGTGTGGTGGCCATTCAGATCTCCGGTCTGGAGGAAGGCGTCGTCCCCACCATCGATACCGAGCTCACCCACGTGGGATTTGTGCCTTCTTCCTCCGGCTGGGTGACTTATCTTCCCATCGGTTGGAACCAGACGCCCGGCAGTTACAGCATCGATGTGCAGATGGGAGAGTACGAGGAAACTCTGGATCTGACAGTGCGGAGCAACAGCTGGAATTTTACCGATGTCAAGCGGATGAGCCAGCTCACCAAGCCCTATCTGGCTCCGGAGGAGGTGCCGCAGAAGGTTCTGGATCTGCTGCAAAACTACGACGAGACCATCTACTGGAGCGAAAGTGGCTTTGTACAGCCCTTCCTCAGCAACTTTGAAATCCTGCTGCGCTACGGCACCACCGAGTATGTGGGCCGTACCAATGCCGAACGCAACAGCGGTACCGGCAACGGCCGCACCACCATCAATACCATTGTCACCGGCAAACAGGGGGAAAGCCTGATTAGCCCGGCGGATGGACGGATTCTGCTGGCCGAAAACCTGGGCGGCAACGCGGGCAACACGGTGGTTGTGGAGCACGGTGCTGGCGTCAAGAGCATCTTCTACAATCTGAAATCCCTGTCTGTGAAGGCAGGGCAGACGGTGGTACAGGGCCAGACCCTGGCCACCACGAACGAAAACACCATCGTGGAGGTGCGTGTGGGCACCGTTCCGGTGGAACCGCTTTCCATTCTTCGTGGACAATGTGACGCCATGCGCTGCTATTGACCATCATGGCTCCCAGAGGACCTTTCGCTTTTGCGGAAGGTCCTCTTTTTTTCGGCACCACTCTTTGGAACCTGGCATAGGATGAAACAGATGCCAGGGGGGTGAGAGGATGCCATTTACATTTTGTGTTGTGGGCAGTGATGCACGGCAGACAGCCGCTGCCAGGGCGTTAACGCAGGATGGATACGTGGTGGTAGGGGCAGAACGGGTGGCGCAGGCGGATTGTATCCTGCTGCCCATGCCGTTGGATGGCCCCACACCGGGATTGTCCACCTTGCTGCGTGCGGCAAAACCCCATGCGATGGTGCTGGGGGGCCGTGTAGGGGAGCAGGCGCATCAGGCTGCCCGGGCAGCGGGTTTGGCCATCGCCGACTATGCCCGGCGGCCTGAACTGGCCTGCCTCAACGCCGTGCCCACGGCCGAAGGCTGTCTGTGTTTGCTGATGCAGATGCGCAGCCGAACCATCTGGGAAAGCCCGGTTCTGGTGCTGGGATATGGCCGGATTGGCCGGGCGGTGGCGCGGCGTCTGTATCTGTTGGGAGGTCGTGTGACGGTGGCAGCCCGCAGCCCCGAACAACGGGCGGCCGCACGGTGCGCCTGTTGCCGGGCAGAGCCACTGACAGCCCTGGAACGGATCTTGCCGGCGTTTGATGCGGTGATCAACACCATTCCAGCTCCGGTTCTTCCCCGTGTGCTGCTGGAGCAGCTGCCCAAGGGGGCGGTTGTGGTGGATTTGGCCAGCAAACCGGGCGGGACTGACTTTGCGGCGGCGGCAGAACTGGGATTGCATGCGGTGCATGCACTGGGGCTGCCGGCCAAATGCGCCCCCGAAACGGCAGGGACTCTTGTCGCCCACACGGCTTTGACCATCTTGCAGGAACAGGGGGCAGATCTGGAGAGGAAAGGAGCGGGTTCGGAATGACGGAACGTTTGGATCGGCCGGGCACCGTTGTGGTTGCGATGTGCGGCAGCTTTTGTACTTTTGAGGTGGTTCTGCCGCAAATCCGGCGGTTGGTGGAAAGAGGCTGGGAGGTTCTCCCCATGCTCAGCGCCAGCGCGGCGGGGTTGGATACCCGGTTTGGTCGGGCGGCGGATTGGAAACAGCGCCTGACCGAAATCACCGGACACCGGCCGATGGAAACACTGCAGCAGGCGGAACCGCTGGGGCCCCAAAAGATGGCCAGTGCCATGATCGTGGCCCCCTGCACCGGAACCACCATGTCGCTGCTGGCGGCGGGGATCAGCAGCACCACGGTGACACTGGGAGTCAAGAGTATGCTGCGGGGCGGGCGACCGGTGATCCTGGCCCCTTCCACCAATGATGGACTCAGCGGGAGTGCCGGCGCTCTGGCCGCCTTACTGCAGCGCAAACACTATTATTTTGTGCCCTTTGGCCAGGATGACAGCTATAAAAAACCGTGCAGCCTGAAAAGTGATTTTACCTTGCTGCCAGACACCCTGGAAGCGGCGCTGCGTGGGGTACAGATCCAGCCGCTGCTGATCTGAGGTTGGCGGCCATTTTTTGCCAAAACCGGGCATATAGTGGAATTGCGGAGATTTTGGGGGAGGCGGTGTGGCGATGCAGTGGATTGAGATTATGGGAGGACGGCCGTTGCAGGGCACAATCCGGCCGGCAGCCGCCAAAAACAGTGTGCTGCCCTTGCTGGCAGCCACCTTGTTGTGTGACGGACCTTGCAGGCTGACGGATGTGCCGCGGCTGCGGGATGTGGACACCAGCCTGGCGTTGCTGCATGCAGTGGGGGGCAGGGCCTGGCGGTGCGGCAAGGACATCCAGACCCGTCCGGTGATCACACTGAACGGAGAAATTCCACCCGAGCTGGCAGGTGCCATGCGGGGGTCGGTGTTTTACCTGGCCCCGCTGCTTTACCGGGTGGGCAGGGTCTCGATGCCGTTGCCGGGGGGCTGCCATCTGGGACCGCGTCCGGTGGATATCCACCTGGCCGGTCTGGCAGCAATGGGGGCGCAGGTGGAGGAGCAGAAAGACCGGATTCTGCTGCGCCGCAGCGGCAGCCTGCATGCCGCCGATTTTACCCTGCGACTTCCCAGCGTGGGGGCCACGCTGACCCTGATGATGGCTGCCTGTCTGGCTGCGGGGACAACCGTATTGCGGGGCGTGGCCTGTGAGCCGGAGATTGAGGATACTGCGATGTTCCTCAATGCCTGTGGCGGATGTATCACCGGCGCAGGGACACCGGTGCTGATCATCCGGGGGCAGCAACAGCTGTGGGGCGCTTCCCACACGGCGCTGCCCGACCGGATTGCAGCGGCCACCTATGCGGCGGGGGCAGCCGTGGCAGGGGGGACGGTCTGTATCCAGCACTGCCGGCCGGCGCATTTTGAATCCTTCTGGCAGATGCTGCGGAACGCCGGCTGCGAGGTGGAGGTGCAGCGGGATGCTGTCACGGTGACGCGGGACCCGGCCAAAGGGCTGCGTGGTGGGATGGAACTGTATACTGCGGCCTACCCGGAGCTGGCCACCGATACGGCGCCTTTGGCGGCTGCGGTGCTGTTGGGGGCCCATGGCCCCTCGGTTATCCGGGACGGACTGTTTCAGAACCGATTTGCCTGCGCCGACGGTTTTGCCAGGATGGGGGCGGATGTGGTGCGCAAAGGCCGCGCTCTGGGCATTGCAGGAGATGCCCGGCTGCACGGGGCAGAGGTGGAAGCGCCGGATCTGCGGGGCGGCGCCGCTCTGGTGGTGGCGGCTTTGGCGGCTGACGGCAAGGTACGCGTGCGGGATGAAGGACATATCCGGCGGGGATATGCCCATCTGGCCGCCGATTTTGACGCTTTGGGAGCGGATTGCCGGGAAACTTGGGCAAAATAGACGCGATAAAAAGAAAAAATTGTTATTATGCCCAAAAATAAACCGGGACACTTTGTTATATCTTATAAAAATCCGGCACTTTTCAGGTGCCGGATTGTCTTTTACTCAAGATTTGCAAGCGTTTTTTTTCAAATTGGCAGTCAGCTATTGAAATTGTCGGGGGAATTTGATATTCTAATAATTAGTTATACGCACAATCCGAGGGCCAGTGTGTCCATTTATGGAAAACGGTCCGTCGAAATTTTACATTTTAGGGGGATACACTCATGGCGTTCGTTCTCGACGAAGAGATGCAGAATGTTACAAACATCAAAGTTATCGGCGTAGGTGGCGGCGGCGGCAACGCTGTCAACCGCATGGTGGAGGCCGGCCTTTCCGGGGTCGAGTTTGTTGCCATGAATACCGACCAGCAGGCGCTGGTCAATTCCAAGGCCACCCAGAAGGTCCAGCTTGGTGCCAAGCTGACCAAGGGCCGTGGCGCCGGCGCCGACCCCGAAGTGGGCCAGCGTGCTGCTGAGGAGAGCAAGGACGAGATCGCCAATGCCCTCAAGGGGGCGCAGATGGTCTTTATCACCGCCGGCATGGGCGGTGGTACCGGTACTGGTGCTGCTCCTGTGGTTGCTGAGACGGCCCACGACCTGGGCATCCTTACCGTCGGCATTGTCACCAAGCCTTTCAGCTTTGAGGGCAAGCGCAAGATGAGCCTGGCAGAACAGGGCATTGCTTCTCTGATGATGCATGTGGACAGCTTGATTGTCATACCCAACGAGCGTCTGAAGCTCATCAGCCAGGAAAAGATCACCCTGATGAACGCCTTCGAGGCCGCCGACAACGTGCTGCGCCAGGGCGTTGAGAGTATTTCCAGCCTGATCAACATTCCGGCCTTCATCAACCTGGACTTCGCCGATGTCCGCTCCATCATGAAGGATGCCGGTTTTGCCCACATGGGCGTTGGCGTGGCCAAGGGTGCCGGCAAGGCGGAAAACGCCGCCAAGGCAGCCATCTCCAGCCCGCTGCTGGAAACCAGCATCGCAGGCGCACGCGGCGTTATCATCAACATCACCTCCAGCCCGGATATCGGCCTGGACGATGTGGAGACTGCCGCTTCGATGATCACCCAGTCTGCGCATCCCGATGCGAACATCATCTGGGGTACTGCTTTCGACGAGCATCTGTCCGACGAGATGAACATCACCGTTGTGGCCACCGGCTTCGAGAACACCCCCGGCGTGGACGAGCCCATCCAGGCGGCCATGGACGCCCAGGCGACCACCCGCGCCGCTGCTCCGGCTGCCCAGCCCGCAGCGGCCAAGCAGCCTGAGCCGGCGCCTGCACCCGCACCGGCCGCCGCTCCCATTGATCCGGTGATCCCCAGCCCGGTCTTCGGCCAGGTCTTTGGTGCCGGCATTGACGCCAACAGCTCTTCCAAGGACAACGAGCCGGAGGAAGAGGACGACGGCGATTACTTCAACGATCTGCTCAGCATCCTGAACAAGCGTTCCTGATGCCGCGCCCCCACACTTCGGGGCGAGAGGGAAAGTAAAACGGCGGGTTATTGACCCGCACAAGGGGTTGACCGCAGTGCGGTCAACCCTTTTAGAGGAGGAACGCCATGCCGTCAAAAGAGCCGAACATGCAGGAACAGGGCTTTCGCAGCCGCGTGTGGGGCTTTAACAAGGATGATGTGCTGGCCTACATGAATGCGCTGGCCAACGAGGCGCAGCAGCAGGAAGCGGAGTATCAGGAACAGATCAAACAGCTGCAGACACAGGTGGATAAGCTGAAGAGGGAACAGACCAATGCCCGTGCCTGTGTCGAAAAACTGCAGACCGATTTGTCACAGGCCATTGAGCGGGCGGACGACAGCGAGAAAAAACTCGCCGAAGCCAACGACCAGCTCAAGGAGTCGGAAAACCGTGCTGACAGCTATCAGTCCCGTTATAAGGAGAGCCAACAGTCCATTCTGGAATGGCAGTTCAAATACCGGGATCTCCAAAAGCAGCTGGAGGAACAGAAAACCGCAACCCCCGCCGCACCGCAGGAGGAACCTGCGGCAGAGCCTGCTCCGCCCGCCCCGGTACATATCCCGGAACCCCGGGCAGATGTGACCGAGCGTGCCCGCATCGAAGCACGCAAGATTCTTGCTGACGCCCGTCTGAGCGCGGAAAACGCCGAACAGCGGTTGCAGGAGGAAGCTGAGGAGCAGAAGGCCCGGATGACCGAAAATGCCCGGGAACTGGCGGCCGGCGTGATGCTGCTGCGAGACCGGCTTGCCCGGGTGGATGAGAAGCTCTCTTCCGCCAGCCTGGACCTGGAAAATGCCACTTCCGCCATTTACCGGGCACTGGATCAGACAGCCGGTGATCTGGAAGCGCTGGGGGCTGATTTGCGGGCTTTTGGGGAGCTCAAACCAACCGCCTCTGCCGCACCCGTCACAGCGCCGCAACCGGAGCCGCAGCCGGCCTCAAAACCGGCTCAGCCCCAGCATGCTACACTGCGTCCCAAAGCTTCTGCACAGCCTGTGCAGCACAAAAACCGTCCTGCCCGGCAGCAGCCGGCAGCCCCGGTCAAGCGTCTGCGCCGTGCGTCCTACAAACGGCGTCCTGTTTCCCAGGATCTGTTGGATGCCCTGGATCGTTTGGGCGACGATGACAAAGAATAACACCCACCAGCGGGCTGCGGTTCGATGCCGCAGCCCGTTTTGTATGGGGCAAAATTCGTCGAACCGGCGGAAATCGCCCCGCTTCACACCTACGGAGGAAATTGTTTATGCCCCGTATTTCATTCAAATCCGCTTGTCAGATCTGGTACCGGACGCCGCCGCCACTGCAATGGTTGTTGGGCGGTGTGCTGCTGCTGGCAGTTATTCTGGCCGGTGGCGTCATCACCGCTTACGGCGGAATGCTGCTGGTGGTCCTGCTTTGGGCGCTGTGCATGGGTGGCCTGGTGATTTTGCTGGGACTGGCCTGGAGATTGAATTTTCCCGACCAGTCGCCCATCCAGGACCGCAGCTTTTTTCGCAGTTTTCTGTTGGGGGCGGTTGTCGGTGTGGCGGTGATCACAACGCTGGTCTACTACCGCCAGACGGTTTATGCCGAGGACGCCATCAACTATTATGCCAAACAGACGCTGCTCTTTGGCAGTTTCTCTACCAGCGGTTTTTATGGGGTTCATGTTCTGGCGGAAAACCTCCTCACCGCCGATTACAAGATGTTCATGAACCTCCTGATCAGCGTGCCCTATCTTTTTACCACACGGACCATCAATGCTTTTATGGTCTGCTACGCTTTGACCTGTTTTGTCCCCACCTGGTTTTCCATGCTGATGGTGGCAAAAAAGATCCGCTGCGGGTACCCGGGAAAGGGAACGGCGGGATATTACCTCGCCTGCATGGCGGCCATGGTGCTCTGGCCTATGTTTCTCTGGCCGGCAACTCATGGCATGCCGGATGCCTTTGGTCTGAGCTTTGTGGCGATCATCCTTCTGCTCTGCGCCGATTTTCGGTTTGAAACGCTGCCCCCGGCCCGGTTGGCGGGGCTCTTTGCGGCCACCTTTGCCCTGATTCTGACCAGACGCTGGTACATGTTCTGGATTGTGGCCTTCTATCTGCTGTATGTCCTGGCCCTTCTGGGATCGGCTGTCCGGCGCGGACGGTTTGGCCGGGTGCTGCGCAACCTGCTCCTCTTTGGCGTACCCTCGATGGTCTGCATCCTGGTGGTGCTGTTGCCCACCTTCCGCACCATTCTGACCACCGACTATGCCGATATCTACGGCAGCTACTACGGCGGCGGATTCTGGAACAACTGCCTAGGGCAGTGGAAGACCCAAGGCGCAATCTGGTTGCTGCTTTGCCTGGCTGGCCTTCTCCTGGCGCTATGGCAGAAAAAGACGCGGGGAGCGGCGATGGTGGTGGCCGGAAGCTCACTGGTGGCGATGGTTCTGTTTACCCGTACCCAATCCCTGGGCGATCACCAGAGTCTGATTCTGGCCCCCGCGTATCTGGGCGCTTTGTTCTGTCTACTGGCCTGGTGCGCGTCACGGCCTCGAGCGGTGCTGTCGCGGGCCGGGGTGGGGCTGATTTCGGCGTTCTTCCTTATCAACTGCGCCAACGCCCTTCGCCTGCCGGGCAAGACGGTGGAAACGCCTCTTCTCAGCGGGGAAAGCCTGGATCTGACCCGGCGCACCGATCTGGTCCAGATGCGGGCGGTGACGGACTTTGTGCTTGACAACTGTTCCACCGAGGAGACCGTCTACATTAATATGGATTCCGACGGATACAGCGGCAGCACCTTTGCCTTCAGCGATCCGGCCCATCCCGAACTGCAAAGCATGATTCTGTGGGAAAACAGTGTGCCTTCCACCCATGGTTTCCCCACCGGCATCTGGAGCTCCAGGTATGTGATGGTGACCGATAAGCTGGAGGAAGGGGGCCTGGTGGGCGGTGTGAATACCGCACTGCGCACCGATACCCCATCTGCATCCCATTACCGTTATGTGACCGAATTTCCTTTGCAAAACGGCATTACCCTCTATTGCTATGAGCGGATTTCGCCTCCCGATGAGGCGGAGGCCGAATACTTCAAGTCTCTCTTTGCCGAGTACGATGCCCGCTGGCCGGCATTGTACAGCCAGCGGATCGATGCCTACCTGGCAGAAACGCAAGGATAAATAGGAAAAACAAAACACCTTGACGGCATTTTGTGCTGTCAAGGTGTTTTACTTGTCAGGAAGATTCATCGAGTAATTCAGAAGGCGCGGCTGCCCTCGCTCTGGCGCAGATCGTCCCGCTCCAGTTCCGCCAGAAGATCATCCTGTCCGGCCTGAAGCAGCAGACGCTTGCTGTATGTGTCAAACCGCTCGCACTCATTGTCGGCCAGGAAAGCGGCGGAATCCGGTCCCAGGGCCAGCTCGTTGACGAAGACAACCATCTCCTGCCCGTCGGCAAAGGCGCGCTCCATAAAGTCGAAGGCGTATTCCAGGGCATCGCTGGCGGCGGAAACCGCCTCTTCCCGCTTGCGGACCTCCTGGTTGAAGCCGCTGCGCACCGCATCAAAGGCCTCGGCTGTGGTGTGGTAAGATTCCACCGCACCAGCCCAGCTTCGCAGCAGGGATGCCGTGCGGGTGTAGGCGGCAATCTCGTCCGGGGTAAAGCGACCGGCCTTTTTGCCGTCGCTCAGCCGTTCCTCGTACTCGGCCACCTGGGCAGCGATGAGGGCGGCGGGATCGGTGTTGCTGTCGGCTTCGGCGTCATTCAGGGCACGCTTATAGCTGCGCAGCTGCTGGTAGCAGGCATCGGTCACGGCGTCGGCCGCCCGGGCCTGGGCAAAACGGGTGTTGAGCCCGGCCAGCAGCAGGCTTACCAGACTGATCCGCTCGTCAAAGGCGGCATTCATGGCCCGCTCCAGCACCTTGTCAAAGGGTTTTCCGGTGAGGATGTCCTCCACACCGTAGTCCTCCCGGTATTTCTTGTAGAGCACCCAGTAGGCAGCGAAATCCCGGGCAATCTCGGGGTGGCGCAGATACTGGGCAATCAGGGCCTCATCCACCGGCAGATTCAGCTTGCTGCAGGTTTGCAGCATGGCGGAGAGATCCTCCCATCCGCGGGCAGTGACGAAAAGGGGCCCATCCACATCGTTTTCGATCTTGTAAAAATGCTGCGGGCGCAGTTCCAGATAGGCGGTGACCGCTGGATGCAGCCGGTGTGCCCGGGCATATTCCTGCCAGACTGCGAGATTGGGTTCAATGTCAATCCGCCGGACCCGGTCCAGGGTAACCAGGTCAAAGTCCCGCACACTCTTGTTGTATTCCGGCGGGTTGCCGGCGGCCACAATGACCCATCCCTCGGGAACGGCCTGGTTGCCGAAGGTCTTGCACTGCAGGAACTGCAGCATGGTGGGGGCCAGCGTTTCCGAGACGCAGTTGATCTCGTCAATGAAGAGAATCCCGTTGGAAAGCCCGGTGATCTCCATCTTGTCATAGACGCTGGCGATGATCTCCGACATGGTGTACTCGGTGACACTGCGGTCGGTGCCGCCGAACTTGCGGTGCCGGATGAAGGGTAGCCCTACCGCGCTTTGCCGGGTATGGTGGGTGATGGTATAGGCCACCAGTGCAATGCCGCAGTCCCGGGCAATCTGCTCCATGATCTGGGTTTTGCCCACGCCCGGAGGGCCCATCAACAGAATGGGACGCTGCCGGATGGGCGGGATCAGGGGAATTCCGGCATCATTGGTGGCCAGATAAGCCTTGACGGTATTCTCGATTTCCTGTTTGGCACGTTTGATGTCCATGGTCTTGCGCACTCCTCGCTGTTATTACAATTCCGGCAAATCCTCTGCCGCGTATTCCTGCCAGTCAATGTCCGGCAGCGCCGTCTGCGGGGCGGGGGCGGACAAAAACTCGTCGGGGGAAAGAACCAACCGCATGGCCCAAGGGGGTACTTCGGGGGGCAGGGTGCCGTTCTCCAAAAAGAGAAAAGCGACCTCATAGGCGGGACGTTTGGCGGGATAGATTCCCTTGCCGTCGGTAAAGTAAAGCACCCCCTGCAGATCCCGCAGGGTACCGTCCCGCCGCAGTTCCTCGATCCGTTCAAAGGCGGGACGAAAATCGGTTCCGCCGCCTCCCACCAGCTGCAAGGCGGCGGCGTAGCGGTCCAGTGCTTCCAGATCGGTCAGCACCGACACATCCCGCACTGCGTCATCACATTGCATGACCAGCACATTGCAGTGGGAGAAAAAGCTGTCTCCGGTTTTGAGCAGGGAAAAGGTTTCCTTCAAAAAGCTCTTGACCAGTTCCCCGGCGGTGGATTCACTGGTGTCCAGCACAATCACAAAATCCCGGATCTTTTTGCTCTCCCGGCTTTCCAGCGGCTCGATCAGCGGCATGTTGCCATAGGTACTTAACCCGTAAGTATAGTACCCCAGATCAAACTCGTCAAGATCCAGGCGGGGTTCCTCCCGCAGCACCGCAAACCGGCGGAGAAAATCCTTGTACAACCGCCGGCTGTGTGCCGCTTCCACCTGTGCCTGCAGCGCCTGGGCTCCGGCACTTTCCCCGGCCTGGCGCCCGGCCTGCTGCATCGAGAGCTGGGTCTCCCGGCCCAGCTGTTCCCACTGCCGGCCCATCATCTGGGCGGCGGGGGACTGGGGATCGGCGGGCCAAAGACGGTGGCTGTCACAGTAAAACTCCCGCTGAAGCTTTTGCAGGGTTGCGGCGTCGTACCCCGTCAGAATCCGGCAGATGGGGCTGGCAGCCATCAGGATACCGGTATCCCGGAGCTTCTGATAGGTCTGCTGGCGAAGCCACCCCACCGGGCGGGAAAGGGAAGGAATGCCCAGGTGGTCCAGCACATACTCGGCAGCAATGTCGCTGGCCAGGTTCCACAGGCCGGTATCCCGCCCGGCCCGCAGCCAGGGGTGACGGAAGATGCAGTGAAACAAACTGTGCAGATAAGCCCGGGAGAGGTAAGCACGGTTGGTGCGATAGATCCGCAATACCCAGGCAGGTGGGTAACACAGCCGGGCACCATCAGTCGCCAGGGTGGGCAGCGTTTCCATGGGAGTGGGGGCGAGCGCACCCAGTGCCGCGTTGAGATAACGCAGGTCCAGGTACAGCTGGCTGCGGATCAGGGTCATGGCTTTGGCCGCCATGGTTTGTTCCCATTCGGCCTGGGTCTCAAGATGCTTGGCCATCGGGGAAAAGCTCCTTTCGGTTACAGATCATCAAAGGTGTAGGTCTTTTTCTGCCGGTGGGTATGGGGACCGGCTTCCAGCAGCAGGGCGGCACCTTCGCTCCAGCCAAGGCGGCCGCACTGCACCGCCGCATCCCGGCGAGTGGTCTCGTCCAAAAGTCCTTCCCGGCCCAGCAGACGCAGGACGGTGGCGTCCCGGCCATCCAGGGCAAGCGCGGCGGCATCGGCCGGGTGGCTGCTCAGGTAGGCACGGTAACGCTGCGCGGCCTCGTCCGACAAAGCGTAGGGAAAAAGCAGACGGCCAAAGGCAATGCGGCACAGGCTGCGCACCGATTCACTCACGCAGGCCTGGTCGAACGCAGCGTCGTATTCGTCAAAGGCAAGAACGCCGCCGTCAAAACACTGGCGGTAACGGTAGCCCTCCCCCTCAATGCTGTGATTGAAGATATGGGCGGGGGTGTTCTCGTCCAGATACTCAAAGTATTCGGGATAGAAAAGCTGGGCCCGGATGGCGCCGTTTTCCACGAAAGCGACGCCGATGTCCGCACTGATTGCCCCCAGAAGCTTTTTAAGCCCGGTGGGAGCATCGGGGGTGCTGTGAAGATACAGCCATTCCAGCGACCGGCAGTTGGTAAACAGATCACTGCCCAGGTCGGAAACATCAGGGCCCAGATGCAGGGCTTTGAGCTTGCGGCAGTTGTAGAAGGCGGCACTGTACAGTACCCGCACCGAGTCCGGCAGGGTGATCTCGGTGACAAAATCGCCACAGATGGGGTGCTGGGGACCCTGGGCAGGCCAGCGCAGACCGCCGGCGGGTTCCCGGGCCGAGAAGCAGTAGGGCCCGATTTCGACCACCGGCAGACCGTTGATCTGCCCGGGCAGCTGCGGGCAGGGCGAGTCCCCGAAGACCCGCAGAACCCTTGCTCCGCCCGGGCAGGGCTCATAAAGAAAACCAAGTGATGTGTCCAAAGTACATCCCCCTTTACAATATCCTGATTATAGCATAAAATGGGAAAGCGACCAAGAGTGAAGAAAAGAAAGAGGCGGGGTGCGGCACCGTTCTCAGCGGCAATCTTCCTCATCGGGATCGGATTGGAAACGGTAAGGAGCATTTGTTTTTCAGGAGGAATCATGCGTACATCCATCAGTCAGAATGACATTTTAGCTGGAAGCATTCCGCGGCAGTTGTTTCTGTTCTTTCTGCCCATCTGGTTCGGAACGCTGTTCCAACAGCTGTACAACACGGTGGATACCCTGGTGGTGGGCAATTTTGTGGGAACCCAGGCACTGGCGGCCGTGGGTGCCACCAGTGCCTTTGTACAGCTGCTGGTCGGTATTTTCGTGGGGCTGTGCAGCGGCGCCGGCGTCGTGATCTCCCAGAGTTATGGCGGGGGAGACAATGCGGCGGTGGACCGTGCGGTGCACACCGCCCTGACGCTGGCCTTTGTGGGTGGTGCAGCGCTGACGGTAATCGGGCTGCTGTCCAGCCGTCTGGTGCTGGTTCTGATGCAGACTCCGGCCGAAATTTTGGATACTGCCACCCTCTATCTGCGCATCTACTTTTTGGGGATGGTGCCCCAGATGGTGTACAACATGGGCACCAACATTCTGCGCGCTGTGGGGGACAGCAAGCGCCCCCTGTACTTCCTGATCATTGCCTCGCTGGTCAATATTGTCCTGGATCTGCTGCTGGTGGCGGTGATCCCCTGGGGCGTTGTGGGTGCTGCGCTGGCCACTATCATCAGCCAGGTGGTCAGTGCGGTGCTGATTCTGCGCTGCCTGGCAGGCTCTCAGGGCATGCCCTGGCATCTGCAACACACCCGGATGGGTCTGGAGCCCGAAACGCTGAAGCAGATCTGCCGCATCGGTCTTCCCAGCGCCGCACAGAGCGCGCTGTACAGCATCAGCAACATTGTAATCCAGAGCTCCATCAACGGCTTTGGCACCACGGCAGTGGCGGCCTGGAGCGTCTACGGCAAGATCGACTTCCTGTTCTGGATGACGGTCAACTCCTTTGGTCTGTCCATCACCACCTTTGCCGGGCAGAACTTTGGTGCGCGGCAGTATGACCGGGTGCGCAAAGGTGCCAAGGTCTGTCTTGGCATGACGGCCATCGCCACCATCTCCATCAGCGTGATCCTCTATCCCTTGGCGGGAACCCTGTTCCGTCTGTTCAGTCAGGACAGTGCGGTGGTAGCACTGGGCATTGATATGATGCACTTCCTGGTGCCCACCTACATCACCTATATCAGCATTGAGATTTTTGCGGGAACCCTGCGCGGCTGCGGCGATGTCAAGATTCCCACCCTGATTACAGTGTTTGGCGTCTGTGTGCTGCGGGTACTCTGGCTGATCTGGGCGGTGCCTTTGAACCGGCAGCTTTGGATGGTGGAGGCCAGCTACCCCATCACCTGGACATTGTCCAGCCTGCTGTTTATCCTCTACTACCTGCGCAGTGGTTGGGCCAAGCGCTGCAAAGCGGCCCAGCAAGCTGCGATGGCGGGGAAATAAAATGGCTTGATCCCGCGATCCCGGACCAGGTAGAAAATTGAAGCATGGGCCACAACGCAGAGCAAATTGCATGCTCTGCGTTGTTTTTTTGCGGGAAATAGAAATTCTCAAATACCTATTGACTTGGTATGATATTGCCGCTATAATAAAACCAACAAAAACAGTAGGGATTGAACGGCAAACGCCTGACTTCTGATACAGGATGCCTGCCTGCTGTTTCCCGCGGCGACGGCCTGGGCCGTAAACCAACACCGCGGGGGAAGGAGGCTCGTGATGCAGGTATATGCAGACAACGCAGCGACAACCAAGATGAGCAGCACCGCCGTTCAGGCGATGCTTTATGGAATGGAGAAGGTGTACGGCAATCCCTCCAGCCTGCACACTGTAGGTCAACAGGCGGCGGAAGCCATGCAGGCAGCACGACAGAAGATTGCCAGCTGCATTGGCGCCACGGCCAATGAAATTACCTTTACCTCAGGAGGAAGCGAGGCGGATAACCAGGCCATCCTGTCGGCAGCCGCCATCGGGGCACGAAAGGGAAAAAAGCACATCGTCTCCACGGCTTTTGAACACCATGCCGTGCTGCACACCCTGGACCAGCTGAAAAAACAGGGGTATGAAGTGGAATTGCTGCCGGTGGGCCCCATCGGGACGGTGACGGCCCAACAGGTGGAGGATGCCATCCGGGAGGACACCTGCCTGGTGAGCGTGATGTATGCCAACAATGAGGTTGGCTCCATCCTGCCCATCGGGGAGATCGGTGCGGTCTGCCGCCGGCATGGGGTACTGTTCCATACCGATGCGGTTCAGGCAGCCGGGCATCTTGCCATCCAGGTGGAGGAGCAGAACATCGACCTGCTTTCTTTGTCGGCCCACAAGTTCCACGGACCCAAGGGCATCGGGGTACTGTACGCCCGGAAGGGAATCCCGCTGGTTTCCCTGATCCAGGGCGGGGCACAGGAGCGGCACAAGCGGGCTGGCACCGAGAATCTCCCGGCCATCCTGGGCATGGCTGCTGCACTGGAAGAAGCCTGTGACCATCTGGAAGAAAATGCCGCCAAGGTGTCCCGCCTGCGGGATCAACTGGTGGAAGGGCTCTCCCGGATTCCCCATTCTGCGCTCAACGGTGACCCCGTTCACCGGCTGCCCGGCAATGTCAGCTTCTGCTTTGAGGGCATCGAAGGGGAGAGCCTGTTGCTCTTGCTGGATTCCAAGGGAATCTGCGCTTCGTCGGGTTCTGCCTGCACATCCGGTTCACTGGACCCCAGCCATGTGCTGCTGGCCCTGGGACGCCCCCACGAAGTGGCCCACGGATCGCTGCGGCTCTCGCTCTGCGCCGAGAACACCGAGGCGGAAGTGGAGTATCTGCTGAAGGAAATCCCCGCGGTGGTGGAGTATCTGCGCTCCATCTCCCCCATGTGGAAGGATCTGGTGCGGGGAAAGCGCCAGTTTGTCTTGTAAAGGAGGAATATCAATGGCTTTGTATACCGAAACGGTCATGGACCATTTTATGCACCCGCGGAATGTGGGAGAGATTGAAAATGCCGACGGCATCGGAGAGGTGGGCAACGCCAAGTGCGGCGACATCATGAAGATCTATCTCAAGATCCAGGATGATGTCATCCAGGATGCCAAGTTTGAGACCTTCGGCTGCGGCAGTGCCATTGCCTCCAGTTCGATGGCCACCGAGATGATCAAGGGCAAACGGCTGGAAGATGCCATGGCCATCACCAACAAGCAGGTGGTGGAGGCTCTGGGCGGGCTGCCCACCCACAAGATTCACTGTTCGGTGCTGGCCGAGGAGGCGATCAAATCCGCTGTGAAGGATTATTACGACCGCCGCGGCATTGCCTATGATGCCAAACAGTTCCCCGACTGCGAGAACTGTGAAGGATGCCGGATGGTGTAAAACTTACAGAGAACAAAAAAGGCTGCCGTGTGATGAAGTTCACACGGCAACCTTTTGCTGCGATGAATTACAGCTTGAAGCTGTCTTTCAGGGTCACGATCCGGTTGTAGACATTGGGATTGTGACTGTCGGGGGTAAAGTAGCCGGTGCGGACAAACTGGAACCGCTCCCCGGGCTGTGCACCGGCCAGGCTGGCTTCCAGCTTGGCATGGGGGACGACGGTAACGCTTTCGGGATTGAGATAATCCTTGAAGTCCGCATCCTCGGGGATGCCATTCATGTTGGCCTCGGTGAAGAGCTTGTCGTACAGACGGACCTCGGCATCAATGCAGTGCTTGCAGCTGACCCAGTGGATGGTGCCGCGCACCTTGCGGCCGTCAGCAGGGTTGCCGTTGCGGGTTTCCAGATCCGCCTCGGCATGGACGGCGGTGATGTTGCCCTCGGCGTCCTTGTCCACGCCGGTGCAGCGCACCAGATAGGCACCCATCAGGCGGACTTCCTTGCCCAGGGTCAAGCGCTTGAACTTCGGCGGCGGAACCTCGAAGAAATCGCTGCGGTCGATCCAGACCTCCTTGGTGAAGGCAACCTGGCGGGTGGAGTCGTCGTTGGCCTCCCGGTTGGGGTTGTTGGGCAGATCGAAAAATTCTTCCTGATCCTCGGGATAATTGTCGATGATCAGACGGACCGGGTCCAGAACTGCCACACGGCGCTGGGCCTGCAGTTCCAGCTCGGCGCGGAGCACCGCCTCCAGCTGGCGCATGTCCACCAGGTTGTCGGCCTTGGAGATGCCGGCACCCTTGACAAAGTTGAAGATGCTGGTGGGGGTGTAGCCGCGGCGGCGCAGACCGGACAGGGTGGGCATCCGGGGATCATCCCAGCCGTCCACAATGCCCTTCTCCACCAGCTCCCGCAGATAGCGCTTGCTCATGACGGTGTTGGTCACGTTCAGACGGGCAAACTCCCGCTGTTTGGGGAACTCGCTGCCAAAGATGTTCTGGATAACCCAGTCATACAGCGGGCGATGGTTTTCAAATTCCAGGCTGCAGAGGGAGTGGGTGATCCCCTCAATGGCGTCCTGAATGGGGTGGGCAAAATCGTACAGGGGATAGATGCACCACTTGTCTCCCTGGCGATGGTGGGTCACATGCTTGATGCGGTAGATGGCCGGATCGCGCAGGTTCATGTTGGGGCTGGCCAGATCAATCTTGGCGCGCAGGGTTTTCTCCCCGTCCCCAAACTCTCCGGCACGCATCCGGCGGAAGAGATCCAGATTTTCTTCGGGGGTGCGGTCACGGTAGGGGGAGGGACGGCTGGGCTTGCCGGCATCGTTGCCGCGGTATTCCTGCATTTCCTCCCGGCTCAGATCGTCCACATAGGCCTTGCCGTCCAGAATCAGCTTCTCGGCATACTGATAGCACTGCTCGAAATAATCGCTGCCGAAAAAGACACCGCCGTTGGGGGTGGCGCCCAGCCACTCCAGATCCTTGAGGATGCTCTGGACATATTCATCCCCCTCGCGGGCGGGGTTGGTATCGTCAAAGCGAAGGTTGAATTTGCCGCCGTAGGTCTTGGCGATGGTATAGTTGATGAAGATGGCCTTGGCCGAGCCGATGTGCAGATAGCCGTTGGGCTCAGGCGGGAACCGGGTGTGAATCTCTTTGACTTTGCCTTCGGCCAGATCGGCGTCGATGACATCGGTCAGGAAATTGGAAAATTTTTCTTCTGACATAACTTCTCCACTCCAAAATTTAGTATCTGGTTTGTTTATTGTACAATAAACGACGGAAATGCGCAAGGTATTTCAACGGTAGTCGATTTCCAGGGTGGGCAGGGCGTTGAGGTCCAGCCCGCCGCGGTTTCCGTCAAGGTATTCATAGTATCCCTGGGTGGCAATCATCGCCGCATTGTCACCGCAGAATTTCAGCTCGGGCAGATAGATCTTTGCCCCCAGTTTCTGGGCGCCGTCATTGACCAGCTGACGCAGCCGCCCGTTGGCAGCCACACCGCCTGCCAGACAGATGGTTTTGGCCTTGGTATCTTCAGCCGCCATCAGCAGCTTTTTGGCCAGAATCTGGGCGATGCGCTCCTGGAAGCTGGCGGCCATGTCCGGCACATTGACGTTCTGGCCCCGCTGTTCGGCGTTGTGGACCTCGTTGAGAACAGCGGTTTTCAGGCCGGAAAAGCTGACATTGTATTTGCCCTCCACATGGGGGGTGGGCAGTTTGTAGGCGTGGGGGTCTCCCTGGCGTGCCGCCTGGGAGATGCTGGGGCCGCCGGGATAGGGCAGACCCAGGGTGCGGGCCACCTTGTCAAAGGCCTCGCCGGCGGCATCATCCACCGTCCGGCCCAGAATTTTGTACCGGCACCAGTCCTGGACCTGTACAATGTGGCTGTGCCCGCCGCTGGCCACCAAGCAGAGGAAGGGGGGCTCCAGCTGGGGATGGGTGAGGTAGTTGGCGGCGATGTGACCCCGCAGATGGTGCACCGGCACCAACGGTTTGCCTGCGCTGTATGCAAGACCTTTGGCAAAGTTGACCCCCACCAGCAATGCCCCGATCAAGCCCGGGGCAAAGGTGACGGCAACTGCGTCAATGTCGGCGGCGGTCATCCCGGCGTCGGAGAGGGCTTTTTCCACCGTGGCACTGATGTACTCGGCGTGGCGGCGGCTGGCGATTTCGGGCACCACCCCGCCGTACAGCGCCTGCTCCTTGACGCTGGTGGAAATTACATTGGAAAGCAGCTTGCGGCCGTCCTCCACAATGGCTGCGGCGGTCTCATCGCAGCTGGATTCAATTCCTAAAATATACATGGTATCACCTTATCTGTTGGGATCAGTGGGCTTCCAGCCAGGTGTGGCCGGTGCCCACCTCGGCGGTCAGGGGAACGCTGTAATGGACCACCTGTTCCATCTCTTGCTGCACAATCCGTTTGACCTCTTCCACTTCCGCCTCAGGGGCCTCCACAATCAGTTCGTCGTGGACCTGCAGCAACAGTCTGGCCTGGAGGTGTTCCTCCCGCAGCCGCTGCCAGACATGGACCATGGCCAGTTTGATGATGTCCGCCGCCGTGCCCTGGATGGGGGTATTGCGGGCCATCCGTTCTCCGCTGGCCCGGACCTGGAAGTTGGAACTGGACAGTTCCGGCAGGGGACGGCGCCGGCCGAAGAGGGTCTCCACATATCCCTTTTCCTTGGCCTGGGCGATGCAGTCCTTCATATATCCATCCACCTTGGGGAAGGTGGCAAGATAGGTCTTGAGGAACTGATCGGCTTCCTTGACGCTGATGCCCAGGTCCTTGCTCAGGGAAAAGGCCCCCTTGCCATACATGATGCCAAAGTTGATGGCCTTGGCCGAGGCGCGCAGGGCGTGGGTGATGTTTTCCTCGGGCAGGTGGTAGATCTTGGCAGCGGTGGAGCGGTGGATGTCTGCCCCGGTCAGAAAGGCGTGCTGCATGGCGGCGTCCCCGGTGATGTGGGCCAGGATGCGCAGCTCGATCTGAGAGTAGTCGGCGTCCACCAGGGTCTGCCCCGGTGCTGCCACAAAATAGCCCCGCAGCCGGCTGCCCAGCTCGGTGCGGATGGGGATGTTCTGCAGGTTGGGTTCGGTGGAGCTGATCCGCCCGGTGCGGGCCTCGGTCTGGATGAAGGTGGAGTGAATCCGCCCGTCGGGACCGATGGCCTTGAGCAGTCCGTCCACATAGGTGGACAGCAGCTTGGAATAGGTGCGGTATTTGAGAATGTCGTCAATGACCGGGCTGTAAGGCCGCAGGCTTTCCAAAGTCGCGGCATCGGTGGAGTAGCCGCGGGAGGTCTTTTTGCGGGGCGGCAGGCCCAGCTTGTCAAAAAGCGCCTCGCCCAGCTGCAGCGGGCTGTTCAGGTTGAACTCGTAGCCCACCGCGTCGTAGATGCTGTGCAGGATGCCTTCCAGTTCGGCCCGCAGGCTGTCGCCAAAGCTGCGGATGCCATCGGGGTCCACCGCAATGCCGATGCGTTCCATGTCCGCCAGTACCCGGGCCAGCGGAAGCTCCATCTCGTCGTGCAGCTTCCGCTCTCCGTGGCTGTCCAGATTCTGGGCCAGGGTTTCGCAAAGGGGCGCCAGCAGACCGGCATCGGGAAACTCTTCACAGTGGAAGAGGGGGGCAATGGCGTATTCGGCCGAGAGTTCCTTGATGTGGTAGGCGCTGGCCGAAGGGTTCAGCAGATAGGCGGCCAGCTTGCCGTCAAACCGGATGGCCCGGCCAATGCCGCCGGCGTCCAGCGCCATATGAAAGAGCGGCTTGGCGTCAAAGGCCCAGACCTCGGCGTCACTGTCCAGCAGGGCTGCCAGCCCGGTGGAGGTGGTGCGGTAAACAGCGGGATGCTCCCCGGCCTGCACCGCGTACCAGGCACCGTCCCCGGCCTTGGTCACCACCTGGGCAAGATAGACCCGACCCTGCAGCCCGGCGGGAAGATCCTGGGGTTCCAGTACCGGCTGATCGGCGGCAGCATTTTCGGCAGGGGGTGCATCGCCGTTGAGGCCCCAGCGCTCCACCAGCTTGTGCATTTCCAGATCCGCCAGCAGATGGGCTGCGGCGGCGGGATCCCCGGCACCGCGCCGGTACGCTTCGGGATCGGTCTGGATGGGGGCGTCCCGCCGGATGGTGCCCAGCATGTGCGACAGCTCGGCCATCTCCCGGTTGGCGGCCAGCTTTTCCCGCTGCTTGGGCTTGATGGCAGGATCCTCAAGATGCTCATAGACCCCCTGCAGGCTGCCGAATTTCTGGACCAGGGAGAGGGCGGTCTTTTCCCCGATGCCCGGCACGCCGGGGATGTTGTCGGAGGAATCGCCCATCAGGCTTTTGACCTCGATGAGCTGGGGCGGGGTGACCCCGTACTTTTCCTGGATGGCGGCCTCGTCCATGGGGATGGTCTCCCGGTTGGTGGCCAGCAGCACGGTGGTATGGCTGTCCACCAGCTGCAGACTGTCCCGGTCTCCGGTGGCCAGCAGGGTGGTGCCGCCCTGGGCCTCACAGGCGGCGGCCAGGGTGCCTAGGATGTCGTCGGCCTCCCAGCCGGCCTTGCTGACCTGGACAAAGCCCAGATCGGCCAGCAGTTCTTTCAGCACCGGCATCTGTTCCGCCAGCTCCTGAGGCATGCCGTGCCGGGTGGCTTTGTAGCCGTCGTAGGCATTGTGGCGAAAGGTGGGGGCTTTTTCATCCCAGGCAATGGCCACGGCATCGGGGGCATGGGTGCTCAGCAGGCTGAGCAGGATATTCTGGAAGCCAAAGATGGCATTGGTATACCGGCCATCCTTGGTGGTGAGAACCCGGATGCCGAAAAAGGCACGGTTGACCAGGCTGTTGCCATCCAGGACAAGTAGTTTCATAAAGGAAATCCTCCGTTGATGGTGTGAAAACGGGAAGGCGGTTTGCCCGCGGCAAAACCACCACAATTCTATTAGTATAGCACAAATTGCGCTGGTGTGCGCGATGTGTTACAATAAACAGGTTAAGATTTGTCGGAAAGAGAGAATTTTCATGCAATTACGAGGCAAAACCATTCCGGTCGGTGGGGTGTTTGCACCGATGGCCGGCCTGACCGATGCGGCCTGCCGTCACTTAATGGCGGACCATGGCGCGGCCTGGACGGTCAGCGAGATGGCCAGCGCCAAGGCCATCACCTTTGGCGACAAGAAGAGCCTGACCCTGCTGCGGGACCCCCACCCCCACGGCCTGTACGCCGTGCAGCTGTTCGGCGCCGATCCCGATACCCTGGGCCGTGCCATCGGCATCCTGGCCGAAAAGGGGATCCGGTATGACATCCTGGACATCAACATGGGATGCCCGGCCCCCAAGATTACCTCCAGTGGGGCGGGCAGCAAGCTGATGCTGGACCCCTTCCTCTGCGGCCAGATGGTCAAAGCCGCCCGGGAGGCGGTGGGCCCCGATACCCCGCTGACCGTCAAGATGCGCATTGGCTGGGATGCAGACCACCTCACCGGTGTGGAGGTGGCCCGGTGGTGCGAGGAAAACGGCGCCGACCTCATTGCGGTGCACGGCCGCACCCGGGAGCAGATGTATATTCCGCCGGTGGATGTGGAGGCCATCGCCGCCATCAAGAAGGCGGTGTCCATTCCGGTGCTGGCCAACGGGGACATTACCACTGCCGAAGGCGCACTCCAGATGTTGGAACAGACCGGCTGTGACGGGGTGATGATCGGCCGGGGGGCTCTGGGGGATCCCTGGCTGTTTGAACGGGTACGGGCGGCACTGCTGGGAGACCCCCAGCCAGCCCTTCCCACCCTCAACCAGCGGATGGCTGCGCTGCGCAGCCAGATCTATGAGATGTGTGAGGAAAAGGGGGAGTGGGCTGCCATGCCCCAGGCGCGCAGCCAGGCCATGCACTATATGAAGGGGCTGCGGGGGGCAGCTGCCCTGCGCCGTGCCTGTTCCATGCTGGAGCATTTTGAGGATGTGGACCGGCTGATCGATACCGTTTACCGCTGTCAGGAATAACCGGCTCAGAACCGGCCCCGGGTCAGCTCGTCCAGGTTCTGGGTGTAGCAGGGGAGCATGTGCTGGATGAAGTAGTCCGCTTCGGGGCTGTGCATCTCGGCAATGGCCTGCTGTTGCTGGGCCATGGCGGCCTCAAATTCCCGGTTGCCGGACTGGCACTCCTCCATGCACTTGATGAGAGCTGAGAGCCGGTCAGCGGCTTTCAGCAGCTTGCGCTCGGCATCGTTGAGGACATCGCCGGTCAGGTATCCCTCCACCTCCTCCTGGATCTGGGCGGGCAGAAGGCTGGCCATGGCCTTGGCACTCTGGACCTCCACTGCTTTGTAGGCGGTGCGCAGCGCATCGTTTTTGTATTTGACCGGGGTGGGCATATCACCGGTCAGAATCTCCGGCGCGTCATGGTAGAGGGCGGCCGTGGCCACCCGGTCAGGGTTCAGTTGGTCGGCGGTGCCGGTGCAATGCCGGGCGATCAGGCAGAGCATGTGAGCGATCAAGGCGGTGTCGGCGGTGTGCTCGCTCAAACTTTCGGAGCGGCCGTTGCGCATCAAGCTCCACCGGGTGATGTATTTCATCCGGCTGACCAGTGCACTGAAGGGATAGGTCTTCATCTTGGAATTCTCCTTGCTGATGTACTTCTTTCAGTATACCATAGCTGCAGTCCTATTTTAAGGCCTTTCTTCGGACAAATTCGGATTGAAAAATAACTGCGGTTTCGCTATGATTAGAAAGGACCGCTGCGGGCGGCCAAATTTACAGACGGGGCAACATCACTCCGCCGCGGGAGGCCATTATGTCGGCTGAACTGCTGCAAAAACCCAAAAGTCAGTATCCAAGGGTATTCCTGATCTGTCTGGCGCTCAGCGCCGCGCTGTTCGCGCCCCACTGCATCTTTGACGCAATTCAGGGCGGATTTTTTCACTATGCCGGCGACTTCAACGATCAGCAGATCTCCTTCTATTCCTATGCCAATGCCTTTGTCAAGCAGGGGGGCAGTTTCAGCTGGGCCACCGATCTGGGCAGCGGCTTTATCAATGCTTACAGCTTTTACCTGGTGGGCAGCCCCTTCTTCTGGCTCAGCCTGCTGCTGCCCTCCCGGCTGACCCCCTGGTTTATGGTACCGCTGCTCTGCCTGAAATTTGCCCTGGCAGGGGCGGGGGCTTACCGGTGGGCGCGGCGCTGGGTCCGGCGGGAGGATTCTGCCGTTCTGGCAGGGTGTCTCTATGCCTTTTCGGGCTTCTCGGTCTACAACATCTTCTTCAACCATTTTTTGGATGTGGTGGCGCTGTTTCCCTATCTGCTGGCTGCTTTTGACGACGCGGCGGTGGAGGGACGGCGCGGTGTTTTGCCCTTCTGGGTGGCCGTCAACCTGCTGAACAACTACTTCTTTTTTGCCGGTCAGCCGGTGTTCCTGATTCTGTACTTTCTGTGTATGTGCCGGGGCAAAAAATACCGCTTTTCCCCGCGGATGCTGGGAAGGATGCTGTTCGAGTCGGTTCTGGGCTGCGGTCTGGGCTGTGTCCTGCTGGTTCCGGCGGCGCTCTCGCTGCTGCAGAATCCCCGCACCATCGATCCCTTCTCGGGGTATGGCTTTTTGGTTTACGGCAAGGCGCAGCAGTATCTCTCCATCCTGTACAGCGGCCTTTTGATGCCGGATGCCCCGTATCTGACCGATCTGTTTGACGAAGGGGTCTTGAAATGGACCAGCCTTTCGGCGTATCTGCCGGTGGTGGGGTTGGCAGGCGGGCTGGCATTTTGCCGGGTCCGCCGGCGGCATCCCTTTGCCCGTCTGCTCAAAATCTGCCTGCTGTTTGCCCTGGTGCCGGTACTGAACAGCGCTTTCTACGCCCTCAATTCCAGCTTTTATGCCCGCTGGTACTATATGCCGGTGCTGATCCTCTGCGGAGCAACGGTCAAGCTGCTGGAAAACGAGCGGGCGGTCCGCACCGACCTGCCTTCCACCCTGGGTTTTGTGGCACTGGCCACATTGAGCAGCATCGCCTTTGCCGTAGTGCCCAACGGCACCGATGAGGACGGGGCTCCCATCATCGGGGTTGTGGACAGCCAGCCGCGGTTCTGGGGAATCCTGGCTGTGACCATGCTGGGCATCGGGCTGTTTGCACTGGTGCTGTGGTATTGCCGCAAAGAACCCCGGCGGATTGTTGTGCTCCTGCTGCCGGTGGTGCTGGGGTTCAGCTTTGTCTACGGCACCGTCCACCTTTCCATCACCAAGTACGGACAGCTGACCCACGACAGCACCTATGTGGAGCAGACCTATGGGGAGGCGCCGACACTGCGGGAGACCCTGGACAGCCTGGCTGGAGAGGACGGGTTTTATCGGTTGGATGCCTATGAGTGTCACAACAACATGGGCTTGTGGCTGGATCGCAGCTGCATCCAATTTTTCAATTCCACGGTGGCGCCCCATATTCTGGAGTTCTATCCCAGTGTGGGGGTAACCCGGGATGTCAATTCCAAGCCGGATGTCTCGCTGTATGCGCTGCGGGGATTGTTGAGTGTGCGCTACACCCTGGTCCCGGAGGAAAAGCAGGCGGACTGGGAGCAGGAAGGACTGCAGGGATGGAACCTGGCCGCCCGCAGCGGCAGTTATCTGATTTATGAAAATGAAAACTGGGTGCCCATGGGGCTGACCTATGACTACTATATCAGTGAGGACGCCTTTGAGGAGCTTCCCGAGGAGGAACGGGGCAACGTCCTGATGAAGGCGGTGCTGTTGGACCAGGACCAGATCTACCAGTGGAAGGATCTGTTGGACCCGCTGCCCCAATCGGAACTGGATGCCCGGGACTACACCGATTATGTGAAGGACTGCGCTGCCCGCCGTCAGACGGCAGCGGTCAGCTTTACCGCTACCTCCACCGGTTTTACGGCACAGATGGAGGATCTGGATCGGCAGACCCTGGCGGTGTTCAGCGTTCCCTACGATGACGGCTTTACCGCCACCGTCAACGGGCAGCCTGCCCCGATCCTGAAGGTGGACAACGGCCTGATGGCGGTTGCGGTGCCTTCGGGAGACAGTGAAATTGTCTTTCGCTACCAGACCCCCGGCCTGGGGGTCGGCATTGGCATTGCTCTCAGTGCAGCCGTGCTCTACCTGGTCTACGGGTTGATTCTGCGCCGCGACGCAAAGGTGCAGGCAAAACAAATCACAAAGAAAGAGGAAACGACAGAATGAATCAACATGCCGAACTTCTCGCCAAGGAACTCTCGCTGGACCTTCGCAACGTTCAGGGAGCCATTGAATTGATTGATGCCGGAAACACCATTCCCTTTATTGCACGGTATCGCAAGGAAGCCACCGGGTCGATGGATGACCAGGTGCTGCGGACCCTGGGCGAGCGGCTGGAATATCTTCGCGGGCTGGACAAGCGCCGGGAGGAAGTCTGCCGCAGCATTAATGAGCAGGGGGCCATGACCCCCGAGCTGGAACAGCAGATTGCGGCCGCCAAGACCCTGGCTGAGGTGGAGGATCTCTACCGCCCCTACAAGCCCAAGCGCAAAACCCGGGCCAGCATTGCCAAGGCCCGGGGGCTGCAGCCTTTGGCCGATGCCATTTTGGCCCAGAAAGCGGATTTTGACCCAAAGGCTGCGGCTACAGACTATCTCAATGAGGAAGTGCCCGATGTGGAAGCGGCGCTGGCCGGGGCACAGGACATTCTGGCCGAGGCCATCTCGGACGATGCCCGCTGCCGTGCCGAGCTGCGGCGGTATTACTATGCCTTCGGGCGGATCGCCAGCGTCAAAGCCAAGGAAGAAGACAGCGTTTATGCTCAGTATTATGAATACGCCGAGCCGGTGAACCGGATCCCCGGACACCGGATTCTGGCACTGGACCGCGGGGAGCGGGAAGGGTTCCTCAAGGTCAGCATCCAGGTGGATGCCGACCGGGCTGCTTCCATCACTTCCCAGATGTTTGCCCGCAAAAAAAGCGGCGGTGCCTCGGCGCTGGTGGTGGATGCTGCTGCCCGGGATGCCTATGCCCGGCTGATTCACCCCAGCCTGGAAAATGAACTGCGCAGTGCCCTGAGCGAAAAGGCGGCAGAGGGCGCCATCGCGGTGTTTGGAGACAACCTGCGGCAGCTGCTTCTCCAGCCGCCTATCCGCGGCAAGGTGGTGATGGGGCTGGACCCCGGCTACCGGATGGGATGCAAGGTGGCAGTGGTGGACCCCACCGGCAAGGTGCTGGACACCAATGTGGTCTATCCGGTGCCGGAGTTCAAACGGGTGGCTCAGGCCAAAGCCACCATCAAGGAGATGGTGCTGCGCAACCATGTGGAGCTCATGGCCATTGGCAACGGCACCGCCGGCCACGAGACCGAGCAGTTTGCCGCCGATGTGATCCGGGAGCTGGCTGCTGAAAAGGGGCTGCACCTGCAATACATGGTGGTCAGTGAAGCCGGCGCCAGTGTGTATTCTGCTTCCAAGCTGGCGGCAGAGGAATTTCCGCAGTATGATGTCAACCTGCGCAGTGCGGTTTCCATCGCCCGCCGACTGCAGGACCCTCTGGCCGAACTGGTGAAGATCGATCCCAAGGCCGTCGGGGTGGGGCAGTACCAGCACGACATGCCCCAGAAGCGGCTGAACGAAACGCTGGACGGCGTGGTGGAGGACTGCGTCAACTCGGTGGGGGTGGACCTGAACACCGCCTCGGCACCGCTGCTGCGCCGGGTGGCGGGCATTACCGCAGCCACGGCCCGCAATATTGTCAGCTGGCGAGAAACCGAAGGTGCTTTTACCTCCCGTGCCCAGCTGAAAAAGGTGAAAGGTCTGGGTCCCAAGGCATATGAGCAGTGCGCGGGCTTTCTGCGTCTGCCCGGTGCCCGCAACCCGCTGGATGCCACGGCGGTCCACCCCGAAAGTTACGCCGCAGCCAAGGGGGTGCTGGAAGCCTGCGGATACACCGCATCGGAAATCGGCAGCCCCGAAATGCAGGACCTGCCGGTGCGCGTCAAGCGCAAAGGCACACAGGTCCTTTGTCAGGCACTGGGCATTGGCGAGCCGACCCTCTTGGATATTGTCAGCGAGTTGTGCAAGCCTGGCCGGGATGTGCGGGACAGTCTGCCCAAGCCGCTTCTGCGCAGTGATGTGATGGGAATTTCGGACCTGAAGCCAGGGATGGACCTGACCGGCACAGTGCGCAACGTCATTGATTTTGGCGCCTTTGTGGATATCGGGGTACATCAGGATGGTCTTGTGCACATTTCACAAATCTCCAACCGCTTCATCAAACACCCGCGGGAGGTCCTCAAGGTGGGGGATATTGTCCGGGTCCGGGTTTTGTCCGTTGATGTGGAGAAAAAGCGGATTTCGCTGACCATGAAGGGGTTGGACGGCCAAAAAAGCTGAGATGGAACATCTGCTCTCGATTTATGGATAATTGTTGCCATGAACTTTGTGGCAACCCGAGGCACTTTGCTGGAAAATCCTGTCAGAAACCCAGGAAAATGCAATTATGCGAACTGATAAAGCAAAATTGCTATACTGAAAAGATAATAAGTGTGAAATCCAGCGCCTGAATCTGCTCAATTGTTGGAAGTCCGAACAAAACCAAACATGGCGTATTATGCCTTTTGTGCATCTTGTAGAAAAAGAGACCTCTATGTTTGTGCAATTATGCCACTGGAAATAATTATGCTATAATATCGCATGTAAGGATGAGCGTACAGCATGAGGCTGGCCCCCTTACATGGGATAAGAACATGGAGGTCTTTAATTATGGTGAGACAAGTCAAGGTTTCCAACTTTAGCGAAGTCCAGGGAATCGTGTCTGCGGCCGCCAAATGCTATAACGATGTTGGCGTGCACGACATGAAGGGCAGCATTGCCGATGCCAAGAGCATCCTGGGAATGATGAGCCTGGATTACAGCCACCCTGTCAAGATCGTCTGCGAGGATGAGCGGGATCTCGACCGTGTGGTCAGAGCTGTTACTCGCCAGTAAATTCGGAAACAAAATAAAGCCCGCGGGGGCTGCCACATTCCGGCAGCCCCCGCGGGCTTTTATTTTGCGGTTACAGCAGTGCCACCCCTGCGTTTTTGCAGACGGTTTCGGTCTGTTCGTCCCACAAGCTGACCTGAACCTCACCGATATGAGCCTTGCCCAGCAACAGCATGCACAGCCGGCTCTGGCCGATGCCGCCGCCCATGGTCAGCGGCAGGCGGCCTTCCAGCAGCATCTTGTGGAAGGGAAGTTCGGCACGCTCGGGGCAGCCGGCGGCATCCAGCTGGTGCAGCAGGGCCTTGCGGTCCACCCGGATGCCCATGCTGGAGAGCTCCAGTGCACAGCCCAGAGGCTTGTGCCAGAAGAGAATGTCGCAGTTCAGCGACCAGTCGTCATAGTCGGGGGCGCGCCCGTCGTGGGGCTGGCCGCTCTTGAGAGGGGCGCCGATCTGCATGATGCAGACGGTGCCGTGCTGCCGTGTAAAGGCGTTTTCCCGCTCCTTCGGGGTGGAATCCGGATAAAGATTCTCCAGCTCCTGGGTGGTGATGAAGGTGACTTCCCGGCGGAGCTGGATCTTCTTCAGCTCGGGAAATTTCCAGCGCAGTTCATCGGCGGTGGCGCAGACGGCGTCCACGATGTCCCGCACCGTCTCCTGCAGAAAGGGCAGGTTGCGCTCTTTTTCGGTGATGACCTTTTCCCAGTCCCACTGGTCCACATAGATGCTGTGCAGGTTGTCCAGCTCCTCATCACGGCGGATGGCGTTCATGTCGGTGACCAGACCCTGCCCGGGGCGGAACCCGTATTTGGCCAGGGCAAACCGCTTCCATTTGGCCAGGCTGTGCACGACCTCGGCGTTTTCCTTCAGGCAGGGGATGTCAAAGCTGACCGGGCGTTCCACGCCGTTCAGATCATCATTCAGGCCACTGCCATGCAGTACAAACAGGGGAGCGGTGACACGTTTGAGATGCAGTGCCAGACAAATTTTTTCCTGAAAGATGGTCTTGATGAGGCCGATGGCCTTTTGGGTGTCGTACAACCCCAGCGTACTTTTGTAGTTGTGCGGAATGGTGGTTTTGGACATGATGAAATCCTCTCTTCCTTACAAATCTTTTTACACCTTGGCAAACTGGCTCTCGTACAGCTCGGCGTAAAAGCCGCCCTTGGCCAGCAGTTCCTCATGGGTGCCGCTCTCGATGATGTTGCCGGCTTTCATCACCAGAATCCGGTCGGCGTTCTTGATGGTGGACAGACGATGGGCCACAATGAAACTGGTACGGCCCTTCATCAGCTCCTCAAAGGCGTCCTGCACCAGAACCTCGGTGCGGGTGTCGATGGAGGAGGTGGCCTCGTCCAGAATCAGGATGGGGGGCTTGCGCAGCATGACGCGGGCAATGCAGAGCAGCTGTTTCTGGCCCTGGCTGATGTTGCCGCCATCCTCGGCAATCATGGTGTCATAGCCCTGGGGCAGACGGCAGATAAAGCTGTGGGCCCGGGCTTTTTTGGCTGCGGCAATGATTTCCTCCCGGGTGGCATCCGGCTTGCCGTAGGCGATGTTTTCGGCCACCGTGCCGCATTTGAGCCAGGTTTCCTGCAGCACCATGCCCAGATTGGCCCGCAGCGAATCCCGGGTGATCCGGTTGATGGACCAGTCGTCCACCGACAGGGTGCCGCCGTCGATCTCGTAGAACCGCATCAGCAGATTGACCAGTGTGGTTTTGCCGCAGCCGGTGGGGCCCACCAGGGCAATCCGCTGGCCGGGGTAGACCCGCAGGTTCATATCCTCAATCAGGGGCACCTTGGGATCATAGCGGAATTTGACATGCTCAAAGCAGACCCGGCCGGCTCCCTGGTGAAGCACCTTGGCGTCCGGTGCATCAGGCTGGATGGGAGGTTCGTCAATCAGATCAAATACCCGCTGCGCGCAGGCCAGGGCGTTCTGCAGCTCGGTCATGACGCTGGAAATGTCGTTGAAAGGCTTGGTGTACTGGTTGGCATAGTTGAGCACCGCCGACAGATCACCCACCGTGATCCCGCCGGCAATGGCGATGAAGGCACCCAGCAATCCCACTGCCGCATAGACCACCGAGTTGACAAACCGGGTGCAGGGGTTGGTCAGGGAGGAGAAGAACACCGCCCGGACGCCGCAGCTTTGCAGGTCCAGATTGACCCGCTCAAACCGATCCTCGGCGCGCTGTTCGTAGCCAAAGGCCCGGACCAGGTGCTCGTTGCCCACCAGTTCTTCCACCAGACTGGTCATCTCTGCCCGGGTTTCGCTCTGGACCCGGAACATCGAGTAGGTGTGCTCGGCAATAAAGCGGGCCACAAAGATGGAGAGGGGGGTCAGCAGAACCACCACCAGGGCGATCCGCCAGTCAATGGAAAGCATAAAGGCCAGGGTACCCAGGATGGTCAGGATGCCGGTGAACAGCTGGGTGAAGCCCATGAGAAGACCGTCGGAAAACTGCTCCACATCGGTGGTGATCCGGCTGATGGCGTCGCCGGGGCGGTGGGCGTCGATGTACCGGATGGGCAGCTGTTCCAGATGCTCAAAGGCCTGAACCCGGATGTCCCGCACTACCTGGTAGGTGATGCGGTTGTTGACCATGCTCATCAGCCACTGGGAGACAGCGGTGATGGTCACAACCACCACCAGCCGGACGGCCAGTTGGCCCAGGGCGGCAAAATCCACCTGGCCGGGACCCAGGATTAGGTCCACACCGTGACCGGTGAGAACCGGGGCGTAGAGGGTGGTGATGACGGTGATGGCGGCGAGAATCAGGGTCAGAGCCACCAGAAAACGATAGGGGGCAATCAGCCGCAGAACCCGGCGGATGGTGGAGGCACTGCCCTTGGAAGTCGAAATCTTTTTGCTCATAGGGTTTTCTCCACCTCCTCCCGGCTCAACTGACTCATACAGATTTCACGGTAGACCGGACAATTCTGCAGCAGATCGGCATGGGTGCCATTGCCCACCAGAATGCCGTCGTCCAGTACCAGAATCCGGTCGGCGCGCTGAACGGCCGCCGCACGTTGGGAAACAATAAAGACCGTCATGCCGTTGGTTCGCTTTTTCAGTGCCCGACGCAGCGCTGCATCGGTGGCAAAGTCCAGGGCCGAGGAACTGTCGTCCAGAATCAGAATCTGGGGCTTGGAGACCAGGGCGCGGGCGATGGTCAGGCGCTGGCGCTGGCCGCCGCTGAAGTTGCGGCCGCCGGTTTCCACCGGTTCATCCAGGGCCCCGGGCTTGCCGCGGACAAAATCCGCTGCCTGGGCAATTTCCAGTGCTTGCCAGATGGCCTCATCGCTGGCATCGGGGCAGGCCCAGCGCATGTTGTCCCGGATGGAGCCGGTAAAGAGCACGGCCCGCTGGGGAACAATGCCGATCATCCGCCGCAGCTGGGCAAAACCGAAGCCCCGGACATCCTGCCCGAACAGCCGCACGGTGCCCTGGGAGGCATCGTAAAAGCGGGGAATCAAGTTGATCAGGGTGGACTTGCCGCTGCCGGTACCGCCGATCACACCGATGGTCTCGCCGGGGGCCGCCGCAAAGGAGATGTTGCTCAGGCTGGGGGCACCGGCTCCTTTGTAGGTGAAGTCCACTTTGTCAAATGCCACCGCTGGGGCATCCTGGGCAGGCGCCAGGGTGGGCTGGGCCGGATCAGGCATGCTGGTCGGGGTGTCCAGAATCTCCAGCACCCGGATCCCGCTGGCCAGGGCGCGGGTGATGGAGATGACCAGATCGGCCATCCGCAGGAGATTGGTCAGAATCTGCCCCATATAATTGATTAAGGCGATCACCTCACCCTGGGTCAGGGCACCGGTGTCCACCTCCACGCCGCCGCGGATGAGCAGCACCGCAATGGCCAGGTTGACCAGCAGATAGGTCAGGGGATTCATCAATGCCGAAATCCGGCCGGCGCCGATCTGCAGCTGCTTGAACCGATCGTTGGTCTGTACAAAGTCCGCAACTTCATCCGCCTGCCGGGCAAAGGCGCGGACCACCCGGGCACCCACATAGTTTTCGCGGGTCAGGAGGGTGACCCGGTCCAGGGTGTTCTGGGCCTGGCGGTAGGTGGGAACGGTGGCCCGCATGATCAGATAGATCACCAGCGAAATCACCACAGTGACCACCAGGAACAACAGGGTCAGCCGTGGACTGATGAGCAGTGCCATAATCAGGGAGCCCAACACAATAAAGGGGCATCGCAGCAGCAGGCGCAGTGCCATGTTGACGCCATTCTGCATCTGATTGATGTCACTGGTCATCCGGGTGACCAGGGTGGGGGTGCCGATGCCGTCCAGCTCACTGTACGACAGGGTGTTGATGTGGTGAAAGAGATCCCGCCGCAGGGCTGTGCCGTAGCCCAACGCTGCCCGTGCCGAAAACCACTGGGCTGTCAGACTGCTGGCCAGGCCAACCACGGCCAGCAGCACCAGCAAACCGAACTGACCCCAGAGAGTGCCGGTGTTGCCGCTTTTGATGCCGGTGTCAATCATCCGGGCAACCACCAAAGGCACCAACAGCTCAAAACAGGCTTCCAGCATTTTGAACAGGGGAGCCAGGATACTCTCTTTTTCGTATCCTTTGATATACCGCAAGAGTTTTTGCATGTTATGCCACCTTTACAACCTTTCTTCCAACAGGAAGCAAAGAGAATTAACATGCAAAATTATAACATACAAAACCTTGGTTGTCATCGCACACATTCGATGATTATTTGCGCCGAGGACGCCTATACTTGCTATGTGAGCAAAATCAGCGAGTCCAAAGGGAGGATCAGGATGCTGTATTTTAATAAAAATTTATCGCATGCCGCGGCAAAGACTGTGGGCCGGGCGTTGGAGCTGGCAGGCCGCCAGGGATGCACCGCCATGGATACAGGGCATCTGCTTCTGGCGCTGGTACAGAGCGGCAAGGGCCCGGCAGTGGAATATCTGCAACGAAAAAATGTGACCGAGGCATCACTGTACTCCTGTGCGGCAAACCGGGCCTGTGGGGGTAGACCGGTCCATCTGCGGAGAAAGGACCTGGCGCCGGAGGCCAGCAAAGCGCTGGAATTTGCGGTGCTGGGGGCCCATGCCTCCCGCTCTCCCCGGGCGGAAAACGAGCATCTGCTCTGTGCCATGCTGGAGGATTGCAGCTGCACCGCCAGTGTCTGGTTGGCCGGGCTGGGCATTGAGGTCCCCCAGGCAGCCCGGGAATGTCGCCGTCTGTCGGGGCAGATGGTCCTGCCCCAGGCGCCGCGGATGAGCACCAGCCGGGGCGGCAAGCCCAGTGAAAAGTATGGCCGGGACCTGACCCGGCTGGCTCAGGAGGGACTGCTGGACCCGGTGCTTTGCCGGGATGAGGAACTGGAGCGAATGATCGAGATTCTCTGCCGGCGGCAAAAGAACAATCCCTGCCTGTTGGGAGAACCTGGCGTGGGCAAAAGCGCCCTGGCCGAGGCGCTGGCCCAGCGGATTGCGGCGGGCCAGGTCACCCAGAGCCTGCGGGGAAAGCGGGTGCTGGCACTGGACATGGCCTCCATGGTAGCGGGCACCAAATACCGCGGCGATTTTGAGGAGCGGTTCAAGAATCTTTTGGAGGAACTCTACCGGGATCGCAGCACCATCCTGTTCATCGATGAGATCCATGTGATTGCCGGGGCCGGGGCCGCCGAGGGGGCTATCGATGCCGCCAGCATTCTCAAACCTATGCTGGCCCGGGGGGAAGTGCAGCTGATCGGTGCCACTACCCCGGAGGAATACCGCAAGACCATCCAGAAGGACTCGGCGCTGGATCGCCGGTTCGGCAAGGTGATGATCGAAGAACCCTCTCCGGCCAATGCGGTGACCATCCTGTCGGGGCTGATGCCCCGGTATGAGCGCTATCATAATGTAAGCATCCCTGCTGAAGCCATTCAGGCGGCGGTGGAGCTGAGCGTGCGGTATCTGCCCGGCCGCTGCCTGCCGGACAAGGCCATTGACCTTTTGGATGAGGCGGCAGCCATGGTGCGGATCAACGGAGGCCGGGAGGAACCGGCCGCTCTGACCCCCGACGATATTGCCAAGGTAGTCAGCAAGGCCAGCGGTGTGCCCGCCGAGCGGGTGGGGGAAGCGGAACGGGAACGCCTGGAACAGCTGGAAGACCGTCTGGCTGCCGAGGTGATCGGCCAGCCCCGGGCAGTCAAAGCGGTGGCGGCTGCCATTCGCCGCAGCCGCACCGGGCTGCGGGAACCCGGCCGCCCCATCGGAGCCATGCTCTTTTTGGGCCCCACCGGTGTGGGCAAAACCCAGCTGGCCCGCACTCTGGCCAAACACTGGTTCGGCAGCGAAAAGGCTCTGTTGCGGTTTGACATGTCGGAATATATGGAACAACATACCGTGGCCCGGCTGATCGGCTCGCCTCCGGGCTATGTGGGCCATGAGGAAGGGGGACAGCTCACCGAGGCGGTGCGCCGTCGTCCGTACAGCGTGGTGCTCTTTGACGAAATCGAAAAGGCACACGGGGACATCCAGAATGTGCTGCTGCAGATTCTGGAAGACGGTTGTCTGACCGATGCCCAAGGACGCAAGGCGGATTTCTCCAACACCATTATCCTCATGACCTCCAACCTGGGGGCAAGATGCCTGGCGGGACAGACATCCCTGCTGGGGTTTGGCTCGACAGCAGAGGAGAGCGACCGCCGCGGCAAACGGGCGCTGCAGGAGGCCCGGGAGTATTTCCGCCCCGAGCTCATGGGACGCCTGGATGAGGTGGTTCTCTTTGATCCTCTGGGCCCCGAGCAGCTGGCGGCCATCGCCGACCGGCTTTTGGTGGAGTTGGAACAGCGCGCAGCGGCGCAAGGGTATACCCTGCACCACACACCGGCTGTGGCCACAGCCCTGGCGGGGACGGCGGTTCCTGCCTACGGGGCCCGGGAACTGCGGCGGAAGGTCGGCCGCGCGGTGGAGCAGGCACTGGCAGACCGCATCGCGGCCGGAAAAGCAGTGCCGGGGGTCTGCTATACCGCCACGGTGGCAGAAAACGGGAAAATTGTCCTGACCAGCGATGATCTGGCCGCCTGTGTGTGAACCGGCTTGGCAGGCAAGTGATACAATGAAAACAGCGCCCTCTCGAACAAAACCGAGAAGGCGCTGTTTGTTGTCTGGAGCTGACAACAGGAATCGAACCTGCAACCTGCTGATTACAAATTGTGCCTCCCGGCTTTTGTGACGTTTCGTGTCGTTCACTATACAACTGTATATCGCTGTTTTTCGCTTGCTCTCGTTTCGTGTCGTGGCGCATCGTTTCGCAAAATAGTTGACCAAAAGTTGACCACGACGGCAGGTTGACAAAAGAACCCCCGGCGGGTTGTGTCTGATGTTGGCACATTCCCGCCGGGGGATTTTTCAGCCTGTTTCTGTTTGCAAGATACGGGAGAACGCTTCCCCCAGGGCATCGGCGGCCCTGGCGTCGGAGGAGCGAATAAACCCGGCATAGATGTTTGTGGTGGTGCTGACCTGTGCATGGCCCAGCCGTCCGGCCACTGTCGTGACCGGCACATGGGCGGCGATCAGCAACGCGGCGTTTGAATGGCGCAGACTGTGGAACCGCACCGGCGGCAGATCATGCTCCCGCAGGAAGCGCGGAAACCAGCTTGTCACGCTGTTGGGGTCGATGGGCTGCCCGTCCCACTTGGTAAACAACAGGTCATTGTCCACCGTCTTGCCCAAAATGCGTACCTTGCGCGCCCACTTGGATCCGATGCGCAGTCGCTCCCGCAGTTGCCATTGCTGATAGTCTCGCAAGAGCTGTACCGCGTTTTCATCCAGCTTTATGACGCGGCAGCTCTTTTTTGTTTTGGGTGTGGAGAACAAAAGCCCCTTGCCCTCCACCGGCTCCAACGTCCGATTGACGGCTAGCAGCCCTGCGGGCAGGTCAATGTCGGACCACCGCAGGCCGCACAGTTCGCCCCGGCGGCACCCGGTAAACAATGCAAGCTGCACAAGTACGCTGTATTGCGTGGGAGCATCTGGCAGAGCTGCCAACAGTTTGGCAATGCCGGATTCATCCAAGTATTGCACTTCCGGGGTCTCCACTTTGGGCGGGTCTACGCGGGCACAGGGATTTTCCTGCAGCAGTTGCCACCGTACCGCCGTATTGAAAACGCTGGACAATAGCCGGTGATAATGCCGGGCACTATTGCCGGACAGCCTTTCATCCTTTGACACGTTCACAAAGGCTTTGGAGAACGGCATCCCGGCGGCCTGGGCGAGCTTTTGGGCCGTTTGCAGGCTGGTGCACTCACCAGACCATATCCTCGCGGCGGTGCGCTCTGCGACGCCCGCCGCATCTACCAGGGGCTTGCGCTTGCCCTTTGGGTACATGACCACAAAGCCGGGCTTTGCCTGGTATTTGCCATCCAGACGGATACCGGGCTTTTGCAGTTGGGCATAAAACTGCATGATATGGCCCGGGCGCAGCTTGTTCAACTTGATATGCCCCAGGGCGGCAGAGATACGCGGCACCAACTTTTGGTAGTCGCTGACCGTGTGGGGCTTTAGCTGTGGTTCGGCATATTCCTTGAACCACTGTGCCAGCAGTTCATCCACCGTCATGGAATCGGCCACAAGCCCGCCCTGCTGCACTTGACGTTCAAAATCCATTGCTGCCTTCTGCACGGCCTTTTCGATCTGGCGAGCCGTCATTCCATCCGCCGGGCAAAAGGTGGTGCTTTTCATGACCTTTTTGCCGTCCTGGGCCTCACCTGCATAAACCCGGATGCGGTAAGTGGTCTTTCCGTCTTTAGTTGTCCGTTTCTGGATGTTCGCCATTTTGATTTCCCTTCAATTCCTCCAACGATGCTCTCATAATGTCAACAAATTCATTTAGACTTAAAGCTCGAGCCGGGCGGTTTAACGTTTGCAGTGAAGCACTTTCAAAAGCGGATTCACACAGTTCGATGTCCGTTTTTATGGCATTGTCCACAAAAGCGCTCGCAGCTTCTTTTGCGTCGTATTTTCTCATCCGGCGAACTGTATTCAATTCTGTAATTCTATCAATCAACCGTCCACGCTTAAAGTTGTCCATTTTTAGTACGGTGTCCGCATTAACGCCTTGCAATACGTCTCGCAATCGCTTTGAGGCAATTTTGTACATTGCAATGCTTTCTGCAATTTGAACGGCACATCCGCTCACCAAAAGTCTGCGGCGCTGGCATGACGATTTCATCACGGCCCGTTCATGGAGGAACCCGGGTTTTTCCGCGTGGGAACACGGTGGAAGCATCGAGGAACACACCATAGAATCGCTTGAAGCCCGGAACCTGCTCTATATATAGCCTGGAAAATGCCGCAAAATGCCATCAAAAAAGACACCAAACGACAGAAAAATTCGGACAAAAAGACTGCGAAAGCGTGGAATAGTTTGAACAAAAAGCATTGCATACTATCCTACGGTATAAAGATTTCGCCCCCCCGCCTCAGCAATGTTATGAATAAGCCTCAGGGACCGGCGTGGGGAACGTTATCCAACTCTGGAGGATTTTACACAAAGGGGGTGAAAATTCGCCTTTATTGCATAGGAACGACCCCCCTAAGAAAAATAGACCTTTTGGGGGCTGGCTTTATCGTGTGGGGCCAAGACATTCTAGGTTTTTTGCCTACCCCGTGTGGGTGTGGCTGTATTAGCAGGCAGAAATATACTCCAAATCATTCCAAAAAGGGGCCTTACGCGCACGGGAGAGGAAAATTTAACTCCACCCACCGGTCTCCACAGGCCCCGCCATGATTTTTTATAGGGGGGGTAAACTACATAAAAAAGCCGCCCGGCAAAGGTCATACGACCCGCCGGGTGGCTTTTCTGTTCTGTATGGGCTTTGCAACACGATGCGCGCGCGTGTTTCCTGTGCCGCCTGTCCGGCTCTCTGTGTGGCCTTGCAAGGCCTCAAAGGGTAATTTCACGTCTGAGCTCCAAAAGCCATGCAGGGGGCGTTTCTGTAGCTGTCACGATTTCCCCGTTACGATAGAAGGCAACGACCCGGAAACCGTTGTTGTTATCGTAGAAGGTTGCCTCATTACACAGGGGCAGCAGTTTGGAGAGATCACGGAACCGCCGGGCAAAGCGGCGCTCCACATCCTGCGCTGCAATATTGTGTCCGCCGTGCGCCACCCGGTTTGCAATCCGCTGTATAGATTCCTGTGCCGTGTCCAGCCCCACATAGTACAGTCGCACGGTATATCCGGCGTCACGGGCTGCACGCGCCATTTTGCGGGAAAAACTTCCGGAAAGGGTACTTTCCTCTGTGAAGTCTATACGCTGTGTCAGGCAGTTTTGCAGCTTCTCTATGGCTGCCTGCCCGCCTGCATATTCGTCACCGCCAAGTTGGGCAGTCAGTTTGTCAGGGTCAACGATCACGCCCAGGTCGTCCAGGCAGTCCTTGAGGACACCGGACAGGCTGCTTTTGCCTGCACCGTTAACGCCACCCACAATGGTGAACATCGGCATTATTCGTCTACCTCCCCGGCGGAATCCCGCTCCATGCGCTGCTTGACAGCTCCCACAATGTAGCCGTTGAGGCTCTCTCCGGCAGCATCGGCGGCGGCCTGCACTTCCTCTTTTGTGGGGCTGGTATCCTTCTTGAAAACCAGATTGACGCGATCATACGCCTTTGCGTTCCACTTGTTATTTGCTCTAGTTCTTGCGGTTCCCAAATTGGTGCCTCCCTTCCTTAACGGTTCCATTATACCGTATATCATGTACTTGCGCAAGTATACACTTTACACTTATGCAAGTACAAATCTTTGTGCACAATGTCTATTGAATGTACTTACGCAATGGTATATAATGATAATGTCGAAAGGGACAAGGCACGGTGAAAACCTCCGGGGAACACCGGTAAGCGCCAGAGAACAGACTGCGTAACGGACTTGCACGCAAGGGTTAAACAAGCATCGGGCACTGGCCGCCTGCAACCGAGTAGGCAAAAGAAAAGGCACCGCGACAGTCTACCAAAGCAAACCGCGATGCCAAACCCAACAAGGGGCGGCCCATTATAGCATGGGCCGCCCTCCACATCAAGGAGGCGCTTTATGAAAACCTATGTTTACACTTTCCAGGACGGCTACTGCTGCTGGCAGTCCGGCATGAGCGCAGCCGAGCGCCGGGCAGAGGAACGCAAGCACGGCCCGCTGGTAAGTCGGGCCGCAGCGTGAAAGGGGCGCAGGTATGAGCAGTGCAGAACTTCTTTCCCTGGTGGAACAGTACAGGGAGGCGCAACAACTGATTGAAGCGGCGCAGGCGGAGATGGACACCATCAAGGCCACTATTTCGGCGGAAATGGCCCGCCGGGACGTGGAGCGCATGGACGTGGGTACCCACAAGGTCACGCTGAAAGCCGTGACCACAAGCCGCCTGGACGGCAAAGCCATCAAGGCCGCCGCTCCAGAGCTGGCCGCACGTTTCACCAAAACCACCACGACCACGCGCTTCTGCGTGGCGTAAACCACAAAGCTGTGCTATCAGGCTATACGGGCTTTAAGCAAAACGGAAAGGGGCAAGATCATGGAAAAGAACAAAATCATTGCGCAGTTGCTTGCACTGCTGCAGGATGCAAGCGCCGAACAGTGTGACATTGTGCTGACATTCGTGGAGCACATGACCAACAAGGCAAGGGACGATAAGGCCAGCGGCAAGACCTTCACCTTCACCACGTCGGACGCCATCGAAATAGCGTACATCGTCCAGCGGTCGCAAGACAACCCGCAGCTGATGCACAAGCTGTTGGTCCGGGCCAAAATTCTGGAAGGGCTCTTCTGACCCGGCCCGAATTACAAGGAATAGTGCGTGCCCCGGTCAATCCCCGGTGCTTTTTTATTTGATTGCGACCAGTATTAAAACCAGTCGCAAAACGCACGCAATCGCACGGCGGTGTGTTCTGATTGCACGACGTGCGTTCTCCACCATTTCCGCAGGGTCACGAAAATGGCCCACCGGGCGGCCTGTACTACCTGGGAAAACCTGGGATTTTTCCTATATAGGCCCCCGCAGTGTTTTTGTCCTTTTTTGGGTTCGTTTTTTTACGGTTTCGGGGGCGGTGCTGGAGGCGGAAAACCTGAGAAAACCTGTATTTTTCCTGTATAGCTTCTGGCCTGCTGAAAACCTGAGATTTCTGCCAATATAGCAAAAGCTATTTGTCATGTGGCAAAAATGCCAAAACTTAAAAAAATTCAAATTTCCGCCTATATAGCCGAGCGCCAGGAACCTAAGAAAACCCAACATTTCCGCCTATATTGCCCCGGAGGCTAGAACTTACGAAAAGTTACGTTTCCCGCCTATATAGCATCAGGCAGCTTGCTGGACAATACCAGGCTGTACAGGCCGGATTCGTTGATGATGGTCATATTGGGGTTGCCACGATTTCCGTCGAGATTCACGACGGTATTCTTGTCATCGTCATCAACATGCCGGTCAAGGGCATCGCGGGTATTGCTATAGCCAAGTGCATTGGCCACATCCTTGCCGATCAGCGGTAGGAAAGCGCGGTTTTTCGGGGAAAGTTGACCAAAAGTTGACCATTCCCGGAAAATCAAGTCCCGCCGGGGCATAAAAAAGAACCGCCGCAACTGCAATTTCATACGCAGATACGGCGGTTTTCTTGTGGAGCTGACAACAGGAATCGAACCTGCAACCTGCTGATTACAAATCAGCTGCTCTGCCAGTTGAGCTATGTCAGCTTGACCTTGCCATTATACCATGGCAAAGTCAGGCTTGTCAATCTTACGCGGCGGGGGACAGATAGCCCAAAAGGTTGTCATAGGTTTCTTCCGGGATGGTAAAACCCATGGAGATTCCCAAAACCTCCAGACAAATCCCATCGCTATTCTGGTACAGGGTCAGCGTGGCCACTTCATGGAGCTGGCCGTCGTTGTCCTGCTCGCCATACAGAATGGTGTCCTCCTGTTCCAGGACAAAACTGCCCGCCGGCTGGGCATCTTCGGGAATCTGGGAGGGAACCCATTCCTCGATGGCCAAGGCGGAGACAAAGGCGGCACGGTCCTCATCGCTTTGTAAAAGCTGCACCGTTTGATTGTCAACGTCCCGAACACGGATTTGCTGCGCCTTTTTCAAAAGCGTATCGGCGTCTGCCTCCAGGGTGGCCAGGTCCTCCGATGAAATATCATCCGAAGAGCCGCCGCGCAGGCTGTGGCTCATGGAGTTGAGGGCATCGGCAATCTCCTGAGAGGCTTGGTTCAATGCGGTCTGGACCTGCTGCTGTTCCGAAGAGGTCAGATCTTGCCAGCTGCGGTTGTCGGTGACGGTACAACCGCCCAACATTGCAGCTACCAGAAAAAAGACGGTCACGAGGACAAATCGTTTCATCGGACATTCTCCTTTTGTTCGGGTTTAGCCACCCATGAAAAAGTCCAGCACATCCCAGCCGTCTCCGCCGGTTTCCCGGTACAGTTCGGTATAACCGCAGTTGCAGCAGCTGATGGTGACAAATTTCTTGTTCTGGACATCAAACAGCTTGGCAAAATTTCCGCCGGTGGCTTGTAGGCGGTCGGCTTCGTATTCACGGCAGCCGCATTTGGGGCAGATATAAGGACGTTTTTCCATTGTTCTTTCCTCCTAATCAGGCAAGATTCAGTCGTTTGGTGATGAAAAACTGGGTCACGGCCCACAGGATGGCATCCCAGATTACAGAGGCCAACAGCAGGGCAACGGCCACGAGGTAGGTCGCAACAGAGGTGTTCATGTATTTCAGGGATTGGGCCAGCTGCAAGACCAGATCGGTATTGCTGCTCAGGGCAAAACCAAACAGAACCAGCAGCAGAACGCTGAGAATCTGCAGCACAAAATTCAGAACGAAATAGCAGACGATGCTGGCCAGCAGTCTCTGCTGGGCCCATTGCCCGCCGATGGCAAAGCAAAGGTAGAAAAAGAGGTAAAACCCGCACAGCAGCGACAACAGGAACAAGGCTACAATGAGCCCGACGCAAACAGTGTGAAGGCCGACGGTGCCGCCCAGGCGGGGCCAGGAAAAGGAAATGGAGGACATGTCGGCGTTGAGCATTGCCCCGCAGAGGATACTGACAAGCAGGGTGACCATCGACCAGCAGCAGGCTGTAATCAGCTTGGCGGCAATGTGCTCGGTGGGGGAGGCGGGTAGCGAGAGCATCAGGTAGCCTTGATCCCCCAACAGGCGGTAAAAGCGTTGCAAAAGCACAAACAGACAGGCCACAAAAATGATCACCAGGCTCAGCGCGGTGGCAAGTTCCAGTGGGATGGAGAAAATCAGGAACAGGGAACTGTCTGCCAGAGACTGCATGGTGTTGGAAATCAGATGGGCCAGGGCGGAGAGAAGCGAAAGGACAATGGCACCCAGATAGATGGGCAGCAACGTCCGTCCGGTGGTGCGAAATTCGTATTTCAGCAGTTTGCTCAGCATCTGAATACCTCCTTAAAATATGCGTCCACACTCATGCCTTTTTCCTCCCGCAGGTGATCCACACTGTCCTGCAGCAGCACATGTCCCTCTTTGAGAAGGACCACCTCATCCAACGCCTTTTCAATGTCTCCGATCAGGTGAGTGGAAAGCAGAAGAGTGGCGTTTTCACTGTAATTGCGCAGAATGGTGTTGAGAATGTACTCCCGCGCAGCCGGGTCCACACCGCCCAGCGGTTCGTCCAACAGATAAAGCCGGGCACTGCGGCTCATGACCAGACAGAGCTGCAGTTTTTCCTGGGTGCCTTTGCTCATGGCTCCGATGCGCTGGCGGGGGTCCAAATTCAGGTCACACAGCATCTCCTTGGCTTTTTCTCCGTCGAAATCGGCAAAAAAATCCCGGTACAGCTCCACAACGTCGCCGGCACGCATTTCCCGGGGCAACGACATCCGGTCGGGCAGATAGCTGGTTACCGCCTTGGTGGCGGGGCCGGGCTCCTGACCGCAGATCAGCACATTGCCGCTGTTGGCGGCCAACAGCCCGGCGGAAATTTTGATCAGGGTGGTCTTGCCGCTTCCGTTGGGACCCAACAGTCCTACAAAACGGCCGGACCCCAGGGTAATATTCACATCCAACAGGGCAGGGTGAGATCCATAATATTTGGTTAAGCGGTTGGTTTGATAAATTGTTTCCATTATCCTTCCTCCTTTGTGGCGGAATGTTCCAGGATTTCCCGGACTTCCTGTTTGGAAAAGCCCAGATCCCGCATCTGCTGCAAAAAGCTCTGTGCTAGAACCAGTGCCCGCTCTCGGCGTAGGTGGTCAAGTAGTTCGGTATCCTGGGTGACGGTGCGCCCGGCGGTTCGCTGGGTCTGAAGCAATCCTCGGGTTTCCAGCTCCTGCAGGGCACGCTGCATGGTGTTGGGATTGACCCCAGCCTCGGCCGCCAGCTCCCGGACCGGCGGGACCCGGCTGCCCGGTGGGTAAACCCCGGTGACAATCGCCAGTTCCAGCTGTTCGATGAGCTGGAGATACACCGGCCGCCCGGCGGTGATGGTCCATTCCATGGCAACCTCCTTGTATTATTGAATTAACTATCTAATACAATAATACACAAAAATCAGCCGTTGTCAAGGGGAAATATTACGTTTGGGCGGATGGTACAGGTGAAAGAGGAGACAAAGTGGAAACCAGCACAATGCAGCGGAGCAGAAAAGAAAACAGAAGGTAAATGGAAAGTATAAAAATGAATTTTTTGTTGACACCCCCCACAGGTCTTGTATAATAAATGAGAGAATCAGTGCGGAAAATAGAGGTAGGCGCGCTAAAAAGGGAAGGGGATACAAAAAATGGAAGAACCGTTGATCGTATCACTCAAGGATATTGTGGTGGATTTTGACGGCGAAAAAGTGTTGGATGGCCTTTCACTGGACATCCATGATAAGGAATTTGTCACCTTCCTCGGCCCGTCGGGCTGTGGAAAGACAACGACGCTTCGGGTGATTGGCGGATTCATCACCCCCCGTTCCGGAACGGTCAGTTTCGACGGGCGGGATATCACAGCGCTGCCGCCCTACAAGCGCCAGGTCAACACGGTGTTCCAGAAGTATGCGCTGTTTCCGCATCTGAATGTCTTTGAAAACGTGGCATTTGGGCTGCGGCTCAAACGGATACCGGAGGAACAGATCCGTTCCAAAGTCCTGGAGATGCTGGAGATTGTCGGTCTCAAGGGGTTTGAGCGCCGCAGCATCCATCAGCTCTCGGGCGGTCAGCAGCAGCGCGTGGCCATTGCCCGCAGCCTGGTCAACCAGCCCCGGGTTCTGCTTCTGGACGAGCCGTTGGGCGCCCTGGACCTGAAACTGCGCAAGGAAATGCAGCTGGAACTCAAGCGGCTGCAGCGGGAAATGAACATCACCTTTGTCTATGTCACCCACGATCAGGAGGAAGCCCTGACCATGTCGGATACCGTGGTGGTTATGAACAAGGGCAACATCCAGCAGATCGGGTCTCCTCAGGATATCTACAACGAGCCCTGCAATGCCTTTGTGGCCAACTTCATCGGAGATTCCAACATTGTGGAAGGCATCATGATCAAGGACTTCCTGGTCAGCTTTGCCGGGCATGAGTTTACCTGCGTGGACCGCGGCTTCAGCCGGAATGAGCCGGTTCAGGTGGTGGTCCGTCCCGAGGACGTGGTCATTGTGCCGCCGGCCATTGGTATGCTCAACGGCCTGGTGCGGGAAGTGATCTTCAAGGGGGTTCATTTTGAGATGCACGTGGATGTGGAAGGCAAGGAATGGCTGATCCACTCCACCCAGGCCAGCCAGCCCGGTGAATTGATCGGAATGAACATCGGACCGGATGAAATCCATATCATGGCCCGGTCGGAGGTGTGATGCCATGCTCAGAACCAAAAACAGCCGTTGGGCTGCCGCACCGTATCTGGTGTGGATGGCGGTGTTCATTGTGGTGCCGCTGCTGATTGTCATCTGGTATGCCCTGACCAATTCGGACGGCGCCTTTACCCTGGAGAACCTGACCTCCATTGGCCGGTATACCTCGGTTTTTGGCCGCAGTCTTCTGTTGGCCGCCGAGGCCACCGTGATCTGCCTGGTCCTGGCCTTCCCGGTGGGGTACTTTCTTTCCCGGCTGCGGTCCAACAAGCAGCACATCATGCTGATGCTGGTGATGCTGCCCATGTGGATGAACTTTCTGCTGCGTACCTATGCCTGGATGACCCTGCTGGAGAAAAACGGCCTGATCAACAAGTTCCTAGGGCTGTTTGGCATCGGTCCCTTCAACATGATCAACACCTCCGGCGCGGTGGTACTGGGGATGGTGTACAACTATCTGCCCTATATGATTCTGCCGCTGTATACCGCCATGACCAAGATTGATGATTCCATCATCGAGGCGGCCCAGGACCTGGGGTCCAACCCGGGGCAGATTCTGGGACGGGTGCTGATCCCGCTCTCCAAGCCCGGCATTGCCACCGGCATCACCATGGTGTTTGTGCCGTCGGTTTCCACCTTTATTATCAGCCGGATGCTGGGCGGCGGTGCCAACCTGCTGATCGGCGACCTGATTGAACTGCAGTTCCTCGGCAACTCCTACAACCTCAACCTGGGCTCGGCCATGAGCCTGGTGCTGATGGTCATTGTGCTGCTCTGCATGAGCTTTACCTCTACCTTTGACGAGGAAGAAATGGAGGGGGTCATGTAATGAACAAACATCACAGCCGTTTGTTGCAGCGCACCTATCTGGTGCTGATTTTCGGGTTTATGTACCTGCCCATTGCGGTGCTCATCGCTTACAGCTTCAATGAAAACAAGAGCCGCACCGTCTTTTCCGGGTTCACTCTGGGCTGGTACAAGAGCCTGCTTCACAATGAAATGATTCTTTCGGCGCTGGGGTTGTCGGTTGTACTGGCGCTGGTATCCTCGGTGCTGGCCACCGTTCTGGGAACACTGGCCACCATCGGCATCCATTCCATGAGCCGGAAATCCCAGCTGATCATCAACAACATCAGCTATGTGCCGGTGGTCAACCCCGAAATCATCACCGGTGTTTCCCTGATGCTGCTCTTTGTTCTATGCGGGCGTCTGGGCATCGGCGGGGACAATGGACTCTTTGGCTGGACCACCCTGCTCATCGCTCACATTACCTTTAACGTTCCCTATGTAATTTTCAATGTGGCCCCCAAGCTGCGGCAGCTGGATCCCAGCCTGTACACCGCGGCTCTGGACCTTGGCTGCACCCCGCGGCAGGCCTTTTTCAAGGTGCTGCTGCCCCAGCTGAGCCCGGCCATTCTCTCGGCCTTTCTGATCTGCCTGACCTACTCCATTGATGACTTCATCATCTCCTATTTCAACTGCGGCACCATGCAGACCCTGCCCATCGCCATTTACAGCATGACCCGCAAAAAGGTCAGCCCCGAGATCAATGCCCTGTCTGCCATCATGTTCCTGGTGATTTTGGGCATCATCCTGATTTCCAACGCTGCGGACAGCCACGTCTACCGCAAAAATCAAGCGGCCATTCGCCGTGATGCAGCCGGGCAAAAGGAGGTGGAGGCAGCATGAACCGGATCATGAGACGGTTTCTGGTGTCGGGGGTTGCTGCCGCCTCTCTGGTTGCGGCCTTGCCGGCAACGGCTCTGGCCGAGGCGGCTCCCATCCAGGTCAACGAGGACATCCAGGTGTCGGGAGATTACGACTGGACCCGTTTTGCCGATGAACACATCACCTTGAACGTCTACAACTGGGGCTTGTACATCTCGGATGGTTCGGACGAGAGCGTGGATGTAATTTCGGCCTTTGAGGACCTCACCGGTATCTCCATCAACTACACCACCTTTGACTCCAACGAGAGTCTGTATGCGAAGATCAAATCCGGCGGCGCCAATTACGACGTGATCTTTCCCTCCGATTATATGGTGGGCAAGATGATCGAGGAGGACATGCTGGCCCCCTTGGACTATGACAACATCCCCAATATGGCCAACATTGGCTCCGAATACCTGGGCTGGGGATTTGATCCCGACAACACTTACAGCGTGCCTTACATGTGGGGCACCACCGGCATCATTTATAACACCACCATGGTGCAGGAACCGCCCACCTCCTGGGCGGATCTTTGGGATGTGGAATACGCCGGCAATGTGCTGATGTTCAACAACTCCCGGGACGCCTACGCTATCGCCGCCAAAAAACTGGGGCTTTCCCTCAATCCCTCCAGCGTGGAGGAAGTGACCACCGTGATGCAGGAACTGCAAAAGCAGAAGCCCATCGTGCAGGCCTACGTCATGGATGAGATCTTCGACAAAATGGAGGGCGGTGAAGCTGCCATGGCGCCCTACTATGCGGGCGATGCGCTGACCATGATTGCGGACAATCCCGATCTGGCTTTTGTTTCGCCCACAGAAGGGGTCAACTTTTTTGTGGACAGCATGTGCATTCCGGTGACCTGTAAGTACAAGGAAGCTGCCGAAATGTTCATCAACTATCTCTGCGAGCCTTCGGTGGGCTATCAGAACTGCGATTATATCGGCTATTCCACCCCCATTACGGCGGTGTGGGAGATGCTGGATGATGACCTTAAATACAGTCCGATTGCTTATCCCGACGAGGAAGTGATGCAGAAGGCAGAGGCTTTTGTGACCCTGTCGGATGAGGTAAACAGTGCGCTGGACCAGCAGTGGAGCGAGATGAAGAGCTACGACGAAAACGGCAACGGTTGGATGGTTGTGGTTTTCCTGGTCGCCGCCCTGCTGATTTCGGGCTGGAACATCACCCGAAAGATGCGCAAGCGGATGCGGGACGATTACTGAAAAACCAAAACAAAAGGAACCCGTACCGGGATCTTTCCGGTACGGGTTCCTTCTTTGTTTGGTGGAAAGTAAAACTTCTTTACAGTGAAATGGGACGGTCAATGGGGAAGTCTGGCTTCCAGATCGGCCAGGGTTTGCTGCTGTAACCGCTGTCGGCAAAGCTGGTCCAGATCCGAGAGGACACCGTCCATCAGTTCCGCCATGCCGGAGGCGACCATACAGTCCAGGTCGGCGGCAGAACGGCCGCTGTGCCAGTTGGTACAGACAAAGTGCACCTCCAATGCCTCGGCAATCCGGTCCAGACGAAGCTGATCGGCACTGCCTTCAACCCGGTAGCCGCCCTCGCTGCCCTCCCGGGTCTGGACCAGACCTGCCTTTTTGAGCTTGGCCATGACCTTGCGCACCCGGGCAGGGTTGGTGCAGATGCTGCCGGCCAACGCTTCGCTGGACAAGGTCGTTCCCCGTCGGTAGAGCAAAATCAGAGCATGGATGGCCAGGCAAAAATCACTGCTCATGGTGGTGCTCCTGTTCCGCGAGATATTCCTCCAGGAAATGCACCGCGCAGGCACCGTCGGCGGTGGCGGTGACAATCTGGCGAACCGCCTTGGTGCGGGCGTCGCCCACCGCATAGACGCCGGGGAGGTTGGTGCGGGTGGTCTCATCGGCTACAAGATAACCGGCTTCATCGGTCTTTACCTCATCCCGGAAAATCTGAGTGTCGGGAATCCGGCCTGCGGCCACAAAGACGCCGTCACAGGCCAGGTCGGAGATCTCGCCGGTTTTGGTGTCGGTCAGCCGGACCCCCGTAACCAACTGGTCATGGAGAATTTCGGTTACCTTGCGGTTCCAAAGAATCTCCACCCCATGTTGGGTCAGCGCCTTTACCGAGTTGGCGGGTGCACGCAGGCTGTCTCGGCGGTGGACCAGGTAAACCTTCTGGCAAATCTTGGCCAGGTGCAGGGCATCGGCCACGGCGGTATTGCCGCCGCCCACCACAACCACGGTTTTGCCGCGGTACATCATGCCATCACAGGTGGCGCAGTAGGCGACCCCACGACCCCGCAGAGACTCCTCTTCCGGCAGGCCCAGGGGGCGGGGAGAGGCGCCGGTGGCCAGCACCACGGTGCGGGCCAGTACTTTGCCGGTGTCGGTTTCAATCTCTTTGACCAAACCATCCAGCTTGGCGGAAAGTACTTCGGCCAGAATGGTCTTGGCCCCAAAGCGCTCGGCACCCTTTTGCATCTGCTCGCCCAAGGTGTAACCGTCGATGCCGTCGGGGAAACCGGGGTAGTTGTCAATCTCATTGGTGGTGGCCATCTGACCGCCCGCCGAAAGTTTTTCCAGGACCACCACGTCCAGACCGCTGCGCGCAGCGTACAGGGCCGCGGTGTAGCCGCCTGGGCCGCCGCCGATGACGGCCACATCGTGGATGGGAAGCTGGGAAACAGAATTGGTCGTGGTATTCATAAAGAGCTCCTTTCCGGGCGGTAACCCAAGAAACTGTAATAGTTTATGTTTCAGTTGATACTGTAATCATAACAGATACAGTTTTCTGTGTCAAGTCCTTTTGATAATATGGCACAGGACCCTTCTGGATATGAGAAAAGAAAAGGTCGTGTTGCAGCTTGGACCAATATTTTTTCAGGTTGTAGGCCAAACACAGCAGAAACAGCTCCAGAGAAATATTCGTCTTTCCCCGCATCAGAAAACGCTTGAACTTGCGGTTGCTTTTCAGGACGCCAAAGGCACCTTCTACCTGAATGGATCGGTTCATCCGAAGCAGAGCACCTCGCTCGGTAACAAGCCGCTGGTGAGCCTGCGCTCTGCACTGTGCAAATTCCTCGCAAACTTTGACCTCTTTGCAGAAGTCAGGAACCTTGGATTTCGTACACTGTTCCCGCAGAGGGCAGCCTGTGCATCCTTCGCAGCGATAATAGCTGCAAGTGGTAACCATTCCATCCTCTTTCTTTGAGCAAGTCCGGTGCAGCCGAAGTTTTCTGCCGGCAGCGCAGACAAAACAATCTTCCCGCTCCAGGTATTGCATATTTTCCATTCGCCAGATCTGCTGCTGGTACTTTCTGGTTTTTCGGATTTCATAGTTTGTGGGTTTAATGTAGCCGTTTTGCCCATGCGCCTGGAGATACAGATAATTGCCTACGCTTTCGTATCCGGCGTCTGCCACAATGTCCCGGTAGC
>CALWNP010000007.1 GCA_944382835.1 uncultured Gemmiger sp.
CAACAAAAAAATGAGATAGGCAAACCCTTTCGGGAATGTCTATCTCATTTTTTTAGGCTATTTTGCAACAGCCCCTTGTTGGACGATTTTGTTTTTCAGTGTTCGCAGCTGCCGTTTCCGGTGCAACCCTGGTGGTCCTGGCCGCAGCTGTGCTCCCCACAGTGGTGGTCCTGGCCGTGGTGGTCACAGTGGACGTTGGGATCATAGCCCAGGTTGCCGTGCAGCAGCGCCAGCACCGCCTCGTCTGCCGTACCGGACACCCCGCCGTACAGCTTGATTCCGGCCTGGGCCAGGGCCATCTGTGCCCCGCCGCCGATGCCGCCGCAGATCAGGGTATCCACCCCCAGCTGGGCCAGCAGCCCGGCCAGAGCCCCGTGTCCCTGGCCGTTGGTGTCCACCACCTGAGTGCGCAGGATCTGCCCATTTTCCACCTCGTACAGCTTGAACTGTGCCGTGTGACCAAAGTGGGGAAAGACCATTCCGTTTTCGTAAGTTACCGCGATTTTCATGGCAAAAAGCCCCTTTTCTGTTCAGAATATCTCCAGTATGCACCGGGGCGGGCCGCAAAGTCAAGAGGTGTTTCGCTGTTGCCCGGCAGCCCAAACCGTGCTATAATCAAACCATCAAACGGAAACTGAGGTATGGTATGAAATGGATTGCCGTTGACTACGGGGATTCCCGCACCGGGCTTGCCGAATGCGACCCCACCGAGGCCATTGTCTCCCCCGTCACCCCCCAGATTGAGGAAAAAAGCATGAACAAGGTGGCGGCCGCTGTGGCGGCTGTGGCCGCCGCCCACCGCGCCGGCGGGGTGGTGCTGGGGCTGCCCCGCAACATGGACGGAACCGAGGGCAGCCGCGCCGCCAAAAGCCGCCGGTTCGGTCAGCGGCTGGCCGACGCCTGCGGAATGCCGGTGGTGCTGTGGGACGAGCGCCGCACCACCGTGACTGCCGCCGCCATCCTGGCCGGCAACGATACCTTTGGGGCCAAACGCAAGGAGCGGCTGGATTCGGTTTCGGCCGCCGTTATTCTGGAGGCCTTTCTGAGCTGGCGCCGCCAGCACCCCGGCGAGGAACCCGCCGAACAGATTTTTCCCGCCGCCAACCAATAAAGGAGTGTACCGCTATGGCAAACGAACAGCTTTCCCGGATTCCCACCCATGCCGCCATCATTGTGGACGGCAACCGCCGCTGGGCCAAAAAGCGCCTGATGCCGGCCAGCTTCGGCCACAAGGCGGGGTTTGACCGCCTGAAGGAGATCACCCGCTACGCCGTGGGGGACTGCGGTGTCCATGTGCTGAGCCTGTATGTCTTTTCCACCGAGAACTTTGCCCGCGACGCCAAGGAAGTGGGCTATCTGATGGACCTGTTTGCCAACAACTTCCGCAGCATTGCCGACGAGATGAACGAGCGGGAGTGCCAGGTACTGTTCAGCGGCCGGCGCGAGGGGCTGCAGAAGCGGGTCTGTGACGCCATGGACTATATGATGGACCTGACCAAGAACAACAAAAAGGGCATCGTCAACTTCTGCCTGAACTACGGCAGCCACGCCGAGCTGACCGACGCCATGCGCGCCATCGCCACCGAGGTCCAGGCCGGCACCCTCTCCCCCGCCGACATTGACGAGAAGACCATCGAGAGCCATCTGTACCGCCAGCTGCCGCCGGTGGACTTTCTGATCCGTACCAGCGGCGAGGAGCGGCTGTCCAACTTCCTGCTGTGGCAGTGCGCCTATGCCGAGTTCTACTTCACCCCGGTGCTCTTCCCCGATTTTGACAAGAAGTGCTTTGATGCGGCGCTGGCCGAATACGCCCGCCGGGACCGCCGTATGGGCGGCAATTCCAAGCAGCCCAAGTGATTTTCTGAGCAGATCATACAAAAAACATCCCGCAAGATTTGGCAGGCTGGCCAAGGGTCTTGCGGGATGTTTTGGTTTGTTTCTGCGTATACTGAGGGCAGACAGCTCACTCGGCGCTCTCGGCGGTGGCAAGCTCCTCCGCCGTGGGGCCGGGATAGTTGGCGATGGTCACCTTCTGGATGGTGATGGTGCTCTCCTCGGTGGGCTTCCAGGTATCGGTGCCGTCCTCGTTCTGCACCGTGTCCACACAGGCCATGGCGTCCACAATGTCCATGCCGGAATAGACCTGGCCGAAGACGGTGTCGGTGTTGTCCAGATAGGGCAGGCCGCCCGCCGCCTCATAGGCTGCCACCTGGCTTTCGGTGTAGCCGTTGGCGGTCAGCTCCTCCTGGGTGGATTTGTCCACGCTGTCGGGAAGGGCCTGCACAAAATAAAACTGGCTGTTGCCCCCGCTCTCGGCAAAGGCAGCGCAGAGGGCCCCGGCGTAGTGTTTGAGGTCCGCGCTGGCCTTCAGCGGGTAGGGATTGTTGCTCCAGATGGTGGACCCGCCGGTCCCGGTGCCGGTGGCGTCGCCCCCCTGCACCGCAAAGCCGTACTGGCTGCGCCAGATCACGGTGCCGTCATAATAGCCGGTGCGGGCCAGCCCCACAAAGTTGTTCACCGCCATGGGGGCGTCATTGGGATAGAGCACCGCACGCACCTCCCCCAGGCTGGTGGTGAAGATGGCGATGAGGTCCCCATCGGCGGGGGCGGTAAACTGCCGCTCGGTGCTCTCCACCGTGGGACGCTGGGGCGCGGTTTTTCCGTTGCCCTCCGAGCAGGCGCACAGCAGGCAGCACAGCGCTGCCAGCCCAAAAGATACCAGACGTTTGATCACCCTCGCCCCCTCCAAAAGCTAATTACAGTTATTATAGCATAAAATCCGTTTGCTGCATAGCTTGACGCGGAAGGAAAAAACAAGTACACTATAGGTACAGTAACGGGGCACCGCCCCGGTTTTTGACAGGAGAACAATTATGGCAGATGAGCTGAACCCCGAAATGCTGGAAGAGGCCACGCCCGACCTGCTGACCCTGGAGGACGAGGACGGGCAGGAATGCACCTTTGAAGTCATCGACGTCACCGAGGTCAACGGTACCCGCTATATGGCGGTCATCCCCTATCAGGAAGATCCCGCCAGCCTGCAGGAGGACGCGGAGCTGATCCTGATGCGGGTGGGCACCGATGCCGACGGCGAATACATGGACATTGTGGACGATGATGAGGAACTGCTCACCATCGGCAAGGTGTTTGAGGAACGCCTGCGCGCGATGTTCGACATCGACGATTCCGAGCTGGAATCCTGAGTCAGCACCCCTAGCACCCTGCGTGGTTCGATTTGTTGTAGCTTTATATAATCCTACTAATCAAATTTAGGGAGCCCGCCGTCGCCCGGTGGATCGCAGACCTCCCGGCCATCCCCTGCGGATGGTTGGATGAAGGGAGCGTGAACCCGGTCGCAGGGCACCCACCTGCCAAATGGGTAGGTTTTGATTGGCTACAGACGGCCCCGCGGGGTTTTTCACAGCATTCCATCCGGTCAGGTTCTGCCTGCCCGGATTTTGTTTTATCTCACAGCCAATCCCTTGGAAAGGAGGCGCGGCCGTATGGCCGGTCGGATTTCAGCCGGGGAAAAGCTCCCCTTTTTCCGCTATGACACCCCGTACAGCGCCCAGAACCGTCTGCGGGATCTGCTGATCCAGCAGGCTCCCCTGGTGCTGGTCTTCATGAACAACTTCGGCCATCCCGTCACCCGGGTCTTTGCCCAGCGCTATGTCCGGACCTATGGTCAGCTGCAAAGCGGCGGCATGGCCATGGTGGTGCGTTCCCGCGCCGACAAGCTGGCTGGCAGTATCCGGGAGGATACTCTTCCCTTTCCTCTGATGTGCGATGCCGACGGGGTGCTGTACAAGCTGCTGGACATTCCGCTGCGCCCCAACGGCCTGACCAGTTACAGCCTGGAAGCCTGGCAGATCCTTTCCGAGGCAAAGCGCCGGGGGTATCGCCCCGCCAAGAACGCCATGGTCCAGCTTCCGCTGACCCTGGTGCTGGACGGGGACGGCACCGTGCTGTTCTGCCACTACGGCACCAGCCTGACCGATCTGCCCGCCAACTGCGGGATGATGCAGCAGCTGCTGGAGGATCTGGACCTCACCCCCGAAGACGACCGGGATGTGACCATCTATGCCGGATCGGATGGGGTCCCGTCCATCCCCTCCATCCGGGAATACGGCAGCCCGGAACTGGAAAAGACCGCCGTCCTCGGCCTCTTTGATGACGCGTACAGCGACGCCTGATGTCAAAAACACCTTTCCCGATTTCGTTTCGGGAAAGGTGCTTTTTATTTTGGGGCGGCCGTGTGCCCCATCAGCCCCGCCGCCGCTGCACAGCTCACCGAAAGCCAGAGCAAATAGACCGCCAGGGTCCGGCGCAGGGCAAGGTCCCGGCCGGTGGGCGGCAGAGAAAACAGGGTTGCCGCCCCTTTCTCGGCCTGTTGGGCCAGGTTTGTCCAGAAGGAAAAATCGCTCCAGCGCGCCGGGATCAGCCATCCGGGCAGACTTTCCAACCCCAGAGGGAGAGCTATCGCCAGAACCAGAGCCAGAACAAACAAAAGAGCCTCCCCATGGCGCCGGGTTGCCAACCACCGCAGCCCCAGAAAAGCCAGCCAGCAGCCCGGCAGCAGCAGCGGCAGCCAGCACCCCGCCGCGGTCAGCCAGCCAAGGATGGGGCCCGCCACCATGGAGGAAGGCTGGGGCAGGCCGGCACCACTGCGGTATTGGCTGGCTGCTTCGACGGGGTTGTCTGCGCTGACCCCGGTCAGTTCCAGGGCGGTAAAGTTCCCCTGACCCAGATAGATCAGACGAGTTTCATCCCCCCGGAATACCCCGCAGACGATATAGGTTTGTTGCTGCCAATAAAGGGAATTTCCCACCGCCCGGGTACTGCCCCAAAGTGCCTGGGCCAGCCCTTCTGACACGGCACAGGCGTTCTGATCCGCCGTTCCCGGTGCCGTCCCTGCCGAGTAGACCGCCGGCCAGCACCGGTCCGGCTGGCTGTCGCAGAAAACGGCCACCGCCTCCGCACTGCGCCCCGCTTCGGTCCGGGCCTGGCCCGGCTGCTCTCCCCAAAAGGAGACAGACAGTCCGTTTTCTGCGGCAGCGGTACGGGCCGCTTCCAGCTGGGCGGCTTCCAACGGCTGGGAAAACCGCATGCCTACCCCCGCTGCACGGCGGCCAAGCTGCTGTGCCGTCCCGACCGTCTGCCACAGTGCCAGAGCCAGCACCAGCCACAGCCACCAGGTTTTTTTGATGCCATGCCTTCTCATTCCGTCACCCGGACCCGCGTCCCTGCCGACAGCGGCTTGTTGCTGCCGCTGACAACCTCATCCTGGGACTGGAGGGCGCCGCTGACCGCCACCACGCCGTCGCCGCTCTGTTCCAGGGTAACCCCCACCCGGACCAGGACATTCTGCAGTCCCAGCGGGGTGGACCGGCGTTCCAGCTTGTAGACAAAGCTTCCCTGTCCGTCCTGGTTGAGGGCGGTGGCCGGAAGGCAAAGGTCAAACTGCCCGGCGCTGAGGGTCAGGCTGACCGAGGCAGCCCCGGCTTTCCAGCCGCCTTCCGGCAGCCGCACCGTGGCAACCACCGTCCCATCCTCATCTTCCGCCGAAAGGGCATCGATGGATGTCTGCTGTTCCAGCTTGCCCTGGGTCACTGTGACGGCACTGCCCACCGTGGCCAGCGCCGCCTGCTCCTCGTCCAGCCGGAAGGTCAGGGTGGACCCGGCCGACGCCTGGGCCAGCAGCCCGCCCACCCGGGTACTGGCAGCGCCAGGGGTGAGGTCCATCCGGGTGACCGTGCCGCTGTAAGGAGCCGCATAGATTCCCTGGTTCTGCCGCAGGCTTTCCAGCGTTTCCAGGCGGGTTTGCTGCGCATCCATCTCCACCTTGGTCACCCCCGCCTGGGCGCGGTTGGACAAAGTCTGGTCCCGGGCGTCTTCCTCCTCCTGTTCCAGGCTGTGCAGGGCGCTGTTGCGGCTGTCCTCCACCCCCTGGGCCGCATCGTTGGCCGCCTGGGTGTTGTCTTCCGCCTGTTTTTGGGCGGCCTCCAGCGCCTCGGCTGCGGCGGAGAGATTCTGCTGTGCCGCTGCAATTTCCTCCTGTCGCTTGGCTTCGACAGCGCTCTCGGCGGTGGCGGGCTGTGCCAGCAAACCATTGAGGGCGCTCTCGGCGGCCTGGTAATTCTCTTTTGCCTTTGCCACCGCTTCCTCCCCCTCGGCATAGGTCTCGTGCACCTTGTCGTAGGCCCGGTCCAGCTGCTGCTGGGCCTGTTGGGCTGCAAAGGGATCGGCCTCCACCGCCTGGTTTTTCTGGGTATACTCCACCTGCATCTGGGTCAGTTCGGCCCGGGTCTGGGCGATGGCCCGGGCCAGGTCGGACAGATCCAGCCGGACCAGAGGATCGCCGGCCTCCACCCGCTCCCCTGCCTTGGCGCAGACCTCGCTGACCAGCACCCCTTCGGGCAGCTCAAAGGGAAGGCCATCCGCCGCTGTCACCGTCCCCGAAACCGAGACGGTGGTCTGTACCGTGGCGGAATAAGGGCTGCTCACCGTGACCTGGGGCATGGCCGCACCCGCCGTGCCCCGTGCCACAAGCGTCAGCACCAGCATCGCCGCAAAAAGGCGCAGCACCCCTTTCAGACGGCCGGTGTCCTCCCGGCGCAGGGGCAGCTGCGGCTGAAAGTTGAACATGAAGATTCCTCCCAATGGCAGGGATTGTCCTGCTATTCCTTGATGCCGCCCGCCTGGATGCCCAGTTCCAGATAGGGCTGGCCAAACCGAAAGATCAGGATGGCTGGAGCCAGCATAACCAGACTGGCCCCCATGGCCACCCCCAGGTTCTGGGTGGTGATGTCGGACAGATAGAGGGACAGCGGCCAGTACGCCTGATTTTTGAGAAAGGTCATGGGCTGTTCGATGGCGTTCCATCCCTCGAGAAAGCTCAGGACCAGCGCCGAGAGCACACCGGGAATGCCCAGCGGCAGCCCTATGCGCCATAAGGTCCGGACCGGTCCCGCCCCATCGATGGCCGCCGCTTCCAGCAGCGGGCGGGGCACTGCGTCAAAGCCCCGGGTCATGATGAAGACCGGAAAGGCCGAAAAGACGCCGGGCAGAATCACCGCCCAGGGGGTGTCCAGCAGGTGCAGGGTATGTAAGACCAGATAGCTGGGCACCATGGTCACCTGAAAGGGCATCAGCATCAGCACCACATAGAGATGGAGCAGCACCCGGCGTCCCCGGAACCGCAGCCGGGACAGTGCCCAGGCAGCGGGGGCCGCCACCAGCAGCTGGCCGATCAGCTGGGGAAACACCTGCCCCACGCTGTTCCAGAACATGGCAAAGAACTGCGGGGTGTCCAGCAGCAGTTCCATCAATGGCTGCAGGGTGGGCCAGGAGGGCAGCAGATGCCAGCACACCATGCCCTCCGCCCTGCCCAGTGCCGGGCCGATGGTGGCCTCCAGTTCGTCCAGCGGCATCAGGGCACCGGTGCAGAGAAACCAGAGCGGCCACCACACCAGCAAGGCCAGGAGGAAGAGCACGCCCCCCACCGCCAGCCGTTGCAGCCGCATCTTTTTTGCTGGCTGTCTCATCTCAGGTTTCCTCCCCTGTCCGGATTTTCTGGACCAGCAAAATCAAAACCAGCAATGCCCCGGCCACCATCACCGCCGCTGCCGAAAGCCGGGCAAGGTCCAGCTGCAAAAACCAGTTGTTGAACAGATGCTGGAGCTGATAGATGCTTTGATGGGGGTATGCCCCCGCCACCAGATAGGCCTCCCGGAAGGCTTTGAAGCAGTTGAGCAGGCTCAGGATGGTGACCAGGACAAAGGTGGGCATCAGATTAGGCACCGTGATCCACCGGAAGGCCTGCCAGCCGTTGGCCCCATCCACCGCTGCTGCCTCGTAGAGGTCCTGGGGGATGGCATCCCGCCCCGCCAGCCAGAGAATCATGTCGTAGCCGGTGTTTTTCCACAGATAGGTGGCAATCAGCACCCAGAAGGCTGCCCCTGTCCCCATGAAATCCACCGGATTTTTCCCCAGAGAGACGAGGAATGTGTTGAAAATTCCCGCCTTGGCAAACAGGACCTGCCACAGCAGCACGATGCTGGCCACCGGAATCCCCATGGGCAGCAAGAAGGTGGTCTTGAACACCCGTCCCCCGCCCTCCCGGTGAGGAGTGCGCAGCGCCCGGATGCCCAGCGCCAGCAGTAAGCTGATTCCCAGCAGCAGCGGCAGACACACCGCGATAAAGCGGGCGGTGTTGGCCACGGCCATCCGGAAGGCGGTGTTTTCCACCACCGCCCGGTAGTTGGTCAGCCCCACAAACCGGATGCCCCGACCATCGAAGAGGCTGCGCCGGACGGTCTCGGCAAAGGGCAGCAGTAAAAACAGAGTGGTTCCGGTCAGGCTGGGCGCCAGAAGCAATGCCGCCGCCCGGCGTTCCGCCCCCTGCAGGGTGTGATCTCTGGCCATGGCTTACTGCCGCTCGGCCAGATAGAGGCTCAGGTCCTGCCCGACCCCCGCCACGGCCTGGTCCAGCGATTCCTCACCGTCGATGAGTTTTTCCCCATGGCTGCGGATGGTCTGGGCCAGGGTCTCGTCCACCACCACCGGGGTCTGGGCCTGGGCAATCAGGGCATCGACATCCCCGCCATACCCCTTTTCGGTCAGATACTGGGCATTGCGGTCGATAAATTGCTGCATGCCGGCGGTGGTGGTGGGCATGCCGTCATTCTGGCTGCTGCCCTGTACCCCCTCGCTGAAGAGCGTCTGCACCAGAGCCGCTGCCGCTTCCGGGTTGTCACTGGACCCGTTCACCGCCACAAACAGGCTGGGGGTATAGGCCCCCTGCACAAGGCCGGGGCGCAGGATCACCTGACCGTCCCCCTCTCCATCGGGGCCGATGGTGCCCAGCAGGTTGGGATTGATCATCTCTTCCCAGCCGTAAAGGGCACGGTGGCAGCTGTTGTACTCGCTGGAGCCGTCGGTCCAGAAGATGGTATCCCCCTCGCCGCCGCTGAGCAGCACCCCGTTGGTCTCGTGGGTATCGCTGTACTGCGCCATGCCGTAATACTGACCCACCTGACCGATGAAATCCAGGCACTGGCGCAGGGCGTCCTCGTCCACCTTACCGTCCTGCAAGATGGCAGACGCCGAGGTGGCCAGGGCAAAATCCACCAAGGTGTCGATGTCCAGCAGAGAAATGGCATACCGCTCCTCTGTGGGGAGCTCTTGATAATACACCTCATCTTCCAGGTCACTTTCCGGCCGGGGCGGGGCGGCCAGAATCCGGTCCAGCAGGTCCTGAAGGGTGGTCAGACCGTCCAGACTGCCCTGTGCCCCGAAGAGCACCGGCAGGCTGAACCGCGCCGGAAGCATCACGGTGGTCTGCCCCACATAGTCGTCGGCAATGTTGGGCAGCAGGGCCCCGGTGTCCACCATCTGGCCCAGATCCGCCAGCAGTCCGCTGCCCGCCATGGCATCCAGATCGGTGCCGTCCAGGATCATCACGTCGGGGCCCTCCCCAGCCAGCAGTTCGGTGTTGAGGGTGCGGACGGCATCCTCCCGGGTCACCGCGCTGTCCTCCTCCAGCACCGGGGTGTATTCCACCGAAAGCTCCGGCTGTGCCTCGCTGCAGCCGGCGATGGCTGCGCGGAGGGTCTCACTGTCATAGAGGCTCCAGACCTCCAGGGCATCCCCGCTGCCGGGCGCTGCCAGGGTCTCGTCGAAGTGGAACCGGCAGAGCCGCACCTGCTCATTTTCATATTCCAGATAGCTGACCAGATAGTCCCCGGCCGCCGTGCAGCAGATGCCGAGGATGGTTTCGTTGTCCGACTGAGGCTGCACCTGTTCCCGGGGGATCACCACCTCGGGCATGGAACCGCCCGCCGCCAGGTGGAGGATGCCGGTCTCATCGGCCAGGCAGTAGCCGTTCTGGGCGTCCACCGCCGCATTGAGGTAGGGGTTTTCACAGATTCCCTGGGCCGCACAGCGGATGTTGCCCGCCTCGTCCATGGCGTTGAGGTCCACCCGGCTGCCGGTGTTGTTGAGGTAATAGAACACCGGATTTCCGTCGGCATCCTTGCCTACAGCGGTTCCGCCCAGAAGGATCGGGGTGATGTACCGTTCCCCCGAGGCGGACTGGGAGCCCTGGGAATAGGAGGTATCCCCCTCCTGGGTCAGGGTCACCCAACTCCGCACCGTGTTGCTGCCCAGATCATAGAGGCAGACATCCCCCTGCGGCGTCACACTGTCCAGCAGAGCGGGAAGAATCACCAGGGTATTGTCCCCCATAAACCAGATCTGGGCGCTGCCCAGCCCCTGGATGGCCTGGGCCAGCGGCAGCTCGGCAAAGGTTCCGTCCGGGCTACGCAGCCAGAAGCGGTAGCGGTTGGCCCCGCCCTCCTGCTCCGGCGGCTGCATGCCTTCCAGCAGCAGGGTTCCGTCTGGCCGCACTGTGACCTGCACGATGCTGCTGCCCAGCTGTTCGGCCCAATCGGTGGTCTCCACCGTCCAGCTGGCGCCGCCATCCTGGGAGCGCAACTGAACCAGCGGCGCGACGCTGCCCTGCTGCAGAATCAGATCGGAATTGCAGCCAAAGGCCAGAAGGGTGCCGTCCGCCAGCTGGCTGGGGGCGGAAAAGAGGCTGACCCCTTCCCCCAGATCCACCCCATCCAGCGGCTCACTTTTGACCCAGCGTCCCATGGCGGTGGCGGCGGTGGTGGAGGTGGTGGCACCCTGGGTGGCGGCCTGCCCGTCGGGCACAGCACACCCTGTCAGATTGAGCATGGTCAAAGCGGACAAACATGCCGCTGCGATTCGTTTTGTCTGTTTCATTGCTGCCAGTCCTTTCGCCTGTGATGGTTCCGATTGTACCAGATCAATCTGAAAAAAGCCTGAAAAGGGACCGGGCTGCCTTCCAGGTTTTTTCAAGATGGATGGTGTATAATAGATCAGTTTAAGGAGGTAACACCATGCGGATCTTACTGATTGAGGACGACAAGGATCTCTGTGCCGCGCTTTGCCCCACCCTGGATGCGGTGGGCTTTTCCACCGACTGCTGCCACACCGGCACCGATGGCCTGGAGCTTCTGCGCACCGGCTATTACGACGCCTGCATCCTGGATCGCATGCTGCCCGAGATGGACGGGCTGGAACTGCTGCGCCAGGCCCGGGCGATGGGGTTGGCCACCCCGGTGCTGATGCTGACGGCGCTGGCCCGGGTCGGAGACCGGGTGGACGGTCTGGATGCCGGGGCAGACGATTATCTGACCAAGCCCTTTGACACCCGGGAACTGCTGGCCCGGCTGCGTGCCCTGGTGCGCCGCCCGGCCGAGCTGACCGGCAGCAGCCAGCGTCTGCGGTGCGGGGACCTGGTGCTGGACCTGGCGCAGCTCACCCTGCAAGGCCCCAAGGCCACCGTCACCCTTTCCCGCCGGGAATGTGACCTGCTGGCACTGTTCTGCCGGCGTCCCGGGGTGCTGCAAGGCCGCCAGATGCTGCTGGGCAGCGTCTGGGGCGCTCTGGCCGAGGTGGAGGAGGCCAACCTGGACAGCTATATTCATTTTGTCCGGCGGCGTCTGCGGACGGTGGGCAGCGCTTCCCGCATTGTGACGGTGCGGGGCGCCGGCTACCGGCTGGAAGCCGCCGGGCCGGAGGTCTGCCATGTTTAAGGGATTGCAACGGCGGCTGTTCTGGACCTTCACCGCCCTGACTTCACTGGTTTTGGGGGTCGCGCTGGCGGTCACCTGCCGCCAGGCCGCCCGGGAATACCGGGCCGGGAACGCCCTGCTCCTGGCCAACACCTTTTCCAGCATTGAGGACATCCTCAGCAGCGGGGATGCCATCCAGGACAGCTGGCTGGCCCGGCTGGAGGTGGAAAACCTTTGCATCATCCACATTGAGGACAACGGGACGCCGCTGCTGTTCCAGGGAGCCTGGGCACCGGCAACCGACCGGGAGCAGCTGATCCGCCTTGCCGTGGCCTCCGCCGGGCTGCATGCGGATCATCCGGCCCGCCAGCAGGTTAGCTTTTCGATGGAGGAAGCGGGCATCACCTATCAAGGGATGGCCGGCGTGATTCTGCGGTACAACAGCGCACAACCCTTAACCCTCTATCTGATCCAGGACACCCGCGCCGCGGCGGCCCACCTGCGGCAGATGGGCTGGGAGTACTTCGGGCTGTGGTGTGCCGGCACCCTGGTGCTGGCCCTGATCTGCCGGTTTCAGGTGCGCCGTTCCCTGCGGTCCACCGTGGAGGCGGTGCGGCAACAGCGGGAGTTTGTGGCCGCCGCCGGTCATGAACTGCGCAGTCCTTTGGCCGTCATCAAAGCCAGTCTGTCGGCTGCCCGACTGCCCCGGGCGGACGGTGCCGCCCTGCCCGCCGAGGTGCTGCGCTATCTGGACACCGCCGGTGCCGAGGCCGACCGGATGGCCCGCCTGACCGATGACCTGCTGCTTTTGGCCGGCAGTGACGCCGGGGTCTGGCACACCAGGCTGGAAACACTGGAAACCGACACCTTCCTCATCGAGCTCTACGAGCGATTTTCTCCCCTGGCCCAGGCCGCCGGGCATCCGCTGCAACTGCTCCTGCCCGATGACGCCCTGCCTGCGCTGCGGGCGGACGAGCAGCGGCTGGAACAGCTCTTCGCGGTTCTTTTAAACAACGCATTGGAATATACCCCCGCCAGTACTCCGGTGGAGATTGCCGCCACCGCCCACCGTAGCGGCGTCACGGTGGAGGTCATCGACCACGGCCCCGGCCTGACCGATGAGGAAAAGAAGAAGGTTTTTCAGCGGTTTTACCGGGCCGATGCCAGCCGCACCGGCAAGGCCCATTTTGGGCTGGGGCTCAGCGTGGCCAGCGAGATTGCAGCCCTGCACCACGCCCATCTGTCGGTACAGGATACCCCGGGCGGCGGCGCCACCTTCCGGGTGCGGTTTCCCGCTGCCCAGGGCGGTGCAATCCTCTCTTGCCCTGGACAGCGAGAAAGGGTATAATAGGTACTGAATATAGACTGGCCGCGTCCTGTGGCCAAAAAGATCGGGGGACGTTTTCATGTCTGAATTTATTCCGCTTTCGGTGCCCAATTTCGGGACCAAAGAAGCTGAGTTTGCCGCCGAGGCCATCACTTCGGGCTGGGTTTCCACCAGCGGCGCCAAGGTCGGTGAATTTGAACAGGCGTTGGCCGACTATGTGGGGATGCCCCGGGCTGTAGCAGCCAACAGCGGGTCTTCGGCGCTGCATCTGGCCGCCATGGCGGCGGGCATCCGCCGGGGCGAGGAGGTCATTGTTCCCACCCTGACCTTCATTGCCGCTGTCAACCCGCTGACCCGTTACATGGGCGCCGAACCGATCTTCATCGGCTGCGACGACTCCCTCTGCATTGACCCCGACGCGGTGGAGGTCTTCTGTGCCGAGCACTGCACCCTCAAAGAGGACGGGCTGTACAACAACAAGACCGGCGCCCGGATTGCGGCGCTGGAGGTGGTCCATGTCTTTGGCAACATGGCCAACATGCCCCGCCTGCTGGAGATTGCCCGCAAGTATCGCCTGCTGCTGATCGAGGACGCCACCGAGGCCCTGGGCACCCATTACACCGCCGGTCCCCTGGCCGGAAAGTTTGCCGGCACCATGGGCGACATCGGCTGTTACAGCTTCAACGGCAACAAGATTATCACCACCGGGGCCGGCGGCATGGTGGTCTCCAACCACCCTGACTGGACCGAGCATGCCAAGCATCTGTCCACCCAGGCCAAGGCTGACGTGCTCCAGTTCCTGCACGACGAGGTGGGCTACAACTACCGGATGACCAACGTCCAGGCCTGTCTGGGTCTGGCTCAGCTCTCCCGGCTGGAGGATTTCATCGCGGTGAAGAAAGCCCGGTACGAGCAGTATCTGGCCGGGTTAGACGGCAAGCGCGGAATGCGCATTCTCCGCTTTGCCGACGACGGCGGCCAGGTGCGCTCCAACCACTGGTTCTTCAGCCTGGATCTGCGGGACACCGGCCTTGACCGGGATACCGTCATCCACACCCTGCAGAAACAGCAGATCCAGACCCGTCCGATCTGGGCCCTGATCCACGAGCAGGCGGATTATCCCCGCAACGAAGCCTACGGGCTGGACAAGGCGCTGGACTACCGCCGTTACATCGTCAACCTGCCCTGCTCCACCAACCTGAGCGAGGCGGACTGCGACCGGGTGATCCAGGCGGTGCTGGCGCTGTAACCCGACGCCGGCTGCCCCACATATTTTGCACAAAGGGAGGTTTCCCCCTTGCTGAAAGTAGAAGAACTCTTTATTCCTGCCGACGCCACTGTGCTGGAAGCGCTGCGTCTTTTGGACAAAACCGGCCAGCGCATCCTCTTCATCGCCCCCGACGGCAAGCTGCAGGCGGTGATCACCGACGGGGACATCCGCAAATTTTTCCTGCGCGGCGGCACACCTGACCGCAAGGTCGAGGAGGCGGCCAACTTCCACCCCATCAGTCTGTCGGTGTCGGAGCGGGGCCGCGCCCGGGAGGAACTGGAGCGCCACTGCATCGACGCCCTGCCCATCCTCAGCCGGCAGGGGGTCATTGTGGACATCGTCTTTGCCCGGGGGCTGGACATCGACAACCGCAAAAAGGTCAACATCCCGGTGGTCATGATGGCCGGCGGGCTGGGCACCCGGCTGTATCCCTACACAAAGATCCTGCCCAAACCGCTGATCCCGGTGGGTGAGCGCCCCATCTCGGAGCTGATCATCGACCGGTTCCGGGATTTCGGCTGCCGGGATTTCACCATGGTGGTTAACTACAAGCGCAACATGATCAAATCCTATTTCGGGGACATCGAAAAGGATTACACCCTGCATTTTGCCGATGAGGATGTCTTCATGGGCACTGGCGGCGGGCTCTGCCTGCTCAAAGGCCAGATGCGCTCCCCCTTCTTCTTCACCAACTGCGATACCCTGCTGGATGTGGATTTCGGGGATCTGTACGAGTACCACAAGACCCACGGCAACCTGGTCACCATGGTCTGTGCCTTCAAGCATTACACCGTCCCCTACGGGGTGGTGGAGCTGGGCGAGGACGGCGGCATTGCCGCCATGCGGGAAAAGCCCGAGCTGGATTTTCTGACCAACACCGGCGTCTATGTGGTGGAGCCCCGGGTGGTGGACGAGATGCCCGGCGGTGAGGTCATCGGGTTCCCCGATGTGATCGAGCGGTATCGCCGCGCCGGGGAGAAGGTCGGTGTCTATCCCATCAGCGAGAGCAGCTGGATGGACATGGGCCAGATGGAAGAATTGGAAAAAATGCGCCGCCGCCTGGAAGCGCAGCAGTAAGAGGAGGTTTCCCATGCCTGTTACCATCATTGCCGAAGCCGGTGTCAACCACAACGGCAGCCTGGAAATGGCCAAGGAGATGGCCCGAGTCGCCAAGGAATGCGGCGCCGACATCGTCAAATACCAGACCGCGGTCCCCGAGCTGGTGGTCAGCCGGTTTGCCGAAAAGGCCGAATACCAGAAAGAGACCACAGATGCCGCCGAAAGCCAGCTGGAGATGATCCGCAAGCTGCATTTTTCCTTTGAGGCCCACCGGGAGCTGAAGGAATACTGCGACGAGATCGGGATTCAGTATCTTTCCGCCCCCTTCGACATCCCCAGTGTGCGGTTTCTGGGCAGTCTGAACCTGCCGCTGATCAAGATTCCCTCGGGAGAGATCACCAACCTGCCCTATCTGGAGGAGGTGGCCAAGCTGCACACCCCGGTGCTGCTCTCCACTGGGATGAGCAACCTCAACGAGATCACCGATGCCCTGGGGATTCTGGACGACAATGGCTGCCCTGAGGCCACCGTCCTCCACTGCAACACCCAGTACCCCACCCCCTACGCCGACGCCAACCTGACCGCCATGATCGAGCTGTTTGAGCAGTTCGGGCTGCCGGTGGGCCTTTCCGACCACACCCCCGGCTGGGAGTGTGATGTGGCGGCCACCGTGCTGGGTGCCCAGGTCATCGAGAAGCATTTCACCCTGGACAAGTCCCTGCCCGGCCCCGACCAGAAGGCCAGCCTGGACCCGGCCGAGTTCCGGGCCATGGTGCAGGCGGTGCGCAACACCGAGGCCGCCCTGGGCGACGGCCACAAGCACCTGACCAGCAGCGAGGCCCCCAACAAGGCGGTGGCCCGCAAGAGCATTGTGGCTGCCTGCCCCATCCGGGCCGGCGAGGTCTTCACCGTCGACAACCTGACCACCAAGCGTCCCGGTGACGGCATCAGCCCCATGCGCTGGTATGAGGTGCTGGGCCAGACCGCCAAGCGGGATTTTGCCGAGGACGAAAAGATCGAATTGTAAGCCGGGGCCTCTGCCCTTTTCAGGAGGAATCTTCATGCCCACCATCGCCGTCGTCACCTCCACCCGGGCGGAATACGGCCTGCTGCGCCCGGTGCTGCAAAAGCTTCAGGCCAGTGCCGCACTGGATCTGGCGCTGGTTGTGATCGGCGCCCACCTCTCGGCCCGGCTGGGCAACACCGTCACCGAGATCGAGGCTTCTGGGCTTCCCATCGCGGCCCGGCTGCCCATCTTTGACGAGGCCGCGGAGGAACCGGTGGCCCGGACCATTGCCCGGACCATTCAGATGTTTGACCAGTATTTTGCCGAGCACCGGCCCGATGCCCTGCTGGTGCTGGGGGACCGGTTTGAGATTTTCGCGGTGGCCACCGCTGCGGCGGCCCGCCATATTCCCATCGCCCATATTTCGGGCGGGGATGTGACGCTGGGGGCCGCCGACGACTACTACCGCCACTGCATCACCAAAATGGCGGCACTGCACTTTCCCTCCTGCGCCGAAAGCGCCGCCCGTCTGGTCCGGATGGGCGAAGAACCCAGCCGGGTGTTCTGTGTGGGCGGGCTGGGGGACGAAAACATCCGCACCCTGCCCAAGATGAGCCGGGAGGAGCTCTGCCGCTCCACCGGTCTGCCGCTGGAACAGCCCTTTGCCCTGGTCACCTTCCATCCCGAAACCGCCGGTGCCCATCTGTACCCGGCGGCGCAGGCCGATGCCCTGTGTGCCGCCATGGAAGCGGTGCCGGGGGTGTTCTGGCTGGCCACCGGCTCCAATGCCGACGAGGGCGGCCGGCTGTGCAGCGCCCGGCTGCAGGCCTTTGCGGCGGCCCATCCCGACCGGGCCGCCTTTGTGGAGAGCCTGGGGGCCCGGCGCTATCTCAGCGCCATGGGCTATGCCGCCCTGGTGGCGGGCAATTCCTCCAGTGGTGTGGTGGAGACCCCCACCTTCGGGGTGCCCACCGTCAACATCGGCAACCGGCAGGCCGGTCGGCCCATCTGTGCCAATATCCTCTGCTGCCCCGCCCAACAGGACGCCATCGAGGATGCCCTGCGCCGGGCGCTGACCCCGGAGTTTGCCGCCTTGGCCCGCACCGCCTGCAGCCCCTACAACGGCGGCGACACCAGCGGCAAGATTCTGCGGGTGCTGGAACGTTTGGTGCCCGACCCGGCGCTTGCCGCCCCCAAAGCCTTTTATGACGGCGCGGTGCCGCCGTTTGATCCGATGCAAGAAGGAGTGTAAAAGGATGAAATTGTTGATCGTCGGCCTGGGAAGCATGGGCAAACGCCGCGCACGTCTGAGCCGCGGGATGTTTGCCTCCCGGGGCCAGGATTTGACCATTGCCGGGGTGGACAGCGCCCCCGCCCGCCGGGAGGAAGCCCTCTCGCTGAAGCTGGTGGATACCGCCTATGCCTCCATTCAGGAAGCCGTAGATTCCGCCGCCCCTGAGGCAGCGCTGGTCTGCACCTCCCCTCTCAGCCATGCCGCCATCATCTCGGAGCTGCTGGACGCCGGGCTGCCGGTCTTCACCGAGCTGAACCTGGTCCGGGATGGCTATGAGGAAAACATGGCCAAGGCCAGGGAGAAGGGGCTGCTGCTCTTCCTCTCCTCCACCATGCTCTATCGCCGGGAAACCCAGTACATCAAGAGCCAGGTGGCCGAGTTCGGCCGCCCGGTCCATTACATCTATCACATCGGGCAGTATCTGCCCGACTGGCACCCTTGGGAGAACTACAAGAATTTCTTTGTGGGCAACGCCCGCACCGGCGGCGTCCGGGAGATCTTCGGCATTGACCTGCCCTGGCTGCTGGATGCCTTTGGCCCGGTGGCCCATCTCACCGTCCAGACCGACACCATCAGCCAATTGGGTCTGCCCTACCCCGACTGTGCCACCCTGCTGCTCCGCCACGAAAACGGCAACCAGGGGGTACTGGCCGCCGATGTGGTCAGCCCCAAGGCGGTGCGCAGCTTTGAATGTTTCGGGGACGGGCTGCACCTCTTCTGGGAGGGCAATCCCAAGGCGCTGTATCGCTTTGCCGACGGGGAGAAACAACCGGTGAACACCTACGAGAGCTTCACCCACGATGCCCGTTACAGCGACAACATTGTGGAAAACGCCTATGTGGACGAGCTGGACAATTTTTTTGCCGCCCTGGCCGGCCAACAGCAGCCCCGCTGGAGCTTTGAAAAGGATCTGGCGGCCATCGACCTGATGGATGCCGTGGAACGGGCCTGATCCCCCTTCCCCTTTTGCCGCCCGCTGGCCCTGTGCCGCGGTGCAGCCCCATTTTTTGAAGAAGGAGTCCTTCTCATGCGCACGATTACCGCGCTCTTCATCGGTCTCGGCTCCATCGGGACGAGACATCTGAAAAACATGGACACCCTTTGCCGCCAGCGGGGCCTGACCCTGCAGGCTGACGCCCTGCGCAGCGATCTGCAGCGGCCGCTGCGCCCCGGGGTGGAACCGCTGCTCCACGCCCAGTTCACCAGTTTGGAGGACCCCCAGGCGCTGGCACAGTACGACCTGGCCTTCATCACCAACCCCACCAGTCTGCACGCCCAGGCGCTGGAATGGGTGCGGGGCCGCGCCGGGGCACTCTTCATCGAAAAGCCCATCTTTTCGGCAGAACAGCGGGACCTGGATCTGTCCGCTTTGCTGGACCCCGGCCAAAAGGCCTATGTGGCCGCCCCCATGCGATGGTGCGGCACCATGCTGGCCCTCAAGAAAGTACTGCCCACCCTGCACCCCTACTGTGCCCGGGTGATCTGCTCCTCCTATCTGCCGGACTGGCGGCCGGGGGTGGACTACCGCACCGTGTACAGCGCCCACCGGGCACTGGGCGGCGGGGTGACCATCGATCTGATCCACGAGTGGGATTATCTGGTGGACCTGTTCGGGGTACCCCAGGAAATTCATAATTTCAAGGGGACCTACTCCGACCTGGAGATCGACTCGGATGATCTCTCGGTCTACATCGCCCGCTATCCCTCTTTCCTGGCCGAGGTCCATCTGGACTACTTTGGCCGGGGCTACCGCCGGGCCATCGAGCTGTTCTGCAAGGATGGCAGCGCGGTGGCGGATTTCGGTGCCGGTACCCTGACGTTGCCTGACGGCAGCGTGCAGCACTGCGAGGAGGATGTGAACCAGCGGTATCTGCGGGAGATGGCTTACTTCCTGGACTACGCCCAGGGCAGCGAGCGCCAGAGCTGCAACCCGCCCGCCATGGCACTGAATGTACTGAAACTGACTTTGGGAGAGATTTGAAATGAAACGTCTGCTCATCACCATCTGCGGCCGTGCCGGCAGCAAGGGGTTCAAGAACAAGAACCTGAAAACCTTCTGCGGCAAGCCGCTGGTCTACTATTCCCTGAGCGCGGCAATGCTCTTTGCCGCCCAGCACCCCGAACTGCAGATTGACTTTGCCCTGAACACCGATAGCCCCGAGCTGGCCAAGCTGGTGGAGGAGAAATACCCCGAGGTGGTCTTTCTGCCCCGCAGCGAGGCCCTGGGCGGCGACAAGGTGCCCAAGATGGCGGTCTACCAGGACAGCCTGGCCCGGATGGAGGAAAAGACCGGCGCCCCCTATGATGCCCTGATGGATCTGGACATCACCAGCCCGCTGCGCACTGCCCAGGACATCGAGAACGCCTTTGCCAAAAAGGCCAAGCGCCCCGACCTGGACCTGGTGTTCAGCGTCACCGAGGCCCGCCGCAACCCCTGGTTCAACATGGTGAAGGTGGTGGACGACCATGTGGAGCAGGTCATCCAGAGCGAGTTCACCGGCCGCCAGCAGGCCCCCGAGGTCTATGATGTGAATGCCTCCATCTATGTCTTCAAGCGGGATTTCCTGGCCAACAACACCGACGGCATGCTCTGGCGGGGCAAGATCGGGGTGTCGGTGATGATGGACACCGGCATCATCGACATTGACAGCGAGGCGGATTATCTGCTGATGGAGGCCATTGCCGCCCATCTCTACGCCCATTATCCGGCGTTTGCCCAGGTACAGGAGAACATCCGTGGATGATCGTGCGCTGAATCTGGTCATGGAGGCCGGCAAGACCATGCTGGCCAACGGCGGTGAGGTTTTCCGTGCCCAGGATACCATGGACATCATGGCCCGCAGCCTGGGGGTGGAGGATTTCAACGTCTATGTGCTGACCAACGGAATTTTTGCCTCGGCCCAGGGCGGCACCGTCAACGCGGTGCGGCACATTCCCTCCGTCAGCATCCATCTGGGCCGGGTGGAGGCGGTCAACGCCATCTCCCGGGATCTGGCTGCCGGACGGCTGGACCTGGACGGCGCCGAGGCGGCACTGGCAGCGGCGGTGGCACTGCCCCCCACCCGCTTTGCAGCCCGGCTGCTGTCTGCCGCCGTGGGCTCCGGGTGTTTTGCCTTTCTGTTTGGGGGCGGCGGGCCGGAGATCTGCATGGCGCTGATGGCCGGCTTTGCCGAGTCGGTGCTGACCCACCTGATCCGGCTGAGCGGTTCCAGCCGGATTTTCTCCGACATTCTGGCCGCCTGGCTTTGCACCACCCTGGTGCTGCTGGGAAGGATGGCGCTGCCCGGTCTGGACGCCAACACCGCCATCATCGGCGCCCTGATGGTGCTGACCCCCGGTGTAGCCCTGACCATGGGCATCCGGGATTTCATAAATGCCGACTATCTTTCGGGAACCATCCGGCTGTTTGACGCGGTGCTGGTGGCGGGATGCCTGGCCTGCGGCGTGGCCCTGGCCTATCTGCTGGCCAACGTACTGCTGGGGGTGGTGCCATGACCTTGCAGGAATTTGCCTCCCTGGTGATCCAGTTTGTGGTTGCCATGATCGCCACCATCTGCTTCAGCATCAGCTTTCAGGTGCCCCGCCGCCACTATCTGGCCTGCGGCGAGACCGGCGCGGTGGGGTGGCTGGTCTATATCGTCTGCACCGCCGCGGGGTTGTCGGCGCCGGTGGCTACCCTGGTGGCGGCCCTGCCCCTGACCGCCTGTTCCCGGCTGTTTGCCATCCGGCACAAGGCCCCCATCACCCTGTTTTTGCTCTGCGGCATCTTCCCGCTGGTGCCCGGTGCCGGCATCTATTATACCGCCTACTACTTTTTGCAGAACGCCCAGAGCCTGTGCCTGGACAAAGGGGTGGAGACCCTCAAGATTGCGGTGGCCCTGGCGTTGGGCATCGCGCTGGTCTGCAGCCTTCCCCTGCCCAAACAGATCAGTCTGCGGCAATACAACGGTCCCAAACAGTCCCGATAACAAAACCCGCGTTTTCCAGCCCAGTATGGCTGAGAAAACGCGGGTTTTGTCGGCTTAGATAAACTCCCGCCAGGTCTGCTCGGCGGAGGCCTGGAAGTCGCACAGTTCCTGCATCAGTTTGCGGGCGCCGGGGCTGGCCTCGGGATAATCACTTTCGGCCCGTTTGCAGTCCATCACACCCTGCCCGCTGCCCTCGGCCAGCATGGTGGCCAGGTTGCGGGAGCTCTTGTCCAGCATGGTGCGGGTGCGGATGCCCATGCTCACACTCATCCGGGCGGCAGCACTCTGCCCCTTGGCGTGGGCTCCGATGGCATCCAGCGCGGTGTGGGCCTGCTGGTTGATGCGGCGGTACTCGTTTTTCTGGCGCAGCATCTCGGTTTTCAGGGCCTGGTCATGGGTCAGGCCCATCATCTCCTCCAGGGTGTTCTTGCCCATCTCTGTGTTCTGGACAATCTCCTGGAGCATCTTTTCATTGTCGGTCTGGTGGTCTTGCGGCATACAAAATACCCCCTGTGTACAGCATAGTTTCGGGAAGTCAACCGGCTTCCTGTTCTAGTATGCGTACCCAGGGGGATTGCTATTCAGAGATTGCTTACAGCCGACGGATGGCCAGCGAGAGCATCATATCCCAGTTGCCGGTCTCGGCCCAATCGGACCCGGCCACCGAGACGGTGAACTCACTGCGGCGGGAAAGGGTGATGTTGAAGGTGCGGCGGGAGTTGGACAGCGCCTGGCGGAGCTGATCCACCATGGTGCGGGCGTCGATCCCCACCGAAACCACCAGGAAGATCCCGTCTTCCAGCCGGACCAGGGTACTCTTGTCCTGGTCCATGCCCACGGCGATCTGCAGGATGCCGGCGGCGGTGTTCAGGCAACGGTCAGCGGCCGCGGCCCCTTCCTGGTTGCAAAGATCGGCGTACTCGTTGACATGGACCGCCACGGCGCTGACCTTTTCCCCTTTGCCGGCCTGTTCGGTGATGTAGTTACGGTAGCTGGCATCCAGAAAACTGCGGTTGTACACCCCGGTGACATAATCCCGGCGCAGCTCCTCCCGGTACTGGGCCAGCAGCCGCAAGAAGGAGTTGGCTTCCCGGCTGTTGGTGGGCATGGTCTGGGGCAAATCACGCACCCCGGCCAGCACACAAGGCCGTTTTTCCACCCGGATGGCCTGGTAAAAAATCATCACCACGCTCTCACCGCGGCAAAGCGGCATCCAGGCGCGGCCGGCAGCGTCCAACGGCGGCACCGTCTCGGCCGGGCCGGTGGGCTCCATCGTCTTGGGGTCCAGCCGCATGGTTGCGGCCGGGTCCACCAGGACCACTTCATCGAACATTTGTCCCAGCGCCGCCATCTGGACGGCCAGCTGTTCCCGCGTATACTCCTGCGTCATCTGCTCTTTCCTCGCTTTGAAGTGCTAAACTCATTGTGCACCACTGGGTGCTAAACATCGATCCATAACGAAATAATCTTACCATGAATCGCAAATTTTGCCTAGATTTTCCTTTCACAAAGAATTGCTCAAAAAAATGAGGAATACTGGGCGGGATTGACAAAATCAGTCCATTATCCCAATTATTGTATGGCCTTTTTCTCCGCTTCCCGGGCCCCGGTTTTCTCCGTCGTCTGGGCCGCGGATGACTCTTTCAGGATCAAATCCTGATTGGATTTTAGAGCGGCGGCCGCCTGGTCCGGTTCTTCCTGTTTGGGTGCAGGCTCCTGGGTTTTGGGCCGGACCGACGGCGCAGCGCGGAAATACCGGGCCGTCATGCTGCGGATCTTGCGGGCCAGCTCAGGGGAAAGCATCGAACTGGTGGCCCGCCACTGCCAGTTTCCAGCCGCTTTACCGGGAACATTGATCCGGTTTTTCCCATCCAGTTCCAGCCAGTCGGCCAACGGAATTACCGCCAGCGCGGCGTGGCTAGACAGCACCCCGCGCAGCAAGCCGGGGACCGTTCCCTCTTTTTGATTCAGGGAAAAATATTCCACCACCTGCTGCTGGGCCTCGGGGCTCAGTTCGGTCTTATACCAGCCCAGCAAGGTGTTGTTGTCGTGGGTTCCCGGATAGGCCACGCAGTTCTCGGGGTAGTTGTGGGGCAGGTAGGGGCTGTCCTGGCCGTCAAAGCCAAACTGCAGCACCCGCATGCCGGGGAAACCGCTGTCGGCCAGCAGTTCCCGGACCGAGTCAAAGATCTCGCCCAGATCCTCGGCCACAATGGGCAGGTCCCCCAACGCCTTGTGCAACGCCTGGAACAGATCCATCCCCGGTCCCTTCTCCCAGCGGCCGCCCTTGGCGGTCTCAGCGCCGGCAGGGATGGCCCAGTAAGTATCAAAGCCGCGGAAATGGTCGATGCGCAGGATGTCGTAGATGGACAGGGCATGGCGGACCCGGCGGATCCACCAGGCATACCCGGTGCGCTTGTGGTAGGCCCAGTCATAGAGGGGATTGCCCCAGAGCTGGCCATCCTCGGCAAAATAGTCCGGCGGGCAGCCGGCCACCCGCTTGGGATGGCCTTCCCGGTCCATCTCGAAGAGTTCCAGCCCGGCCCAGGCATCGGCGGAATCCGCTGCCACATAGATGGGGATATCCCCCATGATCCGCACGCCCTTGGAGGCGGCATAGGCTTTCAGGGAACGCCACTGGCGGTCAAATTCATACTGCAAAAAGGCCCAGAAGCCCAGCTCATCCTCATGGGTCTTCTTGAACTCTTCCAGCGCCGCAGGGTCCCGCAGACGCAGCGGGCGAGGCCATTTCTGCCAATCGCTCATGTTTTGGCTTTCCTTGATGGCCATGTAGAGGCAGTAATCCGGCAGCCAGTGGTCCGACAGAAAGCTGAAGCGATACCAGTCGTCGGGATAGGGCGTATCGCACCCCGGAACCGGACGGCGTTTGAGAAAACGGCTGTAGGCGGTGCGCAGCACGGTGAACCGCTTCTGGTACAGGGTGGGATAGTCCACCTTGCCGGCATCCTCGCCCCATTCCATGAAAGCATAGTCCTGGCGGCGCAGCAAGCCATCGGCAGCCAGCTGGTCCAGGTCGATGAAATAGGGGTTGCCCGCAAAGGCCGAGCAACTCTGGTAGGGGCTGTCACCGTAGCTGGTGGGCCCCACCGGGAGGATCTGCCAGACTGTCTGGCCGGCCCGGGCCAGAAAATCCACAAAACGCTTGGCCGGGGCGCCAAGGCTGCCAATCCCATACCCGCCGGGCAGACTGGAAATGGGCATCAGAATTCCGCTGGAACGCTTGAACTGCATAGAGGGTTCCTCCTTATCGTTTCTCATCTCATCGATTGGGATGTTTTATCCTATTGCAGGGCATATAGCCCTTTCACTGGTTGCCCAGCAGGGCGGCGGTGGAGGCCTGTACAAAGGCATCCCGGTCCTCGGTGCCCCAGTCTCCCTCGGTATGCGCCCGCCAGACATCCGCGCCTGCAGTGGTCTGTACCTCCGCGGCGGGCAGAATGCCGGTGCTGACCTGGGCCACCTGCTGGGCACCCAGGGTGGTGGCATCCGAAGCAGTGCCCCAAGGGGTGATCATGCAAAGGGTTTCGGTCAGCAGCTTCTGGGCATCCCCGTCGGTGTAGAGCCAAAGGATGGCCGACGAGGCTGCCTTGCGGCCCTCCTCATCCGCCGAAGCCGGAATGGCCAGCCAATCCGCCATGGCCAGGGTGGGATAGTTCATCAGCCCTGCCAGGTTGTACTCATCGGTGGCCAGGTCTTCCTCCAGGTAGTCCCCCTTGACCGGGATGGCCACCAGGTTCTGGGCAAAATCGGCGTCGGTGTTGGCCAGGATATCGCTCAGACTGGCCCGCAGGAAGACCGCATTGCCCCAGGAAAGCAGCTGGGAACAGCTGGCCACATCCCAGATTCCAATGTCGTTCCAATCCTCGGTGTCGGGGGTGGCGGTATAGGTGGCGTTGGTAAACTCCAGTTCCAGTGCGCTCCACAGCCCGGTGAGGGGTCCTTCCAGGGTTTCGGCGGTGGGCTCACTGCCTGCCGCCAGCACGGCAGCGGTGTAGAGCGGCCCCCCCCAGGACCCGTATCCCCCGTCAACAGGGAGGGCAAAGATTCCGGTCAGGTTCTGGGCCTCGGCTGGCACCTCGGTGGGCAGGGTGTAGGCGGTTCCGTTCAAGGTCACCGATGTCTCGGCCGGCTCGGTGATCCAGGCGGCCAGGGCTTCCACAAAGCCGGACCACTCTTCCCAGCTGGCGTTCTGCAGATCACTGATGCAGCCCTCCCCCAGCAGGGCGTTGAGCAGCCGGCTGTCCGCCCAGTAGGCATAGAGGGTTTTGCCCAGTGGCAATGCTGTCACCGATGCGGAGGGGTCCAGCCCTGCCTTGGAGGCGGCCGCCGAGAGCAGGCTGTCCGAGGCCAGGTTGTACCAGCTGCCATCATCGGCGGGTGCCTGGCAGCTGACGACCAGATCCGCCTGCTGCAGATCCTCGGTATACTCCAGGGTAACCCCCTGGGCCTCGGCGTAGGCTTCCAGCGCCTTGAAAGAGGCATGGGCCCGGCCCGCCGCGTTGCAGACGGTGAGGGTTTGTTCGGCGGCAGCCGGGGCCGGCGGCAGGGTGGGAGCGGCGGTTTCGGCGGTGGCGGAACCACCGGAAAAAATCGAAGGAACCCCGCAGCCGCTCAAAAGGCAGAGCGACAGGACGAGGGATGTAATTCGTTTCATGGCGGATGGAATCCTCCCTTCTCTGAGAAGGTATTTATGCCAATTCATTATAGCGGATTTTGATGGTTTTTTCCACCATGGATTTATGGTATAATGAGGCCGATCAACCAAAAATACGGAGGCGCAGTTATGCAGCCCACACAAAAATTGTATGAAGAAGACGCTTTTTTACAGAACTTTTCGGCAAAAGTACTCGGCTGTGAGCCGCGGGACAAGGGCTTTGCGGTCGTTCTGGACCGCACCGCCTTCTACCCCGAAGGCGGCGGCCAGCCCTGCGACACCGGCCTGCTGGGCGGGGTCCGGGTCACCGAGGTCCACCGGGAGGGGGAAACCATCCTGCATCTGACCGGCGGTCCGCTGCAGCCCGGGCAGACGGTGGAAGGCCAGCTGGACTGGGCCCGGCGGCTGGACCACATGGAACAACACACCGGGGAGCACATCCTCAGCGGCACTCTGCACCGGCTGTTCGGGGCGGAGAATGTGGGATTTCACATCGGGCAGCCGGCGGTGCGGATGGACATTGACCGGCCGCTGACCGCCCAACAGCTGGAGCAGGCCGAGGCCGAGGCCAATGCGGTGGTCCGCGCCAACCGGCCGGTGCACTGCTGGTATCCCCCGGCGGAGGAGCTGTCCTCCCTGCCCTACCGCAGCAAAAAGGCGCTGGATGAACCGGTACGGCTGGTGGACGCCGGCGGCGCCGATCTCTGCGCCTGCTGCGGCACCCATCTGGCCACCACCGGCCAGGTGGGGCTGATCAAGATTCTCAGTGCCCAGAATTACAAGGGCGGAGTCCGGCTGGCGGCGGCCTTCGGCCAGCGCGCCATCACCGCGGTGGCCGAGGCCTGGCGGGATCTGAACGAAACCGGGACTCTGCTCAGTGCCCCCCAGGGCGGGCTGGCCCCCGCTGCCCAGCGGCTGCTGGGGGCCGAGGCCTCCCTCAAGCAGCGGCTGGCCGCCCTGCAAAATGACCTGGCCGCCGCCTGGGCCCAGGCAGCCCAGCCCGGTCAGGTTACTGTGCTCCACTGCGACGGGGTGGACGGGGACGGTCTGCGCCGCCTCTGCCTGGCAGTAAGCGAAAAGACCGGTGCGCTGTGTGCCGTCATGGCCCCCGGCGGCCAGGGTCTGGCCTACGCCATGGCCGGTCCCGGAGACCTGCGCCCGCTGTGCCGGGCAATGAACACCGCCCTGGGCGGACGCGGCGGCGGCAAACCGGGCCTGTGCCAGGGCAGCCTGCCGGCCGGAAGCTATGAAGCAGCCAAAAAATTTTTGACGAAGGATGGAACCTGCCAATGAGAATGCGTTTCAAACCCTATGCCCGGCCGGAACTTCTGGCCTGTGACTTTCATGTCCACGACCCGCTCAACCATGCCGGACACTGGCACAGCCTGTATGCCCGGCCGGAGCAGCCCTGGCATCTGGAGCTGGGCTGCGGCAAGGGCGGATTTATGGCGCAGCTGGCGCCCCAGCACCCCGACATCAATTACCTGGGCATCGACATCACCGACAAGGTGCTGATCCTGGCCAAGCGCAAGATTGAGGCTGCCTATGCCCAGCGTCATATGACCCCCGACAACGTCAAGATTGCCTCGCTGGACATTGAACGGCTGACCGGCCCCTTTGCCCCTGCCGATACGGTGCAACGGATCTACATCAACTTCTGCAATCCCTGGAGCAAAAACGCCGGCAGCAACAAGCACCGGCTGACCCATCCCCGGCAGCTGCTGCAGTACCGCACCCTGATGCCGGAGGGCGCCGAAATCTACTTCAAGACCGACGACGACGCCTTGTTTCACGACAGCCTGAATTACTTCCCCGCCGCCGGGTTTGAGATCACCTGGAAAACCTTTGACCTGCACAAGGAGGAGCCTGCCTGGAACATCCGCACCGAGCACGAGGGGATGTTCACCGAGCAGGGCATCCCCATCAAGGCGCTGATTGCCCGCAAGGGCCCTGACAGCACCGTCAGCTGGGTGGAACCCAAGGTGCTGGCCAAAGAGCGGGAAGAGGCGGAGGAGGCGCAGGACTGATGTTCCTCCATTCCCTGCTGCTGATGGTGGTGTACTTCTTCCTGTATGCTCTGCTGGGCTGGTGCGCCGAGGTGGCCTTTGCCGCCGTGGAGAGCGGGCAGCTGGTCAACCGGGGCTTTCTCAACGGCCCCATCTGCCCCATCTACGGCTTTGGCATGGTGGCCATGCTGGTACTGCTGAATGGCTGGACCCACAGCATCGCCGCCGTCTTTGTGGGCGGCATGATCATCACCACCCTCATCGAGCTGATCGGCGGATGGCTGCTCTATGTGATCTTCCACACCCGATGGTGGGATTACAGCAAGATGCGGTTCAATCTGGGCGGGTACATCTGCCCCCAGTTTTCCCTGCTGTGGGGGGTGGGCAGTGTGATCCTGGTGATGGTGGTCCATCCCCTTCTGGCCGCTCCGCTGCGCCATCTGCCCCTGCTGCCCCTGGCCATTTTGGACGGTGTGCTCTGTGCCGCCTTTCTGGCCGATCTGATCTGCTCCATCATTGCAGCCGCCGGGTTGAGCAAGCACCTGAAGCACATGGATGAGCTGCGGGCTGCCATCCGCCTTTCCAGCGACCGGCTCACCGAGGTGATCGGCAGCAACGCCATCACCATCGATGCCCTGCTGGATGAGCAGAAGCTCCAGCTGACCCTGGCTGCCATGGAAGGGCGGGACAATGCCGCCGAACTGCGGGACCAGCTGCTGACCCTGGCCGCCCGGGCCAAAACGGTGCGGGAAGAGACCGCCGCCCTGGCCCGGCATCGGTTCTTTGGTGCCGGACACCTGCTGCGGGCCTTTCCCACCATGCGCAGTCCCCTCCACGCCGAGAGCCTGGCCCATCTGCGCCAGGCGTTGACCCGGCTGAGCGAACTGCGTCCCCGCAAACATTGAAAAAACCAGCGAAGCTGACGCTTCGCTGGTTTTTGTTTTTGATGGGATTGTCAGTCCTTGCGGCGCTGGAAGGCTATGCGCAGCACCAGCCAGGCTGCCACCAGGCAGACCACGGCCAGCAGGGCCAGCATCCGCCAGCTGTGCAGCAGGTTGGGGACGGTGGCATCGTACATCGGGCTGTCCAGTCCGGCTTTCAGCCAGCTCAGCCGGCTGTTCAAGTCGGTGGAGGCGCCCAGCGCCCCCATCCCCCACCGGCAGACAATGACGGTGCTGATGACGGTCATGGCCCCGGTAACCGGGAACATCACCCCGCTGAAAACCACCTGGCCGATGATGAGGACCAGCACCAGCAGAATGGCCGACTCGCTGCTCTTGAGGGAAGCAGACACCAGCAGTCCCATGGCCGAGGAGGCCACCATCATGAGCAGCACCGAGACGTAGAGTTCCAGATTGGTGTCGTAGAGCAGATGGTTCTGGGGGATCTGGATGATGGAGACAAAACCAGCGGTCAGGATCAAGGCCTGCACCGCCTCGATGAGCAGCAGCACGATGGCCTTGCTGAGCACCGTGGCCAGCAGCGAGACCCCCACGCTGGCCTCCCGGAAGATGATCTCCCGCTCCTTGCAGATTTCCCGGTAGGAGTTGAGGATTCCCATAAATGTGGACACCGCGCAGAGGATGAAGAGGATGGTCCGGCTGCCGATATTGATGAGGTTGGAGGTAAAGCAGGTGGGGTCCCCCACCAGATAGATCACCAGCACCATCAGCGGGGCCTGAAGCACCAGGCTGCCCAGCACCAGCTTGTCGTTCCAGATCAGCTGGAAGTTGCGGGCAATGAGCACCCCCAACTGGCGAAAGAATTTCATTGGCTCGATTGGTTGCATCGCTTGTCCGCCTCCTGTGCCGCTTCGGGATATTCCTCCACCACCCGGTTAAACTCCCGGGTGGTAAAGTACTTGGTTCGATAGTATTCAATGTCCTCCGGCCGACGCAGCTTTTCAAAGATATCGCTGGTCAGTTCCACATCAAAATACCGGTCCAGTTCCTCGGGCGGGCCATAATAGCACAGCACACCGCCGGTGCCCAGAAAGGCGATCTTATCACAGAGATTGATGTTGGACATGTTGTGGGTAACCATCAGGACGGTGCAGTTTTCGTGGCTGAGCTTGCGGCACAGCTCCATCATGCTGCGGTCCAGATCAGGGGAAAGGCCGCTGGTGGGTTCGTCCAGCACCAGAAGCCGGGGCGAGGCCAGCAGCTCCATGGCGATGGAAACCCGCTTTTTCTGGCCGCCCGAAAGCTGGCGGATCAGGGTCTTTTCCCGTCCCTGCAGGTCCACCGCACGGATGGCATGTTCCACGGCGGCCCGGGTCTCGGCCGGGGTGGCATCGTGGGCAATCCGTAGCTTGGCCGCAAAGGTCAGGCTCTGCTCCAGGGTCAGGTTGTCGTGCATGATGTCCTTCTGGGGCACATAGCCCAGCACCGCGTCAAAGGCGTTGCGGTTGCCCTTGGTGTCGATGCCGTCAAACCGGACACTGCCCCCGGTACAGGGCGCCGAGCCGGTGATGCAGGTCAAAAGGCTGGACTTGCCGGTGCCAGAACCGCCCACCAGCACCACAAAACTGTTGGGGTCGATGATCAGCGAAGTGCCGTCCACAATGTTCAGCGGCGCATTGGTGTTGCGGTCCTGCACCGTCTTGACCACATTAACCAGTTCCACGCTGATGCCGGCGGCGTTTTCGTGGTAGTGCAGCACCCCACCCGAAAAGGCAAACACCTGGGTGGGGACGTTGATAACAGCGCCGTTTTGCAGCACTGCCTCCCGCACCCGCTGGCCATCCAGATAGGTGCCGTTGGTGGAGCCCAGGTCCCGCAGCTCATAGTGCCCGTCCCGGAACAGCACCTCGCAGTGGTGCCGGGAGACACGGTCGCTGTTCAGCTTGACATCGCAGTCGTCCCCACGGCCAATGACAATTCGCCGCTTTTTGCGCACGTCCAGCTCCCGCAGAATCGCATCGGCGGTGGTTTCCCGGTGGGGAGCACCATCCCCGTCCTCGTGGCGGATTTCCTCCACCCGGAAGGTGATCTCCTGGGTAGAGAGATCCTCGTCGGTGTTGATGCCGATGACATCCCCAGGTTGGAGCAGATGGCTCTCTCCGCCGGCCAGGGGATGGTTGTTGTACCAGGTGGTACAGCCGCTGGCGTCATCGGTGACCACCCAGTTTTCCCCCCGGCTGTGCAGGGTAAACTGGCGGTCCCCGATGTGGTTGCGCCGCAGGATGTAATCGCAATGGGGGCTGCGGCCGAAGCTGTAAGCCCCCTTGGCCGAAGGCAGGGTGATCCGCTGGCGGTTGCGCAGCTCGGTGATCAGCATTACAATTTCACTTGCCACAACCCCACCTCCTTATTGGGAATCCGGTGCCGGCCAGCGGAACTCGCCGCAGAAGGGCACAAAGCGAAGGGAGGTTCCCCCCAGGGTCAGGGTATCCCCCGCTGCCAGCGGCATGGCCTCCAGAGCCGCCTTGCCGTTGAGGTAGAGCAGTTCTGCCGAGGAGCCGGGCAGCAGGGTGAAGCTGTTTTCCTTGGGGTCATAGGCCACGATGCCCTGCCGGACCGAGAGAGGGGCATCGGCGCTGAGCAGCACCGGCAGCCCCGCCGGATCGGTGCCAAGGAAGCTGCGCCCCATCCCCAGCCGGAGATCCCGCCCGGCCGCGGCGCCGTCCAGCGCCACCAGCCAGCCGGTCACCGGCCCTGTGGGAGAGGCCACCGGGGTGGGCTCCTGGCCGGAGCGGGCCGAGACAATGGAGGAATCGTGCTGCAATTCCGGGTTGCAGTAGGGGCATTCGGGGTATTTATCCCCGTCGTAGAAGTGCCCTCGTTCACATTTGGACAGTTTCATGGGTTTTCCTCCCTCACAGGACCACCCGCAGTGTGCTGCGGCCGATCTTGATCACATCATTGTTTTGCAGCCGGTGGGCATCCCCAATCCGCTGGCCGTTGACCCGGACCACCTGGTCCCCCAGGGCCCGGACCAACAGGTTGTCCCCTTCCAGCCCAATCATACAGTGCTGGGGCGCCACCCGGCTGTCCTCCACACAGAGATCGCACAGACTGGGGTCGGAGCCGATCAGAATGCTGCTTTCCACCTGGGCAGACCAGCGGGTCTCGGCCACATCGCGCCGGGTGCGGACCAGAAGGGTCAGCCAGCGGCGGGGCAGCTGCCGGACACCGGCGGCGGTCTGCAGCAGATTTTCCGCTTCCGCCTGCTGTTCCCGCTGCTGGTCCCGGCGTTTCTGCCAGACCATCGCCCCAACCAAGCCGCCCAGTGCCAGAACCAGCACCAGCATCGGTGCCAGGAACCGGCCGAAATAGAAACCGCGGTCCCGGGGCCAGACCGCAATCTCGAAATCAAAGCTTTCCCGGGAATCGCTGATGTTGGCGGCGCTCAGCGAGGAGGCCACCCGCTTGAGCCCCACCGTATAGTCGCCGGCGTAGAGGGGCTCGGTGGTCAGGGTGACGCTGCGGCCGTCCGGGCTCAGCTCCACCGCCCGGATGGACGGGTGCCAGTTCCAGATGTCCTCGGTTTCCAGCCGGTAGCTGCGGGCGGTATTGCCCCCCGCAATGGCCTGATTGAACACCAGCCGCAGATGGGTGCGGTTGATCACCTGGACCTCCTCCACCGCCGGTTTGGTCAGCCGGTAGCCCATATAGACATTGGTGCCGCTCTTGATGGCACTGCCCATACTGGGCACCGAGACGGTCAGGGTTTCCAGCCGCTCCCCGTACCGGTCCGGGTCAATCACCGTCTTCAGCTCCAGCGCCTTGGCCAGATACTGCTGCATGGCCAGCATCTCGTCGGGGATTTCCTCCAGATCGCAGGTGTAGAGGGACGCATCCGACAGTTCCTCCAGGAAGGCAAACCGGTCTGCGTTCTGGCTGGCCACAAAGGTATAGACCGCCATATTCAGCTGGCTGGCGGCGTTGGTCATCATGCCGCCCATCAAGGTCATATCCGACATCATCCGCACCACGTCGGTGCAGGCCACAATGACCTTGCGGGGGGCAATGCTTTGGTAATTGTCCCCGATGTCCTGGTAGATGCGGGTGGCGGCATTGGCAAAGTTGCTCTTGCCCTCCTGGGATTCCACATTTGCCAGGGCAGACAAAGCGGCGGTGCGATTGGAGGTTGCCGAAAGGACACACTCCACCTCGCCCGCCGTCGTATAAAGGGCAATCTGATCCCGTTCTTGTTTTTCGGCGATCATCTGCCGGATTCCCAGCCGGAACTGGCTGAGTGTCCGGGCATCCACCGTATTGTCCAGCACAAAGATGTAGCAGATGGGTTCATTGGACATCAAGATATTGCCGGGGGTGATCACTTCATCCCCCAGCGTCACTTCGATCCCCGCCGCCTGGACCGCCATGGGCGAGATGGGCTCGTCATTGCCGTCCAGGGCATAGAGAAAGACATCCATCTCCGGCACATTGACATAGACCTGTTCCACCGAAAAAGTTCCCACAGCCTCCGCCGCACGGGCGTACCGAGGCGCCCCGGTCAACGCCAGCAACAATGCCAGCAAAACCAGGGTGCGCAGCCATCCTGTACGGGTATGCTGTTGTTTCACTTCTGTGCTCCCTTGGCGGCACGCATCCGGCGCAGCGCGCGGACTGCGCGCAGAGCCTTCTGGCGGGCCAGTGTATTTTTCTTTTCCTTGGGCTGCTGCGGAGTTTCCTCCTCGGCGGGTTCCTCCCCGTCATCCTCTTCCTCCTCCGTGCCCAGTTCCGGCATCACCGGTGCCCGGGGGGCGGCGGTGGGAGGCGTCTCGTCCAGGATGGGCTCATCCTCCTGATGTACAATGGGAGAGGAGAAGATAGCACCAGGCACCTCGGTGAGGGCCGGACCGGTCTGGCGGGCGGGATCCTCAAAGAAAGCCGGGGCCGGGCTGAACCGCGGCGGGGCCGGCTCATCCTCCAGCAGGGTAAAAGCCGGCTTGCGGGGCTGGGTACGGTTGCCGTCCTCAGGCAGCTCCACCAGAGGGGTGGTTTCCTCCACACCGGGTCCCTGCACCGCATCCTCGGGGGATTCCTGCTGTTCCTTCTGCTGCTCGGTGCGCAGCTGGGCCACCGTATCGGCCAGTGCTTCCTTGCTCAGGTCCAGCTCGGCCTCGGGGGCGGGGATCTCGGTCAGATCCTCCTTCAGCACCTCGGGGGTGGGCTGGGGCACCGGATTTTGCTCGGCTTTTTCCTCGTTTTCCTGTTTGACCCGCAGCAGTTCCTCGCCCATCCGCTGCAGGTAGGCCAGCAGGGTATCCCGGCGGCTTTCCAGCCCTTCCACCTCGCTGCGCAGGTTGTTCAGACGCAGCTGGTGGGCGTTCTGGATCTCATTGGCCTCGGCGGCTGCGGCATCCACCAGGTTCTGGGCCTGACGGCGGGCCTGCTCCCGGGCCACCTTGGCCACCGCGTCGGCCTCCAGCCGGCCATCCTCCCGGATTTTCTCCGCCTCTTCTTCCGCCTGGCGGGTGATGCGGTCTGCCTCATTCTTGGCATCCTGCAGCCGCTTCTGGCGGGAACTGTCCAGCGCCGCCTTCTCGGCATCCAGTTCCCTGCCCTTGACCCGCAGCGCCGCCTCGGCCTCCTCGGCCCGGTCTTTGAGCTGTTTGTTTTCCTTGTTCAGATCGCTGTTTTTCAGCCGCAGTACCGCAATCTGATCGTTGAGGGAGTGGTTGCGCTCCCGGAAAGAGGAAAGCTGGGTATCCAGATCCTCCATCTGGCGGGAATATCGCTCACTGCTGCCGGCCAGGGTGGCGTTCTGCCCCGAGAGGCGCTTGTTCTGAGCGCTCAGCGACTGACAGTGCTGGTCCAACGCGGTGTTTTCCTGGGTCAGGCGGCGGACATCGGCCTCAGACTGGTTGAGCCGCTGCTCATATTCGGCACAAAGCGCCAGCATCGCCTGGCGCACATCGTCCGGCTCGTATCCGCCGAACCGCGCCTTGCGGATTCCGCTCTGTTCGATAAATTTGCTCACGTCAATCTTTGCCACGCTGCATGACACCCCGTTTTGTCTAAGAATAAGCAATATATATCATCATTATAACAAAAGCCCCCCGCAAACGCAACACGGCTTTTGTCATCTTTGGCAGAATCCTTCCCCTGCTGCGCGGTTTTTGACGAAGAACAAAACATGGCAAAGGCCCCGCCGTTGTGAAAAAACGGCAGGGTCTGGCCATCAGGGATTCTGGAGCAGAACCCGGGCGGGATAGGACTGGCAGTGGCTTGCGGTTCCCCGCCCGGGTCCGGTTTTCGCCCCGGGATAGGCGGCGGATACGGTCACCACCACAGTGTAACAGGTGTCCCGGTCCACCATCTGCTGTGGGGCGGCAGGGGCCCACTGCCCCTGGGAGATATCGGTTCCGTGGGGGACCCGGTAGCGGCAGAGGATCTGCCCCTCCTGTTCCACCGCATATTCCAGGTCCACCCAGGCGTTGTTCTGACCGTCCGGCCATACGGTCAGAGAATTGGTGGGGCGGATCATGTAGCCGAAGTTGACTGCCTGTCCGGACAGGACGGTCTGATCCGCCGGTTGATACTGGTAACGGATGGGCAGGTCCACCGTGGCCTCCTCTGCCACGGCGCAGGGCTGCGCAGAATCGGCATCGGGATATACCCCGGCATTCTGACAAACCGGGATGCCCTGCCCGCCGAAGGTAGCCTCATCGTCTGGCGCCAGCCCCGTCAGCTGCACCACCAGTTTGCTGCCTCTGGTCGTCCCGGTTCCCTCTTTGCGGGGTTGCTCGCAGACATACCGGTCGGTGTAGTCAAAGCCGGTCACGGCCAGGGCACGGGTTTTGGGATCCAGCCGGGCAGAAAGGCCGGGATCGCTGCATTTGGTCTGGGCCCAGCCGGAAGCGGTCTTCTCCACCCGCCATACCCGGACCTGGGCATCCTTCAGGGAAAATTCATCGGACAGGGTGGCGCGCAGCACGGCGCTTTCGTCCAGTTGCTGACCGGCCGCACAGCCGGTGCTCCACCCTTCCAGCGTGACGGTATAAGTATCGGTACGGGAATCATAATCGGTCTGCTGTGTCAGCATCACCTCCCCTTGCGGAAGGCTGGATTCCCCGGTCGCGGTGGTTTGGGGCGGCTGGACCCCCAGTGCCTCCATGGCCCGCTGCAGTCGGGTCTGGCTGGCGGTGTCCAGCATCTGCCAAAGTTCCTGCAATCGTTCCGGAGAAAGACAGTTCAGATAGGTATGAAGTTTGGCAGCATCCCGGGCCGCCAGCACCGAATTGTAAAACGCCTGGGCTTCCGGCGCCCTGCTTGCTTGGGGTGCAGGCGTCGGGGTGAGTACCGCTTCCGCGGCACCGGCACGGGCCAGGGCAATGGCAAGAAGCAGCAAAACCAGAAAAACGGAAATCAGTCGGTTGGGTTTGGGCATCAAATCATCCTTTGTCTCTTTTCATCGTCCGGGCGGCGCACGGGTGGTCCGGCCCGCATCTGTCACCCGGGACCGGTTTGCTGTTTCATCGCCACCGGTCTGGGTTCGGTTGTCGGGCACAGACGCATCCTGCTGCTGGACAAGATTTTCAGAATCAGCTGCCATCAGTGCTATATCGGTGGTCTGGACCACGGTGGCCGACGATTCAATGACCGGCTGTGCTTCCACACCGAAGGCGGCGATGGCCGCGGTGTTGGCCAATACCCGGGCCACGCCCTGCAGCCAGGCATGGGCACCGGCTGCCAGGCAGACAGCAGCCAGGGCGGCACAAGCGGCGGTCAGAATCAGATTCACACGGGTTTTCATGGCATTCCCTCCCTGTACCTTTTGCGGTCAGGCCTGCCCGGATGGGCATGGAACCGGGCGGAGAACGCGGCAGCACGGAAGGGTGCCCAAAGGCATGGCGTTCCCGTCTTTGCCATCTCCTGTATGCCGTCACAAAAAAATTGTGGTGTTTGCCCGGCCGCAGGGCACGGGGCGTTATGTAGGCAGAACAGACAGGCAAGGAACGGCGCGGCGCCGGTTGGTACTGCACGGTGCAAACCGTCCGGGGCTTGACCTTGTACCCCGATTATACAGAGTGCCCCGCGCAGATGTTGGGGGATGTTGTCGCCCCGGAAAAAGAATCCCTCGTCTTTTTTCGCCTTTTATCGCAGAAAAATATTTTTGAAAAAAATTGTTGACAAATAGGGCGGAACTGGCTATAATGTAATAGCTGGCCGCGAGAACGGCAGATCACAAAAAACAAAATATTGCCCCATAGCTCAGTTGGTTAGAGCACCTGACTGTTAATCAGGGTGTCGTCCGTTCAAGTCGGACTGGGGCAGCCAACAAGCGACGGAAGAACTTTCGTCGCTTTTCTTTTATTTTAGCTGGGCCATTTTTCCCCACTGACTTTTTCCGCAGACGAAAAACGGATGAGACCCTTTCGGATCTCATCCGTTTTTGTATCAGCTCACCTAAGGCGGCCTGTTCCGGTTCTATTGAAAGTGGTTTGGCCCTCTTACTTTTTGCCGAAGCGCAGCAGACGGGTGGCGTTGATCTCCAGCTGGGTGCGGGAGAGTTTTCCCGTCTTGAGTGCCTGCAGCACGTTGTTGTAGTCCGCCTTGCTGCCCGGCATGAAGAGGTCTCCGCCGGCGGCCGCCACCTCCCACGGCTGGGGGCCGGGATATTTGGCGTCTTTGGGGATCATCCCGCCCCGGACCACCCAGTCGGTCATGACCAGGCCCCGGAAACCGAACTCACAGCGCAGGATGTCCTCGATCAGATCCCGCCGGGTGGAGGTGTGCTGCCCGTTGAGCAGGTTGTAGGAGGTCATCAGGGCTTTGGGGTCGGATTCCGCCACACAGATCTGGAACCCCCGCAGATAAATTTCCCGCATGGCCCGCTCCGACACCTGGCTGTTGCTGGAGGTGCGGTTGAACTCCTGGTTGTTGGCGGCGAAATGTTTGATGGTCACTCCGCGGCCGGGATGCTGCTGCACCCCGCGGGTGACGGCGGCGGCAAACCGCCCGCTGATCAGCGGGTCCTCGGAGAAATATTCAAAGTTGCGCCCGCACAGAGGGCTGCGGTGGATATTGAGGGCCGGTGCCAGCCAGAGATCCACCCCGAAGATCTCCATTTCCCGTCCCACCACGTCGCCGCAGAGCTCGGCAATCTCGGTGTTCCAGCTCTGGGCCAGAGCGGTGCCGATGGGCAGGGCGGTGCAGTACTGATAGCGCACATCCTCGGGGCGCCGGGGCTTTTTGATGAGGAAATGATCCATCAGGAATTTCAGGACCGGGGGCATGAAGGGCACCATGGACTGGGGGAAGGGTGCCTCCATGCTGTGCAGCCCCTTCTTGTCCCGGAAATACCGCTGATGAATCCGGATACCGGCGGGGCCGTCGGCCATGACAATCGGAGGGAATCCCGTCACGCGGGCGGTCTCGCCAGCTGCGCCGCAGACACTGGTGGCGGCACTGCCCACCACAGTGGCCAGTCCGCCCCCTCCGAATGCGCCGTTGGAGAGCAGGGCCAGCTCTTCGTCCCTTAGTGCCTTGGCCTTGGGGTCGATGGGGTAGCTGGTCTGGTAGTCCACCGTCCGCAGAGAGAAGGCATCGGGGTCCACCTCCATTACCGGTACCCCCTCCGCCGTCACCGGCTTGCGGTCCGGCTTCCAGTCGGCAAAGGGCGGGGTTCCCAGCGCGTTGCGCACCTGACAGAGCAATACGGTCCGGGGCAGGCGCAGCACCGCCACTGGCCGGGTGTCCCGGCTGTGGCAGCCCACCTGCAGCAGATAATCCCCCGCCTCCAGCAGGTAGGCGGCCCGGGCGGGGTCGTAGGAGGCCAGCTCGGAGAGATCCAGCGGGATGGTCACCGTCTCGCTCTGCCCCGGCTGGAGCAGGGCAGTCTTGGCCCAGCCGGCCAGCTGATGGACCGGCTGATCCAGCACTCCTTCCGGCTTGGACAGGTACAGCTGAGCCACCTCCTTGCCCGGCCAGCGGCCGGTGTTGGTCAGGCGGGCCGTCACCGTGGCATGGGTTCCCTCCAGTTCAGCATGCAGCTGGTCCAGGGCAAAATCAGTGTATCCCAGACCAAACCCGAAGGGAAAGAGGACCTCCTGCCCCACCGTATCATAGTACCGGTAGCCCACATAGATGCCCTCCCGGTAGGGAGTGTCGTCATATCCGCCAAACTCCATCATGGGCAGCTGATCCTTCCAGGCGGTCCAGGTGTCGGTGAGCTTTCCGCTGGGCACCTGCCGGCCCAGGACCAGATCAGCCAGAGTGTTGCCGGTTTCCACCCCCAGCTGGGAGAGCAGCAGGATGTTGGAGACCTCTCCCAGAGGGCTCAGGTCCACCATGCCCCCCACGTTGAGAACCAGCAGAAACCGCTTGTAGCGGTGCTGCAGGGCCAGGATGTCCCGCTGTTCGGTGTCGGTGAGGAGGATGTCCCCCTTCACCGGCTTGCGGTCGGCGCCCTCCCCCGAAATGCGGGAGAGAACATAGATGGCGGTCTCCCCTTCCCCATCCAGGGGCAGGGTATACTCCGGCTCGGGCACCGTTGCCCCCATGGCCAGCATCATCACATTGGTGTGCCGGGCCTTGGCTTCGGCCTTCAGCTGGCGGCGGAAGGCTGCCAGCGCCTGTTCCACCACCCTGTCGTATCCGTCCAGCCAGGCCTTGCTGGTCACGGTGAAACCCGCCTGTTCAAAGCCTTCCTCCACCGTGACAAAGTAGCGGGAGTTCACCTCCCCCGAGCCGGTGCCGCCCTTGATGGTATGCCGCACCCCGCTGCCGTACAGCGCAATCTTGCCCGGTGCCTCGAGAGGGAAATCGCCGTTGCGGCGCAGCAGCACGGTACATTCCGCCAGGCAGGGGCGCAGCCGTTGGATCTGCTCCTCCTCCCGGCGTGTGATGGATGTCCGGTCCATACTCCAAATGCCTCCTTTGAATATGGGGAGATTTTCCGGCTTGGTTGGCCGTTTTGGCTCCCCCTGTATTTCTTCGTTTCTGTGGTCAGGGATCCTCCGGTTTTTGAGCCGGCAAAGGATCCGCAGCACCGCCTTGGAACAGTTTGCGGTATTGTCCCGGGGTCATGCCCTGGGTTTGGCGAAAAATGCGGATCAGGTAGCTGTCGGATGAAAAACCGCAGAGGTGGGCCACCAGTTCCATGCTGTGGTCGGTGCGGGCCAGCAGGTCCCTGGCCCGCTGAATCCGCACCGCAGTGAGGTAGTCCGAGAAGCCGCAGTCGAAATGGCGCTGAAAATAGGCGCCGAAATATTTGGGCGACATGTGAAACGCCTCGCCCATCTGCTGCAACGTCAGTTTTTCGGCGCTGTGCTGCTGGATGTAGCGGGCGATCTCCCGCAGGGCTTCCCCCTGGGCAGAGCCCACCGCTCCGGTGGTCCGGACCAGGTTGTCCCGGTAGAGGAGCTGATACAACCGCAGCAGATGGGCCTTGATCCCCAGCCAGGCCCCAGGTTCCTTTCCCTGGTACCAGAGCAGCAGTTCCCGCAGAAGCGGCGCCGCAAGGGCCGCTGTGTCCGCCGGCAGACGGGAGAGAACCCGGGCGGTATGGTCGGCCAACGGGTGCAGATACCGCTCCTCCACCTCGTCAGGCTCGGCAAAGGCCAGCCAGGACAAGGGGAACACCAGGGCGAAGTAGAGGCAGTCCTCGCTGTCCGCCTGCATGCCGTGCATTTCCCGGGGATTGATGTAAAAGAGATCGCCCTCCCCGCCCCGGTACAGCTGCTCCTCGATTTTCAGCCGCAGCTGTCCCCGGCGAATCCAGAGCAGTTCCACCCCCTCCTGCCAGTGGTTGGGCACATCAATCCTGGCGATCTGCTGGTCCATGCAGTAGACCTGCAGCGGATGCAGGGGTGTCCCCTGCTGCCGGGTTTCCTGGAACGCCTGCCACATGGTGCTGCCCCTCCTTTGAGGATGGTGGGATATGGATATTGTACTACGATTGCTGGATATAGTCCAACAATTTGACCATCCGGCGGGATATAATGCCAGTATCACCCGGGAAAAGGAGCGCTCCGTCCGGGACAACACAGAATCGAGGGATCACCATGAAGGATTGGCTCAACAACAGTGTTTTCTATGAAATCTATCCGCAAAGTTTTTTGGACACCAACGGGGACGGCATCGGAGATCTGGCGGGTATCATCGCCAAGCTGGACTACATCCGGCAGCTGGGCTGCAACGCCCTGTGGCTGAACCCTTGCTTTCTCTCCCCCTTCGGCGATGCCGGCTATGATGTGTCGGACTACACCCAGGTGGCACCACGGTACGGCACCAACGAGGATCTGGAACGGCTTTTTGCCGAGGCCCACCGCCGCGGGATGAAGGTTTTGCTGGATCTGGTTCCGGGGCACACCTCCACCCAGCACCCCTGGTTCCAGCAATCCTGCAAGGCCGAGCCCAACGAATACTGGGGCCGTTACATCTGGAGCGACTCGGTCTGGACCGATGTGGCCCAGTATCCCAGCATTGCAGGGTCGCTGCGCGGGCTGTACCCCCGGGACGGCAGTGTGGCGGTGAACTTCTTCTCCAACCAGCCCGCCCTCAACTACGGCTTTGCCCACCCCACCGAGCCCTGGCAAAGCGCCGTGGATTCCCCCGAGGCACTGGCCACCCGGCAGGCCATGAAGGATGTCATGGCCTTCTGGCTGAACAAGGGCTGCGACGGGTTCCGGGTGGACATGGCCGGGTCGCTGGTCAAGAATGATCCCGACGGCCAGGAAACCCAAAAGCTGTGGCAGGATGTACGCCGGTTCCTGGACCGGGATTTTCCCGACGCGGTGCTGATCTCGGAGTGGGGCGACCCCCAGAAATCCCTGCTGGCCGGGTTCCACATGGACTTTCTCCTTCACTTTGGGCCCTCCCATTACATGGACCTGTTCCGCGGCGACGCCCCCTATTTCCGCCGGGACGGTCAGGGGGACGCCCGTGCCTTTGTGGACGCCTACCGCGCCAACTACAACCTTACCCGGCAAAAGGGGCTGATCTGCATTCCCTCGGGCAACCATGATATGGAACGGATGCGCAAATTTCTCGACCCGGAGGAGATGAAGATTGCCTTCGCCTTCCTGCTGTCCATGCCCGGGGTTCCCTTCCTCTATTACGGCGACGAGATCGGGATGCGGCACCTTCCGCTGCCCTCGGTGGAGGGCGGCTATGGCCGCACCGGTGCCCGGACCCCCATGCAGTGGAACCGCGGCAAGAACTACGGTTTTTCCGAAGGTGCGGCAGAATCCCTCTACACCCCGCAGGACCCTGCGGCCGATGCCCCGGTGGTGGAAGAGGCCATGGCATGCCCCACGTCCCTGTGGCAGGAGATCCAGAAGCTGATTTGCCTTCGCCGGGACCATCCGGCCCTCTGCGCCCGGGGCGGGCTGGAATTTGTTTTCTGCGAGGACCATCGGTATCCCCTGGCCTATCTGCGCACCGCCAAAACCGAATCGGTTCTGGTGGTCCTCAACCCCTCCCGCAGCCCCGCTGAGTTTTCCTGCCCCTACCGCCCGCAGGAGGTGCTCTACCAGCACGGGGACGCCGTAGAGGTCCGGGGCGACAGCCTCCGGGTTCCGGGGGAAAGCGCCGCCTTCCTGCGGGTGGAACCGTGCCTCGAATGAGGGAAAGACATCATTTCCCGTGCAATTTTCCTTTTCCGCGCCATGACATACAAAAAGGATCGGAGCCTCCCGTGGGGAGAGTCCGATCCATTTTTTCTTATTCGGTTGCCGGCAGATACCGCTCCACCCCGTCCATGCTCTCCAGCTCCGCATCGGGCTGGGAGATGCCGAGGATCATCCCGTCCAGGCGATACAGCACCAGATCATAGTTTGCCAGGGACGGATCGCTCTCGGCCAGGACATAGACGGTGTCCTCCCGGGTGATGCCGCTGTCCAGCTCCTGCTGGATCAGCTGGTTGAGCTGGGCCAGCTCCAGATCATCCGGCCGGGCAAAATAGAAATTGCTCACCGTTCCGTGATGCCGCATGGCCAGCAGTGCAATGTCGCTGCCGCCCGAGGCGAAGACAAAGGTGCTGGCCGGCTGGAACACCACATGCGGTCTGGTTTCCAGCAGATGATCCCATGCCTGCTGATGGATGGACAGCGTGTAGGTCTGCCGGGTGCGGTACTTCTCATTGGTCCGGATGCTGCGCAGATAGGGGCTGATGTCCGCCATCTGAAGCAGGGCGATAAGCACCGCCCCCACCGTGGCCAGCCCCTTTCGGGTGGCCAGCACCGAGAACACCGTGGCCATGGACAAAAACATCACCAGGTAACAAACCGGCCAGATAAACCGCCCGGTGGCCCGGAAGACGCTCCAGAGCTGCCGGATCGGCTCCCACAGGGGGATTTCCAGAATTACCCGGTCCCCCAGCGTCACGGTGGGGCTGAGGCCTACCACCTCGTAAAAGACAAACAGAATCCCCAGCTGAATCTTCTGCATCCCAGAGAACAACGGCGGCCTTTTGCGGAAGGTGAAGATCTTGACCAGCACAGCCAACCCCAGCAGCACAATGGCCCCCAGGCCGAGATAACCGTATCCCTCGTTCTGCCCCGTCCGGTGGGGCAGTTCCTTGAGAAACAGCGAAGTGTTCTGGGCGTCAAAGAGGGCGTTCAGATTGGCGCTGCTTTCCCCCAGCCCCACAGCCTTGAGGGTGGTTGAGCCATAAAAGATGCCGTAAAACCAGAAATCCGCCAGCACCACCGCCACCGAAGCCACAAAGGTGCCCACTGCCCGCACCGGGCGTTTGGACAGCAGCTGCTCCAGGCACCACATCCCCAGAATGGCAAACACCATGGGCAGAAAATACATATGGATGCCCCCGGCCGTCAAAGCCAGCGCACACCAGGCCAGCGGAGCGGCCCAGCGCTTGCCCTCCAGCGGGCGGCACAGCCAGAGCCAGAGGGAAGCCACAATCAACCACTGACCGCCGCCCAAAGCGGTATGGGCATAGAGGCGCTGCAAAATATAGGGAGAAAGGACAAAGAAGGTGGACAGCGCCACCGAGGCGGGCAGGCAGGAGAGATAATGGTTCAGCAGAAGCGCCGCAAAGCCCCCCATCAGTGCCAGAGAGATGAGGCCGAACAGCCCGAAATACTGAAAGGTTTCGGGCAGCAGCGGGGAGAGAATCTTGAACAGAAAGGCAAAATGGGGGATGGAATCGGTATAGACAACGCTGGCCATCCCCGGCTCATTGAGCCCCGACATCAGCCCCGGCGGCAGATGCCACGGGGAGTTGCGGTAGCACAGCCAACCGATGTAGTGCTGGGACAGATCGCCCCCGGTCAACAGCCAATCATCGTAGGTTACATCCAGCACCCTCGGCCCGTAAACCAGAAGGAACAGCAATGCCCCGTACAGTGCGCCCACCAAAAAGGTGGTTCTTTGCCGGCAGACGCCCCACCGGAAGGGCGAACGCAGGTGTTTCTCCATGATATCCTCCATCCATTCCAGCTTTTATCCAAAACGAGTGTCCCTGTACAAAACAGCACGGACAGCCGCGAAAAACAGGGTTTGTCCAAAGGCACAACCCCAAAAGATATACCATCCCCCTGCCCAAAAGTCAAGCAAAGAGACTTGGAGCTGCGCCTCAGAACAGCTCCTGAACCGCATTGCCCTGGGGAACGGCGCCAATACGGTAGGCCTCCACCAGCGCCGAAAGGTCCTGGATCAGCGCCAGTTTGCGGCCGCCCTCGTCGGTATCCCGGACCATGATCCGGGACGGCGCATTGTAGATGTACTCGCTTTTGCTGGCGATGTCCTCATCCTGATGGATGGCCTTCTGGGCGCTCTCAAAAGGCTGATGGGTGCGCAGAATCAGCCCCCGGGAATTGTACACCAGGGTATAGCCGGCGATGCCGGTCTTGCTGTGGTAGGCCCGGCAGAATCCGCCGTCGATGATGATGAGCTTTCCCCCGCCCTTCACCGGGCTTTCTCCCTCGATGGCCCGCACCGGCACATGGCCGTTGACGATGTGGCAGCCCTCCCCGGTCAGGCCGAACTCCTTCAGAATCCGGTCGGCAGTCTCGGGGGCCTCAATCAGACGGTAGTAGGGGTCCTTGATCTCGGCGTGGGTGGCGGGGTCGGCAATGTAGATCCGCTCAAAGGTGGTCATGGCACTGCGTCCGAACAGCGGGGAAAGTGCCCCGCACCAGAGATACCAGAGGAAATCCTGCCCCGCCTGCCGTTCCGGAGAGCCCGCCGGGGCAAAGTACCCCTGCCGGGCCCGGCGGTCACAGTAGTCAAAGAGAGCCTTGCCGGAGTAGCTCTTTCCCTCAAAGGTCTCGGCGGCGAACTTTCCCGCAGGGGTCATGGGAACGGCCCCATGGTAGAGCAGGTTGCCGTTGCAGATTTTGTAGAAGGCCCCCTGCTCATACAGAAACTGAACATGGCGCTGCAGCCGCTCGCTCTCGGCAAAGGAGCGCACCAACTCCTTCAGGACCTGCTCCTCCTCGGGGGTCAGCCGGGTGGGATCGGCCGGGTCCACGGTGGGGAAGGAAGTGTCCAGCAGCGGATAGGTTTTACCCTTCAGACGAACCGTACCGGCGGCGTAGTCGATCTGGTTGAGATAGTCCCGCCCGGCCATCCTGAACTCGGGGTTGCGGGCGATGACCCGGGCTTCCAGCTTGAGCATCAGGATGGTCACCGCCTTGTGCATCCGGGCTGCCGCGGTCAGGTCTCCGGGATTGCTGCGGGGGTCGGCGTGGGGCATCCAGCGGCTCAGATCACAGTCAGAATAGACCCGCTGGGCGAACCGGTCCAGGGTGCGCAGGCTGATGCCGTAGCCCCCTTCCAGGGTATCTAGATTGTTGTAGGCCAGGGTGGTTTTGAGCACCGTCATCACGCAGAGCGGGCTGCCCGACGCCGCCCCCATCCAGACCACATCATGGTTGCCCCACTGGATATCCACATGATGGTGGGCCATCAAGCTGTCCAGAATCCGGTCCGGCCGGGGACCGCGGTCAAACAGATCCCCCACAATATGCAGCCGGTCCACCGCCAGCCTCTTGATGACCTCGCAGAACCGGATGATGTAGGCATCGGCCCGGCCATACCGGATGATGCTCTCGATGATCTCCCCATAATACTGGTCCTTGTCGTGGTCCTCAAAATGGGCGTGGAGCAACTCGTCCAGGATATAGCCGCAGTTCTCGGGCAGGCAGGCCCGCACATGGGCGCGGGTGTGTTTGCTGGAAACGAACCGGCAGAGCTGAATCAGGCGGAGCAGCGTCTGGCGGTACCATGCCTTCAGATCCTGCTGGGCGGCCTTGAGCTCGGGCAGCTTCTGGTTGGGATAGTAGACCAGGGTGGCCAGCTCAGCCCGCTCGGCTGCCGGCACCCCGGGCCCCAGCACCACATCGATCTTTTCATGGATGACCCCCGACGCACTGTTGAGGATGTGGACAAAGGCCTCGTGTTCCCCGTGGAGATCGCTCATAAAGTGCTCGGTGCCCTTGGGCAGCCGAAGCACCGCCTCGATGCGGATGATCTCGCTGGATGCAGCGGCAATGGTGGGAAATTGCTGCGCCAGGCGGCGCAGATAGCGCAGATGTTCGCCGGTATATTCCATGAGGGACCTCCTTGTCCGATGCCGGGCCGGGCAAAATACTGTTGTTGTCTTCTTTTTAGTATAAAACAGCCGGCCCCGGAGCACAAGTGCGCCGGTTGCTTCCTTTCTGGCTTTTCCCAACAAAAAGAGCCGCCCTGTTTCCAGGGCGGCGAAACAATCAGAAAATCGAGTAGAGAATCCAGCCGGCCACACCGGCCCCCGCCATCACGGCAATGGGATCGGTTTTCCAGCGGCGCAGCACCACCAGGCATCCCACAAAAATCCCGGCGGCAATCCAGTCCACCTGATCCAGCGAGGAGGGCAGCACCCCACCTGCAAACAGGGCCAGAAACACCAGAGAGAGACCGGCCGAGGCGATCATGGCCACCACCGCCGGGCGCAGACCCAGCAGGATTCCCTGCAGAATTTCCAGGCTGCGGTATTTGTAGTAGAGCCAGGCCAGGGTCATGACGATGACACAGGAGGGAAAGACACAGCCGGCGGTGGCTACCAGCGCCCCCGGCAGCCCGCAGATCTGCTCCCCCACAAAGGTGGCGGCATTGATGGCGATGGGCCCCGGCGTCATTCCCGAAATGGTGATGATGTCGGCGAACTGGCTCATGGTGAGCCAGCCGTGGAGATCCACCACCTGGTGCTGGATCAGCGGCATGGCCGCGTATCCCCCGCCGATGCTGAACAATCCGATCTGGAAAAAGCTCCAGAACAGCTGCAGATAGATCATTGCTGCCGCTCCTTTCTGGCTCTGGCCCGGACCAGGGTTTCCACCGCGCCCAGTGCCCCGCAGGCCAGGATGATCCAGATGACATTGATGCTGAAAAACCAGGCCGCCGCAAAGGCACAGATCATCACCGCCAGCGGCTGCCAGCGGAAGGGTTTGAGGACATTGCGGGCCATGGTGATCACCACATCACAGATCACCGCTGCCACCCCGGCCTGCATTCCGGCCATCACCATGCTGACCACCGCATTGTCCCGGAAGGCGTCGTAAAACAGCGAGATCACCGTGATGATGACCAGCGGCGGCAAAACGGTGCCCACCACCGTGACGGCAGCCCCCAACGGCCCCGCCACATTGTAGCCCACCAGGATGGAGGCATTGACCGCGATGGCCCCCGGAGAGGACTGGGCGATGGCGGTGAGATCCAGCATCTCCTGCTCATCAATCCAGTGGAGTTTTTCCACAAACTTTTTGCGCATCAGGGGAATGATGACAAATCCGCCCCCAAAGGTAAAGGCACTGAGCTGCAACGTGGACAGAAACAGCGTCAGATACGGTTTTTTCTGCATGAGGACCCCTCTTTTCTTGCCGGCTTGCCTGACCAGTATACCACTTGACACTCCAGAAAAAAACTACTATTATTTTTATATTTATCATAGGTTTTTTATTATGATCGGAGGGTAATATGACCTTTCGCCACATCCGGATCTTTCTTGCCGTCTGCGACAACCACAACAACCTGACCCAGGCCGCCCGTCAGCTCTTCATCGCCCAGCCCTCGGTGAGCATGGCCGTCCGGGAAATCGAGGAGGAATACGGGTTGCGGCTGTTTGACCGGCTGGGCAAAAAGCTCTATCTGACCCAGGACGGCACCCTGTTTTTGCAATATGCCCGCCGTCTGGAGGGGCTGCTCAACGACATGGAGCGCAACCTGCGCCACCCCGACGGTCCCCGCCTGTTGCGGGTGGGGGCCAGCGTGACCATCGGCTCCCAGTTCCTGCCGGGCTATCTGGAAGCCTTCCGCCGGATACATCCCGAAGTGGAGGTCCGGGTCCGGATCGAGGCCTCCCAGACGCTGGAGGAGGAACTGCTGCGCAGCGAGCTGGACCTGGCCCTGCTGGAACGCCCGGTGCACGCCCCCATGTTGGTGCGGGAGCCCTACCGCCAGGACAAACTGGTCATCATCGCCCCCAACCGGCCCCCGTATGCCGGGATGAAGGTCATGCCCCGGGAACAGCTGCAGCGGGAACGTCTGCTGCTGCGCAACCGGGGCAGCGGCCCCAGGGACCTCATCGACCGGGTCACCGGTCAGGCCGGTTTTACCCTGGAGCCGGTGTGGGAGGGCACCAGCACCATTGCCCTGATCAACGGGGTCAAGTGCGGGCTTGGCATCTCCATTCAGCCCCTGCAGATGGTCCGGGAGGAGCTGGAGACCGGGCAGCTTTGCGCCATGGAAGCCGAGGGGCTGACCTTTCTGCGCACCTTTGATCTGGTGATTCACAAGGACAAGGTGTTGACCCCTGCCATCTCGGATTTCTTCGACCTCTGCCGCCACAGCACCGACCAACCCTGAAAAATGCCAATCCCATCTGCCGTGACAGGGCAGACGGGATTTTTTGGCATGAGCTTATTTTTTATTGGTGTACAGAAGCCTCCCGCCGGGCGGTGCGGGACACCAGCATGGCAAAGACCCACATGCCCACGCAGGGCAGGATGTTGGCCGCCATGCCGGCGTGGAGCCCAGCCCCATCGGCAATGATGCCGATGGCCCAGGGCATCAGGATGGCACCCAGCCCGGCGGCGGGCAGCATGACCCCCATGCTGGTCACACTGGTCATCTTGCCCACACAGGCCACCGCGGTGGGGTTCATTCCGGCGATGGAGAGGGAGAAGCCCAGCAGCAGCAACAAAGCCAGAACCTGACTGTCGGCCAGCATCAAGCCGATGTAAAAGACGGTGCACCCCACCCCCATCTTGATCATCGCCCCATAGGGATTGCGGGGCGGGATGACAAAGGCCAGCATCAGCCGGGCCACCATGGTGGCCCCCCAGAGCAGGCTGACGGTGTAGGGGCTGATCTCGGCGGAGAGCAGTCCGCTTCCTTTAAAATAGGTCACCAGCCAGCCGGTGACACTGGTCTCGGCGGCATTCTGGCAGAAGAGCAGGGCGGTCAGCAGCCAGAACTTGTGGCTGCGGAAAAAGCTCCAGTCGGTTTTGCCTCGTCCGTTGCCCCCGGTCGTTCCAAAGGGATTGCAGGCGAAGGTCAGCCAGAGCAGGACGCCGATGCCGGCCAGCACCACCATGGGCAGGGCATCCCCGCCCCGACCGGCCAGCATCACCACAAAGGGGCAGAGCAGCGCCCCGAAGGCGTAGCAGCTGTGCATGGTGTTCATCCCCCGGGGACGGTCGGGGGCATTGTCCCCCACCAGGATGGTGCAGATGTTCAGCACGCTGCCCTTGGCCAGTCCCACCAGGAAGAAGGCGGCGATGAGCAGCGGCACCCAACCGCCAACCCCCATCATCCCATACCCGATGCAGTATCCGGCCCCCAGCAGCAGTGCGGTGGGCTTGAGCCCCATCCGCCCGGGCAGTACCCCGGCCAGAAAGGCAGCCAGCAGGTTGCCCACGCTCATGCAGGAGATCATGGTGCCGGTCAGCCCATAGGCAAAGCCGTAGTGCTCCTGCAAAAGGCTGACCACCACCCCGCTGCTGATGGCACAGATACCGCTGAGGAAAAAGGCAACATAACCGGCCCTGCGGATCCGGTTGCTCTGGTTTTCCATGCTCCTCCATCCTTCCCTGTTTTACAGTCTGATTTCACTTTACCAGTCTTTTGCGGCTGCCACAACCATTTTTTTCGTTTTTTTCTCCCCATCCGGCACAGCTGTGCTATACTGAAGGTAGAATCTGAATCTTTCCAGGAAGGAGTATTGCGATATGATTCAACGCTTCTGCTTCGGCACCATGGTTCCCACCGACACGGTGGTACAGTCCATCACCCCTGCCGAAGGCCCGGTGCCGCTGCTGACCCCCGACGGCGACGGATGGCTTTACCGGATGGCCCCCACCGACGTAGTCTACGGCCTGGGGGAGACTCTACGGGGCATCAACAAGCGCGGCTGGCACTACACCAGTTTCTGCTCCGACGATCCCAACCACACCGAGGACAAGGTCTCCCTCTACGGCGCCCACAACTTTTTCGTGGTGGACGGCGGGCAGGGGCACCGGTTCGGCGTCTTTGTGGACTTCGGCGGCCGGGTGGACTACGACATCGGCTACACCCGCACCGACACCCTGCGCTTTGCGGTGGCAGAGCCCAACTATGATCTCTACCTGATCACCGGCGAGACAGTGCCGGAGATCTGCACCCAATTCCGCCGTCTGGTGGGCCGCAGCTACATCCCGCCCCGCTGGGCCTTCGGCCTGGGTCAGAGCCGCTGGGGCTACAAGAACGCCGAGGACATCCGCGCCGTGGTGCGGGGCTACCGGGAGAATCACCTGCCCCTGGATGCGGTTTATCTGGACATCGACTACATGCAGGACTATGCCGACTTCACCGTCAACCCCCAGCGGTTTCCCGACCTGGCCGCTCTGGCCAAAGAACTGAAAGCCCAGGGCATCCGGCTGGTGCCCATCATTGATGCCGGCATCAAGAAGGACGAAGCCAACCCGGTCTGCCGGGAAGGGTTGGAGAAGGGCTACTATTGCACCAAGGAGGACGGCACCCCCTTTGTGGGGGCGGTCTGGCCCGGGGAGGCCTATTTTGCCGATTTCCTCCGCCCTGAGGTGCGCCGCTGGTTTGGCCGTCAGTACAAGGTTCTGCTGGACGCCGGGGTGGAAGGGTTCTGGAATGACATGAACGAGCCCGCCATCTTCTACACCCCCGAGCACCTGGCCCAGGTCATCGACGCCATCGGCAGCTTCAAGGGGCGCAAGATGGATCTGGAGGATTACTTCTCCTTCAAGAATCTCAGCGGCAGCCTGAGCAACAGCATGCAGGATTATGCCTCCTTCTACCACGAGGTAAAGGGCCAGAAGGTTCGCCACGACCGCATCCACAACCTCTACGGCTACAACATGACCCGGGCGGCCTCGGAGGCCTTTGCCGAGCTGCGGCCCAACCACCGCACCCTGATCTTCAGCCGGGCCAGCTGCATCGGGGCCCACCGCTATGGCGGCATCTGGCTGGGAGACAACAACGCCTGGTGGTCCCACCTGCTGCAAAACCTGCGGCAGATGCCCGGGGTGCAGATGAGCGGGTTCCTCTTCAGTGGCGCCGACCTGAGCGGGTTCGGTTGCGACACCACCCCCGATCTGGTGCTGCGCTGGCTGGAATTTGGCATCTTTACCCCGCTGATGCGCAACCATTCGGCGCTGGGCACCCGGAACCAGGAATACTACCGCTTCCCCGAGCATCTGGATGCCATCCGCAGGATGCTGCGGCTGCGGTATGCCCTGCTGCCCTACCTGTACAGCGAGTTCGTCAAGGCAGCGCTGTCCGACGGGATGTACTTCCGTCCCCTGGCCTTTGACTATCCCGAGGACCCCCAGGCCAGCCAGGTGGAGGACCAGCTGCTGCTGGGCGAAGGGCTGATGGTGGCCCCGGTGACAACCCAGAACGCCACCGGCCGGTATGTCTATCTGCCCGAGGGGATGAAGATGCTGCGGCTGCGCAGTGTGGAGGATTACGACAGCTGCCTGCTGCCCGCCGGCCACCATTATCTGCCCTGCGGCCTGAATGAGGTGCTGCTCTTTATCCGGCCCGGCCACATCCTTCCGGTGGCCTCCCCCGCCGACTGCACCGACCAGCTGGACACCGAGCATCTGACCCTGTGGCACTACCTGCCCGACGGCCCGGCCAGTTACCGGATGTACACCGATGACGGCCTAACCACCGATTACGACCGGCCCGAGCACTGGCGGATTTTGCAGTGTGACGGCGAATAAAGACAAGCAACAAAAAGCGCCGCCCGGCGCTCTCGCAAGAGGGTGCCGGGCGGCATTGTGTTACTGGGGATCCGACTTGGGCGTCTGTGCCGGTTGGGCAGCGGGCTGTGCCGCAGGTGCTGCCGGCTTGGTGGCCGGGGCCGCGGGCTTCACCGGGCGGGTAAAGGTCTCGCTGTGTTTCTGGCAATCCGGTTCGGTGTAGCCGGGCCGGATGTGCAGGCACTTTTTGGGGCAGACGTTGGTGCAGTTGCCGCACTGCACACAGTCAAACCGCTGGATGGTCCAGGTGCCGGCCGCGCGGTCCACCGTGATGGCACCGGGCGGGCAGTTCCGGGCACAGAGCCCGCAGCTGATGCAGGACTCGATGTCAATTTCCACATGTCCCCGCATCCGCTCGGGATACTTGGCCGGGGCAAAGGGATAGGATGTGGTCACCGGCTTGGAAAACAGGTTTTTGAGCGCGGTGTGGGCAAAGGGCAAAAATTTCCATTCCTCCATGCTAATCACCTCTCGGTACAACTGATGCAGGGGTCGATGGTCAGCACCAGCAGCGGCACATCGGCCAGCTGGCAGCCCTTGAGCATCTGCACCATCGGCGGGATGTTGCTGGTGGTGGGGGTGCGCAGGCGGAACCGGTCAATAAACCGTCCGCCGCTGGCCTTGACATAGTAGATGGCCTCGCCGCGGGGCTGTTCGATCCGCATAAAATGTTCCCCGTTGGGGTTGCCCTTGACGGGTTCCTGGATGGGTCCGTTGGGAATCTTGGAGATGGCCTGCCGGATCAGAGACAGGGACTGGAAGATCTCCTTGATGCGGACCTCGCACCGGGCGTAGGAGTCTCCTTCCTCCGAGGTGATGGGCTCAAACTCCAGATCGTTGTAGGCCGCGTAGCCCAGCTTGCGGGCGTCGTAAGCCACGCCGCTAGCCCGGAGCATGGGGCCCACCGCGCCGGCCAGAATGGCATCCTCCTTTTTCAGGATGCCCAGGCCGTGCAGGCGGCTGCGTACCGTGGACTCCCATAGGAAGGTATCGGCGATGGGACGCAGGTCCTGCTCGATCTCCTGGGTCACCTCGGACAGCCGCATCAGCATGCCGTTATCCATATCCTTGAGCACGCCGCCGATGCAGTTGACCGAGAAGATGATCCGGCCGCCGGTGGTGGCGTCGAACATATCCAGGATCTTCTCCCGCAGCCGCCAGGACTCCATGAACAGGCTTTCAAAGCCCATGGCGTCGGCCAGCAGGCCCAGCCAGAGCAGGTGGCTGTGTACCCGGCTCATCTCCATCCAGATGGTGCGCAGGTAGGCCGCCCGGGGCGGAACCTGAACATTCATGATCTGTTCCAGGCACTGGCAGTAACCCAGGCCATGGCCAAAGCTGCAGATGCCGCAGACACGCTCGACAATATAGACGTATTCTTTGAAATCCTTGGTCTCGACCAGTTTTTCCAGACCGCGGTGGACAAAGCCGATGCTGGGCACCGCGTCAACCACCACTTCGTCTTCCAGAACCAGATCCAGATGGACCGGCTCCGGCAGCACCGGATGCTGGGGACCAAAGGGTACAATGCTTCGTTTTGCCATCTGATCTCACCCCTTCTCCTTAAACGGCGTTTCCCGTGCAATGCGGTAGAGCTTGCCGTGGTAATCGCCCTCGATGTTTTCCACCTGGACGCCAAACAGCTCCGCCATCTCGTTTTCCTGCAGGAAAGCGCAGGGGTACATCTGGGTGATGCTGGGCACCTTTTCCTCGTCGGTGAGGGTCACCCGCAAAGTGCGCAGCTGGTAATCCTTGGCGAAGGAGTAGCTCAGCTCATAGCCGCCCTCGACGCGCACCGCGCACAGCTGGGCCAGCCGCCATTTTTCCATCTTGAACTGAATCACCTGGGGAAGGAACGCTTCCTTGCAGATCGGTTCAATCGTGTTGTTTTGTTCCATCTTCTTTCCTCCCTCAGGACTTGTCGCTCTTCTGGCTGCGGGCAAAGGCATCCCGCTTCTGCTGCAGGATTTCCAGTGCCTTGACCACGCCATCAATGATGGACTGGGGGCGGGCCGCACAGCCCGGCACATAGACATCCACCGGGATGACGGTATCCACGCCGCCCTTGATGTTGTAACAGTCCTTGAACACGCCGCCGGTGCAGGCGCAGATGCCCACCGCGACCACCACTTTGGGGTCGGGCATCTGGCTGTAAATCTGCTTGACCACCGACTCGCACTGGGCGTTGACACCGCCGGTGATCAGCAGGATATCCGCCTGAAAGGGGTCGCCGGTGTTGATGATGCCAAAGCGCTCAATGTCAAATCGGGGGGTGGTGCAGTCCAGCACCTCGATGTCACAGCCGTTGCAGCTGCTCGCGTCATAGTGGAGCAGCCACGGTGATTTTGCCAGTTTTGCCATCTTGTTTCCTCCTCAACGAATGAGCATCAGGATCAGGGCGTTCAGACCACCGGTCAGCAGGGTGACGCCCCAGCAGCTGCCCAGCATCTGTTCCCACTTGACACGGGCGCTGACGTTGTCCCAAAGAATTTCCAAAAAGAAGATCACAAGGCATGCCACAATGGCGATGATCCAGCTCCACCAGTGGGCATCCAGAAAGAAGAGCGCCACAATGCCCAGCATCAGGATCATCTCGTAGTATTCCGCCACGGTCATGATCCCCAGGGTGGGGCCTGACATCTCGGTGGTGATGCCTTTGACCATCTCCTGATGGGCGTGATGGCTGGTGGACAGATCAAAAGGCGATTTGCGCAGCTTGATGGCGGTGATGAAGAAGAATCCCACCAAGAAGCCCGGCATGGCCAGAACGGCACTGTGAGGCATCTGGATGATATCCCCCACATGGAAGGACCCGGTGGCCAGATAGAAGCCCACAGCCATCAGCAGGGTCAGGGGCTCATAGGCCATCATCTGGATCATCTCACGGCCGGCGCCCAGGGTTGCAAAGGGCGAAGAGTCACTGGATGCCGCCATGACCAGGAACATATCGGCGGTGGAGAGAATGAACAGGCACATCAGGATATCCGCGCCCGCAAAGAGCATGGCACCCGCCACAGCCAGGAAGAAGAGATAGCTCAGGTTGAGCAGCATCTGGACGCTGTTGACCGCGACCATCTGTTTGGAGAACAGCTTGGCCAGATCGTAAAAGGGCTGGAGCAGCGGCGGCCCCTGCCGCCCCTGCATCCGGGCGCTGATGATGCGGTCAATGCCGTCCAGCAGAGCGCCCACCAGCGGTGCCAGCACCAGAAAAAGCAAAACCGAAAGAACCCGCATCATACCGCACCTCCAATGATCAGACAAAGCATGACGATGAGTACGCCGCTGGCTGCCGCCACCGAGGGCCGCATCAGCCGGCGCATACCAAAGTCAAACCGCAGATACCAGTTGCTCAGGTAGAGATGCTCGGGCTCGCCGTAGCTGTTGGTGAAGTAGGTGTTGTCCCCTTCGTTGATGCCGCCCATATAAATCGGCACATAATGGCGATGGGTGGAACGGGTCAGCAGGAACATCAGCGAGGGCACAAACAGCACCGACATCAGCATGACCGCCATGGTGGTCAGCACGCTCATCGAGAGCACCATATGGCTGGTGCCGAAGATTTCCATGATGATGGGGTCCACCACCGTGGTGGCCAGGAAGGGGAAGAACAGGCAGAGCAGCAGCATGCAGGCTGCATGAATATACATCGAGAGATACTGGTCCTGACGGGTCACATCCTGGACCTTCACCTTGGTATGGTGGAGAGAAACCAACTTGCAGAGCCACTTGGTCCAGTAGAGCATGGTGGTCGCGCTGCCGTAGGCCAGGAAGAGCACCAGCAGAATGTTGCCGGCATCCACAAAGGCCCGCAGGGCCACCCACTTGGAGATCAGCATGCCAAAGGGCGCCAGATACATGCCGGCAATGCCGATGCCCATGATGTAGGTCAGACGGGGCAGACGCAGCAGCAGGCCGTGCATATCCTCGATGTCACGGGAGCCCAGCGAGTTCTCGATGGAGCCCACCGCCTGGAACAGCATGGATTTGCTGACCGAATGGAAGATGGTCAGCAGGATGGCGGCCCAGATGGTCTCCTCGGCGCCGATGCCGGCACAGGCCACGATCAGGCCCAGGTTGGACACAGTGGAGAAGGCCAGCACCTTTTTGCCGTCGTTCTGGGCAATGGCCATCATGCTGGCCGCGATGAAGGTAAACCCGCCGATCAGCGAGACCATCATGCCGGTCATGTTGCCCGCCATCGCCGGGGACAGCCGGATCAGCAGATAGACGCCGGCCTTGACCATGGTGGCGCTGTGCAGCAGCGCACTGGACGGGGTGGGTGCCACCATGGCGCCCAGCAGCCAGGAGGAGAAGGGCAGCTGTGCCGACTTGGTCAGGCCGGCCAGCGCCAGCAGCGCCACCGGAATCACCGCTTTTTCAACAACCACATCGTCCAGCTGAACCGAGCCGATGGTGGCAGCCGCCACCGCAATGGCAACCGCAAAGCCCAGGCCGCCCAGCAGGTTCATCCACAGAGCGCGGAAGCTGTTGTTGACGGCCTCCTCGGTGCGGGTATAGCCGATAAGCAGGAAGGAGATCACGCTGGTGATTTCCCAGAAGAAGTACATCCAAACCAGGTTTTCCGAGGCAACCAGCCCCATCATGGCTCCCAAAAAGAGGAAGAGCATCGAGAAGAAGAACCCGGTGCGGTCGGTGTATTCGGTGTGGTGATGATGGTATGCTTTCATATAGCCGACCGCATAAATGCAGATCAGGCCGCCCACAAAGCCCACAATGAGGAACATGAGCATGGTCATGCTGTCAATACTGATGTGGGGCGCCGCAGCCACCGGATGGGTGAACTCCGACCAGATCAGCACGGCGGTCTGTGCCACCGACAAGAGGATCACCGGGTACTTTTTGTGCCGGATGCTCTGCCAGATGATCAGACACATCAGGAAGAGTTCTCCGGCCAGCATCAGGTGGTCGATGACCTCGGTTTCGGCATACAGCTCAACGGCTGTCGCCCCGTTCCGAAGCCACAGAACCAGCATCGTGGCGGTCAATGCCATGACGCCGCAGGCCCCCACATACGCGAGGATGCCCCGCGTCTTGGGGTTGTGAAAAAATGGGACCAGCACGGCGATCAAAACCGGCCAGCCCACCAGCATTGGCAAAACTCCCATAAAAACCACTCCCACTTGAAAAAAACCAGTCAATACCACAACAAACGTAAATAATTATAGTCCTGTTTTTCGTGCTTGACAAGCGTCATTCTTGTTATTTTTGTGTTTTCTTTCATTTTTTTGCCCAAAAGATGCATCTGGCATTTTGCTGCATTTGGTGTTACAATGGGAGAAAATGGCGTCAATTGCAGCCAGGAAAGGCAGGAAAATCCTTGTGCACGAGCTCTCCATCACTGAAAATATATTAAAGATTTCACTGGATGCAGCAGCGGCTCAGGGAGCCACCCGCATCCGCACCATCCGGCTGCAGATGGGGCCTTTCAGCGGCGTTGTGCCGGAGTGTGTCCAGATGTATCTGGACGTGCTGGCCAAGGGCACCCCTGCCGAGGGGGCCCGGATTGAGGTACACACCGTTCCGCTGCGGGTTTTGTGCCGCGACTGCGGCAAGGAGGGTGAGGTCACCCGCACCCACATTGCCTGCCCTTACTGCGGCAGCATCCGGCTCAAACGCCTTTCGGGCCGGGAATTTCTTGTGGAAAGTTTGGAGGTTGATTGAGAGATGGAAATTCAGGTATTGCACCAGGTCATGGAGTGGAATGAGGACGTGAGCGCCGATGTGCGTAAAACCCTGTCGGAGAAAAAGGTTTGCCTGATCAATGTGATGGGCAGCCCGGGCGCCGGCAAGACCAGCCTGATCACCGCGCTGATCCGGCTGCTGCGGGATCATTTCTCCATCGGCGTCATCGAGGGGGACATCACCGGCCAGATCGATGCCGAAAAGATTGCGGCGCTGCACATTCCGGCGGTTCAGCTGAACACCGACGGCGCCTGCCACATCGAGGCCATGAGCATCCAGAAGATCCTGCCCGACTTTGAGCTGGACAAGCTGGATGTGATCTTTGTGGAGAACATCGGCAATCTGGTCTGCCCCGCCGAGTTCGACATCGGGGAATCCTTCCGGCTGACCATCCTCAGCGTGCCCGAGGGGGACGACAAGGTGGTCAAGTATCCGCTGATGTTCACCGACACCGACTGCCTGGTGCTCAACAAGTGCGACATGCTCCCCTATTTTGACTTTGACACCCAGCGGGTGGCCGCCGACTACCGCGGCGTCAATCCCGAGGGCGGACTGTTCCAGGTGTCCAGCCGTACCGGCGAAGGGCTGGAAGCGCTGGCCCAGCATCTGGGCGAGCGGATCAGCGCCGTGCTGGCATGAGCCGGATCCGGATCGAAATTCACGGCATTGTGCAGGGGGTGGGGTTCCGCCCCTTTTTGCATCGGCTGGCCCGCCGCCTGAACCTGACGGGCTGGGCCCGCAACATCCCCGCTGGGGTGGAGCTGGAGCTGGAAGGCCCCGGCCAGGCGCTGGAAGCCTTCCGCACCGCCCTGACCCGGGAGGCGCCGCCCCTGGCGGTGGTGGAGGAAGTGCTGGTCACCCCTCTGGCCGGCTCGGCCGGCTACACCGACTTTGCCATCCGGCCCAGCGCCGGCACCGGCGGCGACACCCTGATCTGCCCCGATCTGGCCCCCTGCCCCGCCTGTCTGCGAGAGCTGGCCGATCCCACCGACCGCCGGTATCGCTACCCTTTTATAAACTGTACCGACTGCGGGCCCCGGTTTTCCATTGTGCGGGACCTGCCCTATGACCGGGCCCGCACCTCCATGGCCGGATTTGTGATGTGCCCCGACTGTGATGCCGAATATCACGACATCGAGAGCCGCCGCTACCACGCCCAGCCCAACTGCTGCCCGGTCTGCGGTCCCCGCGCCTTCTTTCTGGATGCCCAGGGAAAGGAACAGCCCGGTGATCCCATCGCCCTGGCCCAGGCTGCCCTGGCGGCAGGGCAGATTGTGGCGGTGAAGGGCACCGGCGGCATCCATCTGGCCTGCGACGCGGGAAATGACGAAGCCGTCCTGCGGCTGCGCCGGCGCAAGAACCGGCCGGACAAACCGCTGGCGGTGCTATGCCGGGACCTGGACGCCGTCTGCCGGCTCTGCCTGGTCTCAGAGGCGGAGGCCGACCTGCTGGAGAGCCCCCGGCGGCCCATCGTGCTGCTGCAAAAACGCAACCCGGCCCCCGATCCCCTGAGTGCCAACGACCGGCTGGGGGTGATGCTGCCCTATACCCCGCTGCACATCCTGCTGGCCGACACCTCGGCGGGCGGCCCCGACACCCTGGTGATGACCAGTGCCAACCTGTCCGGCTGCCCGGTGATGGTGGACAATCAGGAAGCCCTGCGGGGGCTGGCCGGGGTGGCCGACGGCTTTCTGCTCCACGACCGCCCCATCCAGAACCGCTGCGACGATTCCCTGGTGGGGCTATGGGAAGGCCAGCTCTGCTTTTACCGCCGCAGCCGGGGCTATGTCCCCCAGCCGGTGACCCTGCCCTGGGATCTGACCGGGCTGGTGGCCATGGGGGCGGAGCAAAAGGCCTCCTTTGCGGTGGGGCGGGGGCATCACGCCTTCCCCAGCCAGCACATTGGGGACCTGAAGAACGCCGAGACGCTGGACCACTACCGCACTGCGCTGGACCGGTATCTGACCCTCTTCGGGGTCTGGCCCGCCGCCTTTGTCTGTGACCTTCACCCCGACTTTTTCTCCACCCGGGAGGCCGAGGCCCGGGTCGGGGCGCTGCCCCTGCTGCGGGTGCAGCACCACTGGGCCCACATGGCCGCCTGCATGGCCGACAACAACCTGGAGGGCAAGGCCTTCGGCATCCTCTGGGACGGAACCGGCCTGGGCACCGACGGCACCATCTGGGGCGGCGAGTTCCTGACCGGGGACTACAATGATTTTGAACGCCGGGGCAGCATCCGGCCCATCCTGCTGCCGGGCGGCGACGCCGCGACGGTGGAGATCGGCCGGATCGCCCTTTCCCTGCTGACCGATGCCGGTCTGGACCCCGGGGATGCGCCCCTGCCCTCGGCAAAGGTCCGGGCGGTGGCCGCCATGCTGCGCCAGTCCGCCCTCTGCCCCCGCGCCAGCAGCATGGGGCGGCTCTTTGACGGGCTGTATGCCCTGATCGCCGGCTGCGGCAAAACCAGCTATGAGGGCCAGGGCCCCGCCCTGCTGGAGGCCATGGTCCGCCCCGGGGAACCCGGCCGGTACTATCCGGTGGCATTTGCCCTGGCCGACGGACTGCGGGTCTTTGACACTCGGCCGCTGGTACGGGGTGTGGTGGCCGACCTGCACCGGGGCATCTCCCATGCCGCCATCGCCCGGGGCATTCTGGACACCCTCTGCCGGATGGCGGTCAACCAATGTGCCGTCCTCAACCGGGAAAAATACCCGGTGGTGCTTTCGGGCGGTGTCTTTTTCAATCGTTATCTGCTCACCGGGATCACCCGCCGGCTGCGGCGGGCCGGGTTCCCGGTGTTGACCCATCACCGGGTTTCCCCCGGTGACGAGGGACTGTGTCTGGGCCAGCTTGCCATCGCGGCGGCCCGCCTGCCCCGGAAAGGAGAACAAGATGTGTCTTGCCGTTCCGCTGAAGATCCTCTCCATTGACGGAAAAACCGCCGTGGGTGAGGCTTCCGGCCTGACTCAGAAAATCCGGGTGGATTTCATCCCGGACCTGAAGGTCGGAGATTATGTGATGGTCCACACCGGGTTTGCCATCGAAAAGCTGACCCAGCAGCAGGCCGAGGAAAACCTGGCCTGCATTGAGGAGGCCATCCATGCTCTGTGAGGACGCTTTTCGCCGGCCCGACGGCGGTGCCAAGCTGGCCCAGGCCATCCGGGAGATGACCGCCGACGGTGCGCCGGTGCGGCTGATGGAGATTTGCGGCACCCACACCATGGCCATTGCCAAGGCGGGTCTGCGGCCGATGCTGGCGCCGGGGGTCAAGCTGCTCTCGGGGCCGGGCTGCCCGGTCTGCGTCACCCCCGCCGGTGCCATCGATGAAATTCTGCGGATTTCCGCCCTGCCGGGGGTGACGGTGGCCAGCTACGGCGACCTGCTGCGGGTGCCCGGCTCGGTGCGGGGGGATACCCTGCTGCGCCGCAAGGCCCTGGGCGCCGATGTGCTGACCGTCTACTCCCCCATCGAGGCGGTGGAGGCCGCTGCGGCCTATCCCGACCGTCAGGTGGTGTTCCTGGGGGTGGGGTTTGAGACCACCGCTCCCGGCACCGCCGCCTGTGTGCTGGAGGCCGCCCGGCTGAACCTGGACAATTTTTCGGTGCTCTGCCTACTGAAAACCACCGAACCTGCCCTGCGCTGCCTGCTGGCCGATCCTGACACCGCCATTGACGGGCTGATCTGTCCCGGCCATGTGGCTGCCATCACCGGCGCCGATGCCTTCGGCTTTTTGCCCCGGGAGTACGGGCTGCCGGCGGTGGTTTCGGGGTTTGAACCGGGGGACATCCTCTACGCCGTCTACCGGCTGGTGCCCATGGTAAAAACCGGCCGCCCCGGCCTGGAAAACGAGTACACCCGTCTGGTGCAAAACAGCGGCAATGCCGCCGCCCGGCAGGCGGTGGAGGCGGTTTTCCGCCCGACAGCCAGCCTGTGGCGGGGGCTGGGAGAGGTACCAGACAGCGGTCTGGAACTGCGGGAGGAGTATGCCCGCTGGGATGCCGCCCGCAAATTCGGCTTTGCCCCCTCCCCTTCCGCCGAAGCCCCCGGCTGCCGCTGCGGCGAGGTGATCCGGGGAGTCTGCACCCCGCGGGACTGCCCGCTGTTTGGAAAAGTCTGCACCCCGTCCGACCCGGTGGGTCCCTGTATGGTGTCCGGCGAGGGTGCCTGTGCCGCCGCTTTCCGCTACGGCGCCGAATAGGAGAAATATATGGACGAGATTATCACATTGGATTACGGCAGCGGCGGTCTGCGCACCGCCGGCCTGATTGACAGTATGCTGGTGCCTGCGCTGCGCAACGAGGCACTGGAAGCCCTGGGTGACGGAGCGGTGGTACCCTTCTCGGGGGATCAGCTGGTGTTTTCCACCGACAGCTTTGTGGTCACCCCCTGGAAGTTCCCCGGGGGCGACATCGGCAAGCTGGCGGTATGCGGCACCGTCAACGACCTCTGCATGGCCGGCGGCGATCCCAAGTATCTGAGCCTCTCCCTCATCATCGAGGAGGGCTTTGCCCTGGAAGACCTGCGCACCGTCATTGACTCGGTGGCCAAAACCGCCCGGCTGGCCGGGGTACAGGTGGTCACCGGCGACACCAAGGTGGTGGAGCGGGGCAAGGGCGACTGCATCTACATCAACACCGCCGGGGTGGGCACCCTGCGCACTCCAGGGCTGTCCCGTTCCGCCATCCGGGAGGGGGATGCGGTGCTGCTCAGCGGCAGCGCCGGCTGCCACGGGACGGCCGTCCTGATGGCCCGGGGAGAGATTCCCTGCGAGGGAACCCTGCTCTCCGACTGTGCTCCCCTGCGGGCTTTGAGCGCCGCGGCTCTGGACGCCGGCAGGGTGCGGATTCTGCGGGACCCCACCCGGGGCGGTGTGGCCACCACCCTGAACGAGTTTGTGGAGGGCGGCAGCCTGACCATCGACCTGGAGGAGGACGCCATTCCGGTGGACCCGCCGGTGGCCGCCGCCTGTGAACTGCTGGGCATCGACCCGCTCTACGCCGCCTGTGAGGGGCGGATGCTGGCCATCGTCGCCCCCGAATCCGCCGACGCGGTGCTGGCCGCCATGCGGGCGGTGCCGGGCGGCGAGGGTGCTGCCCGGATTGGCCGGGTTGGGTCTGCCCGCCCCGGCCAGGTGGTGCTGCACACCGCCCTGGGCGGCAGCCGCATTCTGGGCAAGCTGACCGGCATGCAGCTGCCCCGCATCTGCTGAGCCTTAAAATTTGTCCCGTCTCCCCTGCCTGGGGCGGCGGGATTTTTCTTTGCCTTGACAGGGTACGGCGGCGCGGTATAATAAAAAGCGTCCATCCATTGATATATCAATGATCCGACAATTCATCCCAATTTCGGGAAAGGAGGTTGCCCATGGAATACCGCATTCATACCCTGCTGTTCCGCACCGCCCATCTGCAGCAGAACTGCCTGCGGCCCAGCCTGGCCAAGGTGGGGTTGTCCCACGGCCAACCCAAGGTGCTGCGCTGTCTCTACCTTCTGGGGCCCTGTTCCCAGAGAATCCTGGCCGACTACTGTGAGGTGGACCCGGCGGCCATCTGCCGGATGCTGGACAGCATGGAGCGCAACGGACTGCTGGTGCGCCAGCCCTGCCAGACCGACCGCCGCACCGATGAGATCCGGCTCACCGAAAAGGGCCGCCGGACGCTGGAACAATGGGAACAGGAATGCAATACCTTCGAGGAGCAGCTGCTGCAGGGCTTTTCGGAGGAGGAAAAACAACAGCTGCAGCAGATGCTGGCCCGTGCCTACCGCAATGTGGGCGGCCGGCTGCTGTGAGGGAACGACATGGATGATCTGAAATACGTTTTTACCTATCTCAAACCCTACCGCCGGGATGCCATTGCGGCGGTGGTGCTCGTCTTTGTGGAATGTGTCTTTGAGATGATCATTCCCATGCTGATGACCGGCATTGTGGATGTGGGGGTGCCCAACCACGACACCGGCTACCTGATGGCCCAGGGCGGCAAGATGGTGCTGTGCGCGGTGCTGGCGCTGATCACCGGCCTGCTCTACGCCCGCTATGCCGCCCGGGCGGCCAACGGGTTCGGCGCCGAACTGCGTCTGGCCGAATACCGCCGGCTGCAGGGGTTTGACTTTGCCAACCTGGACCACTTTTCCACCCCTTCCCTGGTCACCCGGATGACCACCGATGTCACCGTGCTGCAGAACGCCATCAACGCCGGGCTGCGGCCGCTCTCCCGCAGCCCGGTGATGCTGGGGATGGGTGTGGGGATGTCCTTTCTGCTCAACCCCACACTGGCGCTGGTCTTCTTTGTCACAGCGCCGGTGCTGGCCGTGGTGCTGGGGCTGATCGTCACCAAGGTGGCCCCCCTGTACAACAAGCAGCAGCGGGCAGTGGATCACCTGAACGGCCGGGTGCAGGAGGCGCTGACCGCCATCCGGGCCATCAAGGCCTTTGTCCGGGGGGATTTCGAGACCCGCCAGTTTGACACTGTCAACGAGGAGCTGGCCGGGGTCACCACCGAAACCTTCCGCCATGCCGTCCTCAACCTGCCGGCCTTCCAGGCGGTGATGTACACCGCGGTGGTCTGCATCATGTGGTACGGCGGACGGTTCATCCTGGTAGGATCGATGAGTGTAGGCGAGCTGACCGCCTTCCTGAGCTATGTGCTCCAGGTCATGAACTCGGTGATGATGCTTTCCAACGTCTTTCTGCTGCTGACCCGGTCGCTGGCCAGTGCCCACCGCATCCGGGAGGTGCTGGAGGAGCGCCCCGAGCTGGACGAACCCGCCCAGCCGCTGACCAAGGTGCCCGACGGCCAGGTGGACTTTGAGGATGTGAGCTTCAAATACGCCCGCACCGCCCAGAAGGACGCCCTCTCCCATGTGACCCTGCACATTCCCGCCGGGGCCACGGTGGGGGTCATTGGCGGCACCGGCTCGGCCAAGACCACCCTGGTCCAGCTGATTCCCCGGCTCTACGATGCCACCCAGGGGACGGTCCGGGTAGGCGGGCAGGATGTCCGTCGCTATGACCTGGCCGCCCTGCGGGACGCAGTGGGCATTGTGCTGCAGAAAAACCTGCTCTTCTCCGGCACCATCCGGGACAACCTGCGCTGGGGCAATCCCGACGCCGACGACGACACCCTCTGGGAAGCCTGCCGCCAGGCCTGCGCCGACGAGTTTCTGGAGCGGATGTCCGACGGGCTGGACACCGACCTGGGCCAGGGCGGCGTTAATGTCTCGGGTGGGCAAAAGCAGCGGCTTTGCATCGCCCGCACCCTGCTCAAACACCCCAAGGTGCTGATCTTTGACGATTCCACCAGCGCGGTGGACACCGCCACCGAGGCCAAGATCCGCCGCGCCCTGGCCGCCCTGACCGATGTGACCAAGATCATCATTGCCCAGCGGATCACCTCGGTGATGGAGGCCGATCTCATCGTCATCCTGGACGACGGTAAGGTCCACGCCGTGGGCGACCACAAGACCCTGCTGGCCAGTGATCCCATCTACCGCGAAATCTACGATTCCCAGATGAAAGGAGGCGAGGGCAATGGCTAAAGCATTCAGCGGCAAGCGCCCCAAAGATCTGGGCCGGACTCTGCACGCCTTCGCCGGCTACCTGGGCCGGCACCGGATTCTTCTGGTGCTGGTGGGGATTCTGGCTGCGGTCAGCGCCCTGGCCAACCTGCTGGGCACCTATATGATCAAGCCCATCGTCAACCGGATTCTGGAGGACGGCAGCATCCCGGGGCTGGTCCAGGGGGTGGCCATCGCCGGCCTGATCTATCTGATCGGCGCCCTCTCCACCCTGGGCTACACCCAGATCATGGTGCGGGCTGCCCAGAAGGTCCTCAAGGACATCCGGCACGACCTTTTTGCCCATCTGCAGACCCTGCCCCTGCGATTCTTCGACACCCAGCGCAAGGGCAACCTGATGAGCCTTTTCACCAACGATGTGGACACCATCTCGGATGCCCTGAACAACAGTTTTGCCCTGCTGATCCAGAGCCTGATCCAGGTGGTGGGCACCCTGGCGCTGCTCTTCATCCTCAACTGGCGGCTGTCGCTGCTGGTGGTGCTGGGGTATGCGGCCATGTACTTCTACATCCGGTACAGCACCAAACGCAGCAAGTTTTACTTTGCCCGGCAGCAGACCTATCTGGGCGAGCTGGACGGCTACATCGAGGAGATGGTCGGCGGGCAGAAGGTGGTCAAGGTCTTCAACCACGAGCAGGCCAATCTGGAGGAATTTCTCCGCCGCAACGAGCAGCTGCGGCGGGCCGGCACCAGCGCCCAGAGCTACGCTGCCACCATGATTCCTGCCGTGGTCAGCATCTCCTACCTCAACTACGCCATCATTGCGGTGGTGGGTGGTCTGATGGTGATGATGGGCTGGTCGGATCTGGGCAGCCTGGCCAGTTATCTGGTCTTTGTCCGGCAGTCTGCCATGCCTATCAACCAGCTGACCCAGCAGGGCAACTTCCTGCTGGCGGCCCTGGCCGGCGCCGAGCGGGTCTTTGACACCATGGCCGAGGACCCCGAGCTGGACCAAGGCACTGTGGCGCTGATCCACACCCCGGCAGGCAGCGAAACCCGCTGGGCCTGGCAGGACACCGCCACCCAGGCCCCGCCGGTGCCCCTGCGGGGGGATGTGCGGTTCGAGCATGTGGATTTCGGCTACGACCGGGGCCGCACCATCCTGAAGGACCTTTCCCTCTACGCCAAACCGGGCCAGAAGATTGCCTTTGTGGGCTCCACCGGTGCCGGCAAAACCACCATCACCAACCTGATCAACCGGTTCTACGATGTGACCGCCGGCCGCATCACCTACGACGGCATTGATGTGCGGCAGATCCGCAAGGAAGATCTGCGCCACAGCCTGGGCATCGTGTTGCAGGACACCCACCTCTTCACCGGTACCGTGGCCGACAACATCCGGTTCGGCAAGCTGGACGCCACCCAGGAGGAGATCGAAGCGGCCGCCCGCATTGCCAACGCCGACTCCTTCATCCGCCGCCTGCCCCAGGGGTATGAGACGATGGTCACCGGAGACGGCGCCAACCTGAGCCAGGGCCAGCGGCAGCTGCTGGCCATCGCACGGGCAGCGGTGGCCGATCCCCCGGTGCTGATCCTGGACGAGGCCACCTCCTCCATCGACACCCGCACCGAGGCCCTCATCGAAAAAGGCATGGATCGGCTGATGGAGGGCCGTACCGTCTTTGTCATCGCCCACCGGCTTTCCACCGTCCGCAACGCCAACGCCATCATCGTGCTGGAACACGGCAAGATTGTGGAGCGGGGCAGCCACGAGGAACTGCTGGCCCAGAAGGGCGAGTACTATCAGCTGTACAACGGCATGTTCGAGCTGAGCTGAGAGAAATTTTTCCAAAAACTTTTTTCCGCCGTGAATGGAATGGGAAGTTTCAGCCGTATTACAGGTGAAGAAACCCACCCAAGAATACGGAGGAATGCAGTATGAAAAAAGCAATGACCACCATCGCCGCCCTTGCCCTGGCCGCCGGCGTCTGTGCCACCGGTGTCTTTGCCGCCGGGCGAAACTTCCGAGATGCCAACAATGACGGCATCTGTGACAACCGCACCACCCTTTGCGCCCAAGGCCAATGCAGCAGCTGGTGCACCGGGTTTGTGGACGCCGACGGCGACGGCGTCTGTGACAACCACACCGATGCCGCCGCCCACTGCGGCTGCCAGGGCACAGGGCTGGCAGCCGGCAGCCACCACAATTCCGGCCATGGCTGGGGCGGACACCACCACGGCTGATCTTTGCAGGATAGGATGATTGGATGCGCAGCGAAACAGAGCTCACCAGAGCCATCGAGCAATATGCCGACACGGTTCGTCGGATCTGCCTGGTTCACCTGAAAAACCAGGCGGACACCGAGGACATCTTTCAGAATGTCTTTTTGAAATATGCCCTGCGCTCCGCCCCCTTTGAGGGACCCGAACATGAAAAGGCCTGGATCATCCGGGTCACCGTCAACGCCTGCAAGGATTTGCTGCGCAGTTTTTTCCACAGCCGCACCGTCCCGCTGGAGGAGGCCATCCGGCAGGCAGCCCCCGCCACCACCGAACAGCGGGAGGTACTGCTGGCGGTGCTGGCCCTGCCGGAAAAGTACCGCAACGTCATCTACCTGCACTACTATGAAGGATACTCGGCCCCCGAGATCGGCGCACTGCTGGGCAAAAAGCCCAACACCGTCTATACCCTGCTGACCCGGGGCCGACAGATGCTGAAAACCGCGCTGGGAGGTGAAGCCGATGCGTGAAGAACTCCGTCAGGCCTTTGACGCCGTCCATGCCGACGAAACCCTCAAGGCCCGTACCCGTGCCCGGGTGTTGCAGGCCATGCAGCCCGCCCGCCGGGCGCCCCGCTGGGCCCCGGCCCTGGCCGCCGCGGTCTGCTGTGTGGTGGCGGTGGCCGGAGTGGGAGGTTACCGGCTCTACTTCACCCCCACCTCGGTGATCAGCATTGACATCAACCCCTCCATCGAGCTGGACATCAACCGCTTTGACAAGGTGATCCGGGTCAACGGCTACAACGAGGATGGAGTGGCCTTTGCCGACAGCCTGGATGTCCTCTATCTGGATTACAGCGACGCGGTGGATCAGATCGTCGCCAGCGAAACCGTCACCGACTGTCTGGCCCGGGATGAGCTGCTCTCCATCGCGGTGGTCCAGTCCAACCCCAAGCAGGGGCAGGAGATCTACGACTATGTCTCGGCCTGCACCGACGGCAACCAGAACGCCCTCTGCTGTCAGGTCAGCCAGGAGGAGGTCTCCCACGCCCACGATCTGGGGCTCTCCTACGGCAAGTACCAGGCTTATCTGGATCTGCAGCAATACACCGACGACTACCCCCCCGAGGAGATTGCGGGGATGACCATGCGGCAGATCCACCAGCTCATCGACGACTGCCAGGAGGAGGACCACGACACCGCCCAGACCGCCGAGACTGCTGAGAACAGCCAGTCCGCTTCCGGCCATCATGGCGAGGGAGAGGGCCACGGCCAGGGCAACCAGTACCGCCGCCAGCAAGACTGCGACTGAGCGCCGCCGGCATCTAGTACAACAAAATCAAGCCCGGTGATCCGTCAGGGATCATCGGGCTTGTACTGTCTTCAGGGCTGGATGGCCACCTTGATTACCCCGTCCCGGCGCTCCTCAAACAGGGCGTAGGCTTCGGCAATCTGGGCCAACGGGTAGGTGTGGGTGATCAGCGGGGTGGTATCGATCTTTCCCTGCCGGATCAGCTCCAGGATCTCGGCACAGTCGCAGCCGTCCACCCCGCCGGTCTTGAAGGTCAGGTTTTTGCCGTACATCTCGGGCAGCGGCAGCTGCTGGGGACCATCGTACAGTGCCACCACCGTGACCACCGCGTTGGGGCGGGCGGCCTGCCAAGCCAGGCGGAAGCTCTCGGGGGTACCGGCCACCTCCAGCACCGCATCGGCGCCGCCGTGGTCGCTGTGGCTGCGGACAAAGTCCACCGCCTCCTCGGGGGCCACTGTCAGGACCGTGGGATAATGGGCCCGGACAAACTCCCGCCGGGCAGGGTCCTGCTCACAGACGATGATCCGCCCCGGCTGGTGCAGCATGGCGCAGAGCAGGGTGCAGATGCCGGTGGGCCCCGCCCCGATGATGAAGACGGTGTCCCCGGGATGAATCTCCCCGATCCGGGCCGCCCAATAGCCGGTGGCCAGGATATCCCCCACAAAGAGCGCCTGCCGGTCGCTGACTCCCTCGGGGATGGGATTGAGTCCCTGGTCAGCAAAGGGCACCCGGACATACTCGGCCTGACCGCCGTCAATCCGGCAGCCCAGTGCCCAGCCGCCGTTGGGGTCGGTGCAGTTGTTCACATAGCCGTGGCGGCAGAAAAAGCACTCCCCGCAAAAGGTCTCCACATTGACGGTGACCCGGTCGCCGGGGCGGACGGTCTTCACCTGCTCCCCCACTGCTTCCACCACACCCACCATCTCGTGGCCCACCGTGATGCCCGGCACCGCCCGGGGCACCGAGCCGTGCTTGATGTGCAGGTCACTGGTGCAGATGCTGGCCAGGGTCACCCGGACCAGGGCATCCCGTGGGTCCTGCAGCACCGGGCGGGGCTTTTCCAGCAGGGTGAAGGTGCCAGGAGCAGTGTAGGTGTAGGCGAGCATGGCAAAGGCCTCCTTTGACTATCCGACGTAGACCAGCCGCTTTTGCAGCAGGTAGTTGAGAAAAAACAGGGTGCAGTCCACCGGAATCTTGGCGGCCAGTTCGGGGGTGCCCAGCGGGAGCACCGACACCAGACCGGCCACCAGAAAGGCACTGGCCATCGTTTTGAGGACGGTGATGATGGTGTACAGGCTGGCCGAGCGGCCATGGGCGGTGTGGCTGTGGAAAACGAGGAAATAATTGAGCAGATAATTGCAGAGGGAGGAGAGCACCCGCGCCAGAATGGT